>JAEUIP010000009.1 GCA_016795075.1 Planctomycetaceae bacterium | reverse complement strand
GACCATGAATCACTTTCGCACGTTGGCCGCCCATCGCTATGTCAGCCACGGCGATTCGATGAGCTTGGAAGACCAACTGTTGGATTCGGTCGACTTGCCAAATCGACATTGGATCACCTTGGCTCTGTGCCCGGTTGGCTTGCGATTCCATGCGCTCCATCATCTATTTCCCGGAATGCCTTACCACAATTTGGAAGCTGCCCATCGCCGATTGATGCAGAACTTGCCCGCTTCGCATCCTTACCGACAATGCGTGGCATCTTCGATGACGCAGGTCATTCGCGAACTGTTGGCTCACATTCGGAGCAACAGCCAGCCCGTCCTGTTGCCTGCCGGAACCAGCGGTTTGCGTGGTTCCATCAATTCAGAAAATCCAGGCAACCAACACCGGGTCGCTTGATCGGTACGATCAATCGTAAAACAAGCCCAATCGTGTTGCCCAAATGGCGGCTTGCGTTCGATCGCCAACTTTTAACTTCCGCAAAATGTGTTGGACGTGTTCCTTGACCGTCTCGCCACTGATTTCCAACCGAACGGCGATCTCTTTGTTGGAGTTGCCGCGACAAAGGTACCGCAGGATCTGGACCTCGCGGCGAGTCAACGGCACGTCATGGTCCGCATCCGAGCTTTGCAGAGTATGGCTCATGCTGGCGCGGCGCAAGTCGTCACTGGTCCAGAGATTCTCTTGCCCAATCGCTTGCCGGCACATTTGAATGAACGTCTCGCGATCCGCCGTCATGCGAATAAAGCCCGAAGCCCCGTAGTGATTGGACCGAGCCAGAACCGTCGGATAGTCGTGGCTGGAGAAGACCAATATGGGCAGCTGCGGGTAGTCGCGTTTGAATTCTTGCAACGCCGGCAAGATGTCTTGGTTGGCCAGCCGCGCTTCCATCAACAACAAGTCCAACGGTTGCGTTTGCAGAACTTCCCGGGCTTGAACAACCGTCTCCGCCTCGGCCACCAACATGAGCGGCGAGTCCTGAAACATCATGGCGACGCCCAGTCGGATCAACTTGACATCGTTGAGAATCATGACCGAATGTCGGAGCAAGGTGTTCCTTTCCGCAAAGTGGGGGAGTCCGGGCATGCTCGGGCATGCGTCGCAACGATGCCACGGCACGGCATCCACGTTCTGGGGAGCGAGGTTACGGTTGCAAACTTAGCTTCGGGGCGCCGAGCGCCGCGCGAACTTGGTTGCAACGCGTCCAGTCGTCATTCGTTCCGTCGACGTGGACGTGCGGCACACGATTCAGTGTCCACAAGCCCGGCAGGTCTCCGACGACTGCAGCACCCGGCAAAAAGTTGGCGTCGCGTAGCGAAGGCACGTCGACAAAGCGAAATTGCCCGCCGCGCAATTCAATTCGTTGCAAGCGCGGTTGTGATTCCCCGTCTTGTTCGACTGCACTTTTGCTGCCAGCCCATTGGTCCCAGGCCAACGTGGCAACGCTCAAGGCGGGAACTCCATCCCCTTCCGCCACCACTTCCAGCACTTGTGGTTCACTGGGCTCCGCTTGCGGAGGAAGAATCGACGTTAACACTTGCAAGATGTCGTGGGCTCTTTGACTCACGAGCGGCAAGTTGTAACCCAGGACGTAACCGGCGGACTCGCGTTTGGTCTTTTTCCAACGATCCTCCAGCTTGAATTGACCCTGAGAAACGAATCGACCTTGGCCCAATAGGTCGACCGCGACCATTCGCTGACCGGCGGCCAAACGTTCAAGGACCCAGGCGTGCGGCTGGCCCGTCGCATCAAAGAGGCCCTCGGCGGCATTGCCAACATACAGACATAGGCGCGTCGCTTGCGGCGGCGGCGTATCGGGCCGACCGGCAACTTCCAGCGTCGTGACGGGCACCATGGTTTGTCGATCTTTATCGATCAACACCCATTCGGCCCGCTGCCAACGGTTCGAGGCGTCGGACGGTTGAGCGGGCGAAATGGGTAGCCATTCCAGATTGGTCGGAATTTGGTAGTCACTGCCCAAATAGAGTCCCCGCAAACGCGTTCGCCATTGGGATAGTTGTCCCGTGGAATCGGCTTGGTTGGCGATGATGTCGTCTTGCAATTTCGTCCAATAGTTCTGTGAAATCGAGCGCCAATACTGCAAAAGTTTTACTTCAAAGGCTTCGCCGGTCTCCGGCTGAAATTCTGGCTCGCTGGGTTGCGAATTGTCCGCGGGTTCTGTGCTGTCGGCCGGGACGAACCACGACATTTCCGCATCGCGCAATACTTGAAATGGCGTTTCGGGAAAATCTGCGAGCCCAAAGTTGCGCGCGATCAGGCTGTACATGGCTCGGCGACCAAACTGGTTGTAGTTGTGACCAAACTCCAAGCGACTAGTCAGTTCAACCTGATCCTTCACTCCGTACAAATCGTACAGTTGTTGCAGTTCTGGGAAGCCGAGCGTTGCCATGTCTTTCGTCCAGTCGTCGGCGGCCGTCAACCCTTGGGGCCGGGGAGCAAACATCGCGGCGAATTCAACGTTGCCGGTTTCGACGCGCAGCAAGCTGCAATTCTCACAGGTACATCCGCCCTGCATCGCTGTGCCCACCATCACGGCGGGGAACGAAATCGCTGGGCGAGGATCAAGTGCTCCGGCAATGAACGTCTGTGTCCCGCCGCCACTGGCACCGGTGACCGCGATGCGGTAGGGGTCAACGTCCTCCAAGGTTTCCAAGAAATCCAAACTGCGGATCGTGTTCCAGGTTTGTAGGCCCATGATGCTTTGAAAATGCGATTCCGCGCGCACCGAATACAAGCCATACGCGTCGGCGGCCTCCAGATGGGGCCGTTGCTTGGAGAATCCATGAACCAGACTCTCCGACAGTTGCACGCTGTCGGCATTGCCCAACATGTCGTGATGAAACACCACGCACCCCATCCGCGCCAAGTGAACGCAGCGCGCTTGCAAGGGACTGCGAGCCGCACATTCGTGGGTCTCCGCACCGGCGTCCATTTGGCGTTGGACCTCTTCGTCGCTGGCGTACATGAACCGCCCGCGCAACCAATGTCCATGCGGCGACAAGACGGCCGGTCGGCGCTCGACCGGGCTGTCCGGGTCGGCCTCTTTTGGCAGGGGACGATACAAACTGCCGGTGACATAAAATCCGGGCATGCTTTCGAAGCGGACTTTGGCCACACTGTAGCCGTCCAAGATCAGCGGTTCGGAAATTACCGCGTGGAGCGGCGTCCGGGGTGGCTCGGGATAGAGCCCCAGCACGGTTCGCAAACGATCTTGCAACATAGCTTTGCGAGCTTCCCACGCCTCCAGGCTCGCCGGCACGGCAAAAGGGAAGAAGGAATCCAAACTGCGCGGCTCTGCTAACCTCGGGTCCGTCCGGAGAACATCCCACGGAGAAGGAACGCTCTCGACCGCCGGTGGAACCTCAGGAGTGGGTGGAGCGGTAACGGTTGCCGGAGCTTCGTTTGCGGGCGGAACAGCCGACTCTTGCTTGGTGTCTTGCCCGAAGGAAATCGCCGCGATGGACAGGAGGCCGATGGTCACCAGTGTCGTGGATCGCTCCGCGATCCAACTTGGCTGCGTGGATCGGTCCGCGATCCAGCGTTGGTTCGTTGTTCGCGGAGCGATGTTCGGTTGGTTCGCGGAGCGAACAACTACCTTCTGGTTCGCGGAGCGAACCACTACCTTCGGCGATCGCCACCACACTGCTAGCAACCTCAACAGAACCCGGGTGAAAAGCGTTGAAGCTCGAGCAAACGCGGGGGATTGGAACCGAATCATGTTAGGGAACCTCGGGATGGGTTTGGCCTGGATAAACTTTGCCGACAAAAACTATTGGGAGGATTAAACTTCCTGCTCCGGTTATGTCGATGGTATTGGTGGCAAGGTCACTTCATAGTCCCCGCGCCTACATGGTAGTTGCGTATCAGGAGGAAAACCAAGGTGAAACGTATCATCGTCGCAGCGCTATTGGCGATTGCAATCAGCACAAACACAGGATGCTTCATACCGATGTACTCGGCTGACCCGGTCGAGCGCACCGAAGAGCTGATCATCACCTCCGAAAACCAACGTGCCATGCGGGACGAATGGCGTCGGTTCTGGTTCTTGGACCAACCGGACCACTCGCGAGCGATGCGCGTGCACGGCGGTATTCTGTAACCAGTCATCTTTGCATCTCCTCTTCGACGGCATCAGGTGCTGCAGCACCTGATGCTGCCTCGTCTTGACGACCGCTTCGGTGGCCAGCGTCGCGAACCGGCAAAGTTCGCAACCAAAAATTCACGGCTGCCGTTGTAGCGACGCTCGTCCGAGCGTCGCTGTGATGCGTCATAACGCTCGCTCTGGCGAACATCGCTACCCCTCTGGCTTCGCGCTGGCGAGTATCGCGAAGCGTTTCGCCCAAGTCCTCAAGGCTTAGCGGGCTGATTGCACCTCGTTGAAGTTCGGATCTCCGGCGCTGCGCAGGTAGGCGATCAGATCCAAGATATCGTCCTCGGTCAACGTATCCAACAAGCTGGCGGGCATCATCGACACCTCACTGGCTTTCATCTCTTCGATGTCCGCGACTTTGAACGACGTCAAGTTTCCGGGGTTCAACATATCTTCTTGGACCATGTATTGATCGCCGTTGAGATTCACGACGCGTCCCGTGATGACTCGACCGTCGACCAACTGGAAGATCGTGGCTTGGTATTGATCCGAAACCACCTTGTTCGGCAAAATCAAGGACTCCAACAGGTCATGTTTGCTGAAGCGACGTCCGACGGCTGACAAATCCGGTCCGACCATGCCACCGATCCCATCGAAGCGATGGCACTTGAAGCATTGGGTGACGGCGAACATTCGCTTCCCGTTTTCAAAGTCGCGACCCTCGAGCGGCGCTTCGACCTTGGCCAACAAGTCGTCCATCGTCCATTGCTTAACGACGGGGCGAGCGGCTAGTTCGGCTTGGGGATCCGTCTCGGTGGGTTTCAGCGCCAAGACGGCTTCCAACGAAGCGGTCGCGGCCTTGTCCATCTGAGTCCAGTCCACACTCTCGACGGCTTGCTTGCGGATGTTGGCGATAAAGCCGCTAAACGAATGCCCACCACGCAAGTTCGCCGAGTCGACAAACCAGCGGAAGTAGTCCTCGCGCAAGGCGGGCGTCCATCCGTTCTTGGCATAAGCCAAACAATAAGCGAAATGAATCTGCTCTTCTTGAGTTGGCGCGGCTTGCAATAACTGGAGCATCGTGGCCGTCGCGGCGGGATGCTGGGCCGCGGTCAACAAGCGAGCCAGCTCCAGATCCGTCGGCACATTGCCACTGGGGAAACGCGGCGCGACTTGGTCCACGATCGTTTGCCAATCGGCGGCGGAGAAGTCCGGCAAGCGAATGCTGGCCAAACCATAGACTCGCAGCAAGTGCAGCCGTTGGTCCACGGACAACTCGTCCCACTTCAGGGCCGCTAATTGCGGCATGATCGCCGCTTTGCAATCTGGGACACGACAACGGACAGCGGCCAAGGATTTTTCCAAAGTCGTCTGCGGGTCATGAGCTTGAGAAAGCTGAGGCTTCCACGCTTCGCTGGGTTGGTGTTCGATGGCAATGCGGGCGGCGTATCGCAGGTTGCGGTCGGGGCTGGCCAGGTACTTCCACACGGACTCCACGGCCGGGCGTCCAACCGGATGGTGCCACAACTGCTCCAAATGGCGTCGAGTCTGCTGCGGTTCCGTCAGTTCGGCAGGCGGTGCGAGGGCGACCGAGTCGGCCCCCCGATAATGCACGCGATACAAGGAACTTTGGGTCCGTCTGCCACCGACCACGTAGTACAACAGACCGTCGTGTCGATTGACGACCATGTCAGCGACTTGCATGGCGGGTGCGCTGCAAAATAGTTCCGCTTCGGCCGTGTAGGTGGCTCCGTTGGGGGCCAGATGCAGCGCGTAGATGATTCCGTAACTCCAGTCGGCAATGTACATCGCATGTTGGTACTTGGCCGGATACTTGGCGCCAGTGCCAAACGTCACGCCGGTGGGTGAACCGGGGCCAATATCGATAACACTGCCTAACGAATCAGGATAATACACGGGCCACTTGCCCGTTCCGCTGCGCCAACCGAACTCGGCACCATTGACCACGTGGTTGACCCGAGTGGGTCGATACCAGGGAGCACCCACGTCCCATTCCATGTCGGCATCGTACGTAAACAATTCACCCGCCGAGTTGAACGCGATGTCGTATTCGTTGCGAAAGCCCGCTGCAACCAAACGAACCCCTTTGCCTTCCGGATGGACTTCGGCGATCCAACCGCCGGGTGCCATGATCCCAACCGCATGCCCACCCGCGTCCCATTGGCGAGGAATGACTTGATCTTCTTCCCAGGTTGCCGGGAGGGCGGTCGACTGAAACACGGGTGGCTTGGTGTGGTTGCCAGCACACACGTACAACGATTTTCCATCCGGACTCAAGACGATGGCATGCGGTCCATGTTCACCGCCACCGTCCAACGGCATGATCAAGGTGACTTGGTCGTATTGATCGTCGTTGTTCGTGTCTTGCAGCCGATACATGCCGGCCGGTTGATCATCCCCGGCATGCGCCATCACATACAAACTATCAAACGCGTACAGCAAGCCTTGAGCGCGACCAATCTTGGCAGTCAGTGGTTCAACCTTGGTGGACTCAGCAGTGGCGCCCGGTGTGATGCGATACAGTCGACCGTACTGATCGCTGGCGACCAACCGTCCCGGCTTCTCCGTTGTCAAGCTCACCCACGAACCTTGGTCTTTGGGAACCGAGTAAACCAACTCGACTTCAAACCCCGGCAACGTTCGTATTTTGGATGCGCCGTCTTCGTTCACTTCGGTGCCAGACTCTGCCGCCGTTGCGACGGAGAACTCCAGCGACGGCGTACAAAACAAAGATGCCGCCGCGAGACAGACGCCAGCGCCAATGGCGTGAACTTTTCGGAAGACAAATCCCGAGTCGAACCGAGTCAGCATGGATCATTTCCTAGGTGGGTGTGGGAGGCAGGGGCGAAGACCATTCCGCAACGTTTCGTTTTTGTCGAAAGCAGCGTGGTTGGTTCGCGGCCCCATCATAATCCAACGGCACGTCTGGTGCGACTATCCAGGATTCTGACGAATCACGGCGCGCGTCACCAACAAAATCCAGCCGCGCGATACCGCTACTTAAGCAACATTGTTTAGCAATCGCCAGTAAACTGCCTTCAGCAAATACTGCTTCGTTAACGCGACACGGCGATAGAGACTCGGGCAAATGCCGTTTTGTTGACACACCAAGGCGATGGAAACCTTGGCAAACAACGCTTCGTTAACTCGCCAAGGAAAGCGAGACTCGGGCAAATACGGTTTTTGTTGACAAGCCAAGACGATCGAGACCTTGGTAAACAACGCTTCGTTAACGCGACAAGGCGATAGAGATTCGGACAAATACCGTTTTGTTAACACGCCAAGGAGATCGAGACATTGGCAAACTCCGCTTCGTTAACTCGCCAAGGAAAGTGAGACTCGGGCCAATACGGTTTTTGTTAACACGCCAAGGAGATCGAGACATTGGCAAACACCGTTTTGGTTGACAAGCCAAAGCGTCCGAGACTTTGGCTGATGACCGATGCCATTCTCAGCCCATGTGAGTTTTAGGCCTAGAAGGCCGGTAGAACCTCTGCCGGGGTCGCTAGGCCCCGGTTGGGAGATTTTGATTTAAAGAAGGCCCAGCGGGCCGACACAAATCCGCGCCAAGCACAACGGCGGATACTCAAAGCATGTTGATCATGATACTCAACAATCGGCAACTTGTAGCGGAGTGAACTGATGACGAGAGCTTTTCATTGGAGCACGACTTGACGATACTAAAGCCCACTGTCCGCGGAGGAACTTGTCCAAGCAAAGGCTGAAGCTGAAAGGCCATCCATGTTAGAAAACGCCAAGCACATTTATCTCAACAATGCCGCGACGACGTGGCCGAAACCCGAGATCGTGTACCAGACGGTGGACGATTGTTTTCGGCACTTGGCCAGCCCTGGTCGTTCCGCGGGTGCGTCGGGATCGGAAGGAGCCGCGATCATGCAAGCGGCTCGGCAAGAAGTTGCGGCGTTCTTTAACCTGCCCGATGCGATGCAGATGGTGTTCATGCCGTCGTGTACTTATGCGTTGAACTTGGCGATCCTATGCCAACAGTGGCGAGCGGACGAAGAAGTCGTCATGAGTTCGATGGAGCATCACGCGGTCTCGCGTCCGGTTCGCAAAGTGGCGCGGGATCATGGCGTTCGTTTTTATTGCGCGCCGTATCGGCCGACGGAGCCGTTTGATTTGAACTTCTTGGAAGAGCGATTGCGCGGTGGCCGAGTCAAATTGGTGGCCTGTTCGATGGCCAGCAATTTGACGGGCGACATCATGCCGGTTCACGAGATCGGTCGGCTCTGTCGACAGTACGGCGCGAAGTTCCTGTTGGATGCCGCGCAAGCCGCGGGCGTGATTCCCGTGGATGTCCAAGCCATTGGAGCCGACTTCTTGGCGTTTGCCGGCCACAAGGGTTTGTTTGGACCGCCGGGAATCGGCGGCTTGTACGTGGCGCCTGGTATCAATTTGAACACGTTGGCCGAGGGTGGCACCGGCAAAGATTCCGGTCTGCACGAGATGTCGGGCCGCTTCCCCTCCAACTTTGAAGTGGGGACACACAACTTGTTGGGCATCTGTGGACTGACGGCCGGGGTGCGTTGGATCAACCAAGTCACGTTGGCCGCGATTCGCGAACGCGAGCATCGCCTGACCGAGTTGTTCGTGGCGGGGTTGCAAGAAGTTCCCGGTTTGCGGATTTACGGCAATCCGGATCTGACAAAGCGGACCGCGGTCGTTTCGCTGACTTGTGCGGGGCAGTGCACGCCGCATCAGTTGGCCGATTGGTTGGCCAAGGAACACGGTGTCGTGACGAGATCCGGCTACCATTGTGCCCCTTTGGCCCACGAGACGATCGGTACTTTGCCGGGCGAAGGCACGATCCGATTTAGTTTGGGCTATCACAATACAGAGGAAGAGGTCCGCTTGGTTTCCGGATTGGTGGCGGATTTTGTCGCTAAACCTCAGGCCGTTGCGGTCCGGTAGCTCGTGGCAGCCAAAAAACTTGAGAATTCTCCCGCATTTGGTTACAATTTGATTCCGTGGCGAGTATGCATTCCCAGCATTTCCCAATCGGGGAGGGCGTTGGGGCGCTGAGTTGGGCGGGTCGGATTGTCGGTGGGGGAGAGCATGTTCGAAATAGCAAACTTCAGAAATGGGCTGCGCGAGAGTCGGCGCCCGCTGGTTCTAGTGGGGTGTGTTTGGGTTCTGGCAAGCTTCAGTGGTTGCCAACCCAACGATGCGATCGAATCAGGTGAAGGCCGGGCTGAGGCCCGACTAATTGCCTCGCCCGCTGGCTCGTCGAAATCAAGCGATGTCGATTCAGGGGTCGCGGACCGATTGGCCAGTCCGATCAACAACAGGGACGTGATTCGCTCGACCAAACGCACGCCGATGACGGCCGGTGGTACGTCCTCGGCAGAGTCGATCAGCACTGACGGGCACGAACCTCGTTCTTCAGCCGGTTCTTCACCGAGTTCTTCGGCAGGCAGTCGCATGGAAGTACGTCTAGCGGACCCCAGCTCGTCGACAGATCCGCGGTCCTCGCCGGCACGAAAGGCGACACCACGTGCTTCGGCTTCGGACCGGCAGGATGTCCATGCGGATGACCCCAACCCACCCAAAATCGAGGCGTTCCTCAAAGGTTGGTTGAGCTCGGAACATGACGACGAGATCGAAACCTTTTTGGTGCGAGGACGAGAAGCGACGACCTTCAAGGCCGACCGCTACTACACGTTCATTACGACGATGGCAGAACATTCGTACAACTTGACGGTGGACGTGTATCACGACGGGCGAATTCGTGTGTTCAAGTCGCAGAAATTGTATTAGGCGGTCGAAGGCGAGTGTTTCATCGCGTAGATTAAGAATTGCCTTTTTAGCGACGACCAAGCTCGAGTATAAAATTGTCCGAACCGAGGTTGGCAACTGTCGCAAAAGGCATTTTTCGCTCACAATAGAGTCGGCCTGTCAGGCTCCTCTTGAAGTTGTGTTTCAAAGGATAGTTGCCGCGTAGTATTCGAGTGGTTGAAGTGGACGAGCTTGCCGGAAAAAACGCGGGACGAGAAACTAACCCGGAACAGCCCTCCGCCATGTTTTGGGGATCGAATCCCAAGACACCGGAGCCGTTGGGCGACGTTCGTGAGCCTTCGTTGTTGGTGTTTCCTCCCTATTATTTCCCTGCGGATCCGTCTCTCCAAGAATGGATCATTGCGGTGGACGGTTTTGCGTGTCGGCCAGGCAGTGAAAAACGGCTGACAACGCGGTGGTCGATTGCGATGATGGGCAAACTCATGCGGGCCAAACCGCACGAGCTCCAAGACCCGTTGTTCTTGGGCCGGGTTGCCCCGTTTATTTCGCGGGGAATGAAGAGACTGGATGTCAGTGTTCACATTGGCTCGCGGCGCTTTCACTTAAGCAAACGGACCAATGGTCGCGGGGCATTTCGGGGACGAATTCGCCTTTCGGCGCACGACCTGTGTCGCTTTTTGGACATGAACGTACCGCAGGGCGCTTCTGCCGGTCAACTTATCAATGCTCGGCAGATTCCCTTGCCCTTGCAAATCTCGGTGACCCCGGAGTTGGCGGCCCCCAAATCTTGCCATGCGGTCAAGATTGCCTGGACGGGTTGGTCGGTCATCTCGGATATCGACGACACGATCAAAGACACGCAAGTTTCGCCGCTGCGGCAATTGTTGGCGAACACGTTCCTGCGCGAGTTCCGCAGCGTCGCGGGCATGTCCGAGCTCTATCGCGAGTGGGCGACACACGGTTGTCAGTTTCACTATGTCTCCAGCAGTCCGTGGCAGTTATTGGACCCGCTTCAGCAATTGTGTGACGAGCAGCAGTTTCCGCGAGGCACGTTTCATTTGCGCACGTTTCGGTTGGGAACCGACCTGATGCGCAAGATGTTGCTGCTGAGGCAACGCGGCAAGGCCATAGTGATTCACTCGCTCTTGGCGGCGTTCCCGGAGCGCAAGTTCTTGTTGGTCGGCGATTCGGGCGAGCGTGATCCGGAAATTTACTGCCGAGCGGCCCAACGCTTCCCGCACCAAGTGAAAGCCATATATATTCGCAATGTCGAAACCAAGCGGATGACCCGACGGCGGTTGGGCAAGTTGACCGAAAAATTGGAGCCTGGGCTATGCCAAACCTTTACCAATGCCGATGAATTGAGCGAACTGTCCAAGCTCCACCTGTTGGAATAGAAGCCGAACATGAAACTACTGCGAGTGGCAGCGGGGGTCTTGAACCAAACGCCGCTGGATTGGTCCGGCAATTTGCAACGTGTGATCCAGGCGATTCAACAAGCCAAAAGCCATGGTGTGGCGATTCTCTGTTTGCCAGAAATGTGCTTGACCGGTTACGGCTGCGAAGATGCCTTTTTAGCGCCTCATGTCCAAGCGCTGAGCCTGCAACACTTGCAGCGTGTCGCGGCGGAAACGGCGGGGATGGCGGTCGCCGTGGGTTTGCCTGTGTCCCACGCGGGTGGACTATTCAACACGGTCGCGATGGTGGTCGATGGGAAAATTGTGGGCTTGGCCGCCAAACAACATTTGGCCGGAGACGGGCTGCACTACGAGCCACGTTGGTTCAAACGCTGGCCGGCGCAACAAAGCGTGATGATCGACTTGGCCGGTGCGAACGTGCCGCTGGGAGACCTGATCTTCGACATCGGTGGCTGCAAGATCGGTTTCGAGATCTGTGAAGATGCCTGGGTGGGGTCGCGACCCGGTGCTGGTTTGGCCCAACGCGGCGTTGATATCATTCTCAACCCCAGTGCGAGTCACTTTGCGTTTGGCAAGCACGAGGTCCGCCGCCGATTCGTGATCGAAGGATCCCGCGCGTTTCAAGTCAGTTATGTCTATGCCAACTTGGTGGGCAATGAAGCGGGACGCACGATCTACGATGGCGATGCGATGATTGCTTCGGGCGGGAAGCTGTTGGCCATTGGTCGGCGTTTCTCGTTTGCCGATGTGGAAGTCACTTCGGCCTTGGTCGATCTCCAATGGACCCGGATGTTGCGCTTGCAGACCGCTAGTTTCCAACCACAAGTTCAGTCGCAGGGAACCAGTCGGATCGTCGAGGTCGAATTCGAATTGCCGGTTGCGTCGCTGGTGCCCGCTTCGCCGGAACACCCGAGTGCCACACCCGCGACATTGGCCGCGATGCACAATGTCGAGTTGGTGGCGGTGTCGTGTGATCTTTCGACGGAGGCCAACGATTGCTCGACTTCGACAGCCCTGATGCCGGATGCGATGTTGGATACCTTGCCCACCAAGGAACTGGAGTTCACGTATGCGGTGGCACTAGGTCTGTTCGATTATCTCCGCAAATCGCGTTCGCATGGGTTTGTGGTCTCGCTTAGTGGCGGCGCCGATTCGGCGGCGGTGACGCTGTTGACTTGGTTCGCGTGGTATTTGGCCGCGCGGCATTTGGGCCAGGATGGATTGCTCAAGAAGACGAGGTACATTCCGGCCATAGCGGATCGATTGGCCCGCAAAATCGACAGCGGGAAGCCCGCCGCCAGCGCCACTGAGTTGGCACATCAATTGGCGCACGAAACGATTTGGACCGTGTACCAACGCACCAACAACAGTGGGCCCGTGACCGAACAAGCCGCGCAGGCGATTGCCGATTGGGTAGGGACTCGTCATGGTGTGTGGGACGTTCAGCCTCCCTTGGAGCAGTATCATCGCTTGGCCGAGAGCAGTTTGGGACGTCCGCTAAGTTGGCAAACGGACGACATCACGTTGCAGAACATTCAAGCGCGGACTCGTTCGCCGGGCGTGTGGATGTTGGCCAATCTGCACAATGCTTTGTTGCTGTCCACGAGCAATCGCAGCGAAGCCGCGGTTGGCTATGCGACGATGGACGGCGATACCTCGGGCGGGTTGGCCCCAATTGCCGGGATCGACAAGAACTTCTTGCGGCATTGGTTGCGATGGTTGGAGACGGTTGGCTTGCCCGAACTCGGTCCAATTCCCGCCGTGCAGGCCATCAATCGGCAGCAGCCCACCGCCGAGTTGCGACCGGCTCAACAAGCCCAGACCGACGAAGGCGATCTAATGCCTTACGATTTGTTGGATACGGTCGAGCGGTTGGCGATTCGAGACAAGATGAGCCCTGTGGAAGTTTTGGAGCATGTGACCTTCCAGTTCAGCCAGTATTCGGCGGAGTCGCTCAAGACTTGGGTCAAGCGGTTTTACACGCTGTTCAGTCGCAATCAGTGGAAACGCGAACGCTACGCTCCCAGCTTCCACTTGGATGACGAAAACCTCGATCCGAAAACTTGGTGCCGTTGGCCGATTCTCAGCGGCGGATTTGCGGAAGAACTCAAAGGCTTCTCGTAGGATTTGCCGCGAAAAAAGTTCCGGATTTCGAACTTCGAAAGCTCCGAAATCACTTTCGCTGGCTCCGGCGGTCGAATGATTAATGACTATTGAAGAATGAAAAATTCAAAATGCACGTGCGGTCGGACAAGATCTGTCGGTCAAAGAAGTGTCCGCGGGCTGCTCATCCGCAGTTCGGCTTTGCCATCCGCGGGCATTAGCAAACGCTCGCATTTTGTCGCAATGGCGGCGCTGACAAGCTAACTACGACGCGAACACCGTAGTTAGCTCGATCAAACACCATGGACACCCAGCATGAGTGTCTCTGCGGAGTTTGGGACGGCGGCTGAACGCTACTCGAGTTCCACCAGCTCACCATCGATTTCGATGGCGATTAGCTTGCCAATTCCTTGCTTGTTGCCACCCGCGGTTTCAAAGACCAGCTGACCGCTGCCCAGCGGGCCTTCGGCGTCAAAGACCAGGACTTCGCGTCGGAACTTTTCTTGCATTTGCCCACTCGCAATCAGGTTGACATTGACGTCCCCCGCTTCCAATTCGCCGTAATTGTCTTTAACGGTTTGGTTTTGGGACGCTTCGGCTGCGGCCAACTTGCTGAGTTCCCCCATGCCTAGTCCCCACAGGTAATAACCACCGGCGGCGCAACAAACGCAGCCGAGGCCAAGAACAGCAAAGACGATCAAAACGATCTTCAAGACAGAAGAGCCGCCCGACTTGGGGGCGGTAGGCGGTTGGTAGGGATAACCTGGACTGCCGGGCATGGGGTTCGACATAGGAAACGGGCTCTTTCGGACAGGGGCTCGGAGAAATCAAATTCAGACGGCGTCGATCGGAATGTTGGCACACTCCAATCCGTTCGCAGCGGCGTTCTATCTTTATAAACCGCCCGCGTTACCGACGCCAGCGGCCCCGATGGCGGTGAAAATCATGCCGAAATAACAGCACACAGCACCCAACTGCAATACGAGCAGCACCGTCGCGATAATGCCGCAAATCATTCCGGCCTGCGTATTGCCGCGGCCACTGGGGTCCATTCGCCCCGCGTCCATCTTGGCAATGTCGGCTTTTCCCAGCACCCACGCGATGACGCCCAGGATCGGGCACATGACCAATCCCAGGATTCCGAAGACCAGGATCATGGTCCCGCGGTGGGGTTCACCCTGTCCAGAAAAGAACGGCGGCCCACCGCCGGGAGTTGGCGAAGTATAGGGATTGTACCCGCCCGGTTTGGGCTGATTGTACGGCTGGGACATCGTCGGTTTCCTTGAGGTTATCGTCGCAGTGTTTCGGCCAAGCTGACCCGTTGCTGACCCGTTTTTCAAACTCGATTTAGACTATCCGCCACCAACCGCCTCCGCAAGCTGGTTTTTGGCAAGATGGTTTTCGGCACCTTCCACAAAATCTTTAACTGCAAGATTCGCTTTACCGCGATTTTCCAGCCAAGACCTTTCCGGGAAGTCCTTAACATGGGAAACGGCATCCGGTAAGTTCTTGCCCGATGTCCAACTATCGGAACCGGAGCGCGACGAACACCTTTCGGCCGACGGGCGGTTGTTCGTCGTTCCGCAAAACGCCGATGTCGGTGTGCTGCGGTTGCCGTCGCAACGTCCGAATATCCCCCACGAAAATTAAGGAACGTCCGTGTTGCCCGAAGATCCCGTCGAAGCCCACAATCGCCACGTTTGGAATCGGTTGGTCGATCAAAAAAGTTGTTTCACGACCGCCGCCGAAGATTCTAGCTTTGTCGATCCCTTGGGCACCGTCGATGGCCTCGGTTGGCTGGGTGGCTCCATCGCCGGGCAACGCGTCTTGTGTTTGGCGGCCGGCGGTGGACGGCATGGTCCCCTTTACGCCGCCGCCGGTGGCGACGTCACCGTGTTGGACATCAGTGATGCGATGCTGGAATTGGACCGGCAAGTCGCCGCGCAACGTCGGATCTCGCTGCGAGTTGTTCAAGGGTCGATGAGTGATCTAAGCATGTTTCGACCGAACGAGTTTGATTTGGTGATCCAGCCGGTGAGTACTTGTTATGTTCGCGACATCGGACAAGTCTATCGGCAAATCGCGCGCGTGTTGCGGCCGGCGGGACTTTACGTCAGTCAACACAAATCGCCGGTCAGTCTACAAACTTCATTGACCTGGAATCCAACCGCTATCGGTGATCATACGGGCACCTGTGGTGGTTATGTTTTGCAGCGCGACTACTACAGCACCAATCCCATCGCGCCGGTGCAACAACGCACCCATCTCCGCGAGCCCGGCGCGCAGGAGTTTGTGCATCGCTGGGAGCAAATGATTGGAGGTTTGTGTCGGGCCGGATTTGTGATTGAGGATTTGGTGGAACCGTTTCACGCCGACCTGGCCGCCGACCCCAGTAGCCTCGCGCATCGCTCGGCGTTCATCGCGCCCTACGTTCGCATCAAGGCCCGTCGACTGGGCGAGGCAAAGTCGTCGCTGGTACTGCGGGATTTTTAAGATTCGCCGACGCTACCGCGACGGCTTTCCATTTCAGATCGCACCTTGGCGAATCGCGTCCGAGATGCAGTCCCACAATTGGACTCGGGCTTGGAGCGCCGCCAACGCCGCTTGAGCCGCGTTCTCCCAGGCTTGCGGTTCATCGTGGCACAGGGTCGCCAACAGCCGGTGCGCCAATGGTCCATGATGGTCGCCATCCAAATCGATGTGCCGTTGGAGGTAGTATCGGAACTGGCTCAAGCGACCACTGGCTTCATCCAATTCATGCACGATTTGGTGAAACACCTCCGGCAACAAATCCTCACGGCCGAAAGTAAAATTCGCGGTCAGAGCGATCAAGTCGTGGGAATGGATGACCTCAAACGTTGCCGTCACGAAGGCACGGACGCCAGCGGGAATTTCGGGCCGTTGCAGAGCGCTTGCCACGGTTTGGCCGTTGCGAAGGTCTGTGACGAATCGGTCGATCACATCCGTCCGAGCTCCCACCTCTTGCATGGCTTGGCGGTAGAGTTCGAAGTGGCTTGCGAACCGGCCGGCTCCATTTTCGTCCGACTCTTCGCCCAACACGATCTCGTTAATCAGCCGAGCGCCCGCCGCATGAGCGGGTGGTATCCACGGGACACTGACGGATGTCAAACGCTGCTGCAAGGCTTTGAGCAGCGACATAAAATCAAACACCGCGAACACGTGATGTTCCATGAAGCAGCGCAGGGCCGCCATCGTGTTCAATTGCTCGTAAACCTCGTGTCGCAACAATCGCTGCCGTTGCTCGGCGATGCGATGTTGAACGAGGTCGATACCATCCGATACGACAGGGTTGGCTGGGCTCATTTCGGTTCACTGTGAAAAATGGTTTCGCGCCGGCAACGAGGGCTTTAGTTCTCCCCGTCCCACAGCGTTTCCGGCGTGTAGTTGTGTTCAGGGAACGTCCAGAACTGGCCCGTGAAGTAGCGGCGGTGGCGCTCCAGTCCTTTGATTTGGTGCAAATCATCGGCCGTCAGTTGGACGCGGGCGGCAGCAAAGTTTTCGGCCAGACGTTCGGGGCGGACCGACTTGGGAATCACGGAAACGCCGCGGGCGATTCCCCATTGGATCAACACTTGGGCCGGCGTTACCCCGTGCCGTGCGGCAATGGACAGGATCGTGGGGTCTTGCAGCAAGATCGGTTCGTCCGCTGGCTTCAAGTGCTCTGGTCTTCCCGCAGATCCCAGCGGGGCATAACCAGTTAACAAAATGTGGTGTTGTTGGCAAAACTCCAACATCGGCCATTGCTGCAAGTACGGATGCAGCTCCAGTTGGTTGACTTCCGGGGCTTGCCCTCCTTGGTCCATCAGCAATTGCAACTTGCGACGCGTGAAGTTGGCGACGCCGATGTGTCGCGTCAATCCCTGTCGGTGGACATCCTGCATGGCTCGCCAAGTATCGACCAAGGGGACCGCCGACAACGGCACGGTATCGGACGTTTGCTCGGGATACAGCACGCCGTGTCGAAAAGCAACCGGCCAATGGATCAGGTACAAATCTAGATATTCCAATTGCAGATGGGACAGGGTCTGTTGGAGCGTCGGCAAAACATGGCTCGGCTGATGCGCGTCGTTCCACAGTTTCGAGGTGATCCACAACTCGTCGCGTCGGACTTCGCCGCGGGCAAACATTTCGGCCAGCGCCGCGCCGATCTCCGCTTCGTTGCCGTAGATCTTGGCGCAGTCGATGTGTCGATAGCCCAGCCGAATGGCGGCTTGAACGGCTTGCCCCACTTGGCCTGGTTCCGCTTTCCAAGTGCCCAACCCCAAGGCCGGCAGCTGGTCCCCATTGGCGAGTGCTAATTTTTGCATCATCGAGATCGTTCCTGGAATGAATGGACCATCGAGCAGGTCTTGGTACTGGTCGTCTCTACGTCCTCTTTTGTACACCGGAATGACGATCCCGCAAGGGACAGAAGCATGAAGGTGCCTCGCTTCGCATCCTGCGGGGCTTGGACCGAAACAGGGCCGGACTCTTTCGTGGACATTTCCGATCGCGGACAAAACGACATGACCGGAGAGGTCCAGCCCCGGTTTGGGACAACGCTTCGTATTTGCAGCTTGGGCCTCGCGGTTAGCAGCGGTCCATTTTTGGTGCTGCGGTCCATTAGGTCGCAGTGGGAATGGTTACCGTTGTGTGTGGCAGCGGATAGGATAAACTCCTGCGCGCTTGAGGTTGCTTCGGCAAACCCGGTCGCGATCATCGACCCAATGAAGGAACAAAGGAAAAGTTTGAAATGCTTGTGTTGGAACCGGAACTGCAACTCGCGCTGGACCATGTTCGACAAAAATGGGGACAGACCCCGCAAGTCGGAATCATTTTGGGGACAGGATCAGGCGGCGTCGCGAATCGATTGGAGGTCGAGACGACGCTGGACTATGCTCAAATTCCGGGCTTTGTCCGAAGTACGGCGACCGGTCATCGCGGCCAAGTCATTTGCGGAAAATTGGCGGGCATTCCAACCATCGCGATGCAAGGCCGGTTTCATCGATACGAGGGCTGGACTTTTGACCAAACCGTTTTTCCGACCCGGTTGATGGCAGCGTTGGGGATTCAAGGACTCGTTGTGACCAACGCGGCGGGCGGTGTGGATCCACGCATGAAACAAGGCGACTTGATCTTGCTGGATAGCCATCTCGATTTGTTGACCTATTGGCCCGGTGACCAGCGCGACTATCCAGCCACTCTGGGGTCGCACACCAACGATGACCACGAAGGCGGCTGCGATCGAAGGCGGTTGGTACGCGGCGATCAGGCTTACTGCGCGCGGTGGCGCCAATTCGCACAGCGGGAAGCGAATCGACTGGGCGTATCCGCCCGACCGGGCGTTTATGTCGGGCTGCCGGGGCCCAATTATGAAACGCGCGCCGAGTATCGCCTGATTCGGAAATTGGGCGGAGATGTGGTAGGAATGAGCACGGTGGCCGAGGTGGCCATCGCTTCGTTGCATCACATTCCCGTGTTGGCCATCAGCATCGTCACGAATGTGGCTCGGCCGGACGCTTTGGAAAAAACCTCGGGCGAAGAAGTTGTTCACGCCGCGCGCGACGTGGAATCCGACTTAGCAACCATCATCGAACAAAGCGTGCGCCAATATTTTGCCGCTTGACGAGCAGCGACCTGCTACAATAAACCTCCTGGGACAGCACCGGTTGATGCGATTGGAGTGTTGCGGAGGTGTTCGATGAGCTTGATGGCGATGCGTCCGACGTTTCGCTTGCAGTTGCGCGGCGAATTGAATGTAGTGCAGCAACGATTGCACGAAGTCCTGAAGCGACCGACTTGGAAAGAACGCGGCCAGATCTTCGGTGACTATGCCGAGTTCCATGTGTCGGAAGCGGAGCAACGTTATTGGTCGCCGCACTTGGCGATCCATCTGGAGCCGTTGAATCCAGAGCAACAGATTGAATACCGTCACACGGACGGAGCAAAACTGGCGAGTGCCGAGGGGAACCTTGCGGCGCGAAACGCGGCGACGAATGAACAGGCCGAGACCGGTACCGCGAATACCTTGTTGGTAGGCCGTTTTGCTCCCCGGCAAAACGTTTGGATGTTGGTCTGGATCGTGTATTTGGCGATGGGGTTCATCGTCTTCTTTGCGTTGGTCTATGCCGGCGTTCAATATTGGATGAACGCCACACCCTGGGCCTTGAGTGTTGGACTGGGTGCGGTGGTGTGCATCCTGACATTGCATTTGGTCAGCATGATTGGCCAAGGCTGGAGCAGCGACCAAATGCACGAACTTCGTGCTCGGTTGGATGAGTTATTGCGCGAGACAGGCTTGGAATTGAGCGAAGCCAATTAGTGCTTTGTCACCATTTGATTTTGGGGTCGGTCTGGTAAAGGGGTCAGGAGTCAATTGCCGGAACGGCCCTTCGGGTGCTTCGCACAATGGACTCCTGACCCCTTTACCAGACCGCAAGTTTTGGTTGAGACAAAGCACTAGCGTTGTCTAGCTTAAGAACCGAGCGCGTGTATGCGAAAATGGATATTCCCGAGTGGAACCACGCATTGGCAGGCCTAGCTATCCAAGAAATCAACATTTTGCAAAAAACGAGGCCCCGTGACGCGGTTTCCTGGCCCGCGACGACTTCCGCAATTCGCGGTGGCTTTCCACCAAAGAAATCGACGGCGTGTCGCTCGACTGTGTTTTCAACGGCTCTAGGTTACACTGTAGCGTCTTAGCGGAACGCGGCACCGGCTGACCGGTCGCGGAAGTTGCTGATGATCAATCTCGGATTCAAGGACCGTTGGAGAACCGAATGCGGCCGATCGTACAAATCTCGTTGGATCTAACGGATATTCGCGAAGCCATCGCCACCGCCCATTTGGCGATTCGCGCGGGAGTGGATTGGTTGGAAGCGGGAACCCCGTTGATCTTGGCCGAAGGACTGCACGGCGTCCGCGCGTTGCGCGCCGAGTTCCCGGGCGTGCCGATCGTCGCGGACTTGAAGACCATGGATGGCGGTTACTTGGAAGCCGAGATGATGGCCAAGGCTGGAGCCACTCATGTGGTGGTCATGGTTCAAGCCCATCCCGAGACCATCAAGTGTGTCGTCAAAGCCGGCCGTGACTTTGGCTGCCAAGTGATGGGCGACAACATGATCTATCCAGATTTGGTCGAAGGCGCCAAGCGATTGGAAGAATTGGGCTGCGATTATGTGATCCATCACATCGGTTACGATGAACGTCGTGGGATTGCGGCTTCCGGCCAAAGGATGCCCAGCCCGTTGGATCGACTGCGGGAGGTCGTCGCGGCGGTCCAAGTTCCGGTGCAAGCCGTGGGTGGACTCAGTATCGAACAAGCCATCGCTTGCCCCAGTTACGGTGCTCCGTTGGTCGTCTTGGGCGCTCCGTTGACGATCGACGCGGACGCCTTCAAAACCGCCGACGGTGATCTCGAATCTTCCTTGCGTATGATCTGCGAAGCGGTCCACGCTCAAGATGTCCCCCTCCGAAGGAACTAGTTGAATGAACGCAGCAGTCGTGAATTTTGCTCCCGAGAAACATTCGGTCGAGTTGAGACAAGTTGCCCCGCCCCAGATTGGGCCACATGATGTCTTGTTGGAAGTTGGCAACGTGGGTGTTTGTGGCAGTGATTTGCATCAGTGGACGGCCGATCATTCGTGGCCCGTCAATTATCCGGTGATCCTGGGTCACGAGTTTGGTGGCACGATCGTCGACCTGGGCGCGGAAGTGACGGGTTGGACGGTGGGTCAGCGGGTCGTCAGCGAAACAGCTGCGATCATTGATCCCAACAACCCCATGACGCGTCAGGGACGCTACAACTTGGATCCGACTCGCAAAGGCTTTGGGTACGGAGTGGATGGAGCGATGACGCGCTTTGTTCGCGTGCCGGCTCGGATCTTGCACCATGTGCCCGATGGACTGCCAATGGAGCAAGCTTGTTTGACGGAGCCCTGCTGCGTGGCTTACAACGCCGTGGTGCGTAACGTACGCATCGAACCTGGCGATCGCGTCATTGTGATTGGCCCGGGCACCATCGGCATCTTGTGTGCCGCGATGGCGCGGCTGTGTGGCGCGCAGGTCGCAATTGTCGGCTTGCCACAAGATCAGCATCGATTGCAAATTGCCACGCAGTACGGCTGCGAAGTCATCATCGGCGATGCAACGGACTTTGCCAAACAACGCGATGGCTTGGGCTGCGAGGGAGTGGTCGATGCGGCAGGTGCCAGTGCCACTCTGCAGTTGGCTTTGAAATGGGTCCGACCCGGCGGATGGATCAGCAAAGTGGGCTGGGGACCCCAACCCTTGGGCTTCAGTCTAGATCCACTCGTGCAAAAGAACATCACTTTGCAAGGCAGCTTTAGTCATCATTGGGCCATCTGGGAACGAGTCATCGCGCTCATGGCTAGTGGCCAACTCGATGTTCGCCCCATCATCGGTGGCGTGTGGCCCTTGGAAAAATGGCACGACGCTTTCGAACAAATGCACCACGGCCACGTGGTCAAAGCCGTGCTTAGTCCCAAGGCCTAGAACATTGGGTGGATAGGAACGATCGTGAATTTTGAAGAATTTCAATCGGCGGCTCGCCAGGCGTCGTCACCAGAAATCCTGACGCGGCTGATTGCCACTTTGGAGCAAGACCAGCAATACGGTGCCTGGTTCGAAGCGTTGAAGCTGCAGGCTCGCTTTGAGCTGGGGTTGGAACCGTGGAGTGTGGCGGCCACCGAGTCGTTATCGGCGGACGTGCAACGGCAGCTGGAAGATCGCCTGCTGGACGCTTGTCGCGTGGTCGGCGAACGGATGATCGCGGCAGGGCGGATTGCCGAAGGATGGATGTACCTGCGTCCCGTGGGCGATGCCGCTCGCGCGGTGGAGCTGCTGCGTGGACTGGAAGCAACCGAAGACCGGATCGACCAGATCATCGAGGTCGCCTTAGGACACGGGGTTGCCCCGGCGTGGGGTTTTGAATTATTGCTCGGTCGGATGGGCACGTGCAACGCGATCACCGCTTTCGACACGCAAATGGTGAATGCGACGTTGCCGGAACGGCAACAGGCGGCAGCGCTGCTCGTGCGGCACTTGTATGCCGAACTATTGAAGAGTGTCCGACATCATGGGTTGCTACAACTGGGCACCGCAGCTGGTGATGGCGAAGGCCAAGACGCAGAGTTGGATTTGGTGCAGTGGTTGGAACAAGTCCCGGACCTGACCGCGAACCAAAACTACCACGCCGATCCTTCGCACTTGAGCAGCGTGGTACGGATTGGCCGAATTGTCGACGATCCAGAGCCGCAACGTTTGGCGTGGCAGTTGTGTCGGTACGGTCGACAACTCGATGCACTGTTTCAGCCACAAGGGTACGCGGTGTTTGATCCGTACTACGAAACGCATCAAGCCTATTACGAGGTGTTGTTATCGGAGGAATCGTCTCCCGCCGGCTTGGCATTTTTCCGCGAACGACGAGCGGAGTTGACCCGCGAGGCCGAGCAACCAACGGCGTTGACTTGGGAGGGGCAAATTGAAGCGACCGATGTCTTGGTCGAACTTCTCATGCGGCGGCGTCAATACTCGGATGCTATTGAAGTCTTGATGGATCAACTTCAAGTTTGCGGCGAGCATCAGCGGAGCCGTTGGACCGCCCTGTTGTTTCGTTGCTGCCAAATGGATGGCAACTTTGAGCCCATGTTGCGGTATTCGCACCAATTGAACGATGCCTTTGGTTTTGGCTTGGCGACCTTTTATCAGAGGTATGAAACCGAACGTTCATGACCTGGGTCTTTTGGTCGATGCTGTTGACGTTAGCGGAACGGTGTCTGGCCGGGGCAACCGTGGTCCATGCCGTGCTGCACCGCCGTGAAGTCAAAGCGACCTTGGGTTGGGTGGGTTTGATTTGGTTCACTCCGTTGTTTGGCACCTTGGTTTATTATGCGTTTGGTATCAATCGGCTGGAGCGGCGCGGCTGTCGGTGGCAACGAAAACTAGAACAGATGTTGGTCGAAGTCCGGCGCCGCATCCCAGCCGGGCGACGTGAAATGCTGCAGTCGATTCAAAAGCAACATTTCAAGTTCCGGCAAATGGATGATTTGGTGACTCGTTTGACTTCGGCCCCGCTGCTCGAAGGCAACGAAGTCACTCCGTTGCTAACCGGCGAAGAAGCGTTCGCCTCGATGTTGGCATCCATCGCGCAGGCCCAACAGACTGTGGCCTTGCAATCTTATATTTTCGACCACGATCGAGCCGGAGAGATGTTCGTCGAGGCGCTGCATCAAGCCCACAAACGCGGCGTTCAAGTGCGAGTCTTGATCGATGACGTCGGTTCGCGATATTCTCGGCCTACGTCCGTTAGCCAGTTGCAACGGTTGGGCATTCCCTGCGTGACTTTTCTACCGACCTACAATCCGGCCTCGACGTTGTATAGCAACCTGCGAAATCATCGCAAGCTGCTGTTGGTCGACGGACGTGTTGCGTATACCGGTGGCATGAATATACGCGAAGGCTTGTGTCTCGACTGGAAACCCAAACATCCCCTGCAAGATTTGCATTTCAAATTCACGGGGCCGATCGTCTTGCAGTTGCAAGAAGTTTTTTCGGTCGATTGGTGTTTTGTCACCAACGAGATCTTGGCAGGTGAGGATTGGTTTCCTACTCCGGAAACGACCGGTCGGATCTTGTGTCGCGGTATTCCCGATGGTCCGGACGAAGACTTCGAAAAGCTGAAACTTACGATCTTGGGCGCGTTGCAACTGGCCGAACGACAAGTCTATATCATCACGCCGTATTTCTTGCCTGATGAGGCCATTATCGGCGCGTTGAACGTCGCCGCGTTGCGCGGCGTACGCGTCTGCATCATGATCCCAGCGGAAAACAACATCCTGCCCGTGCAATGGGCCTGCCAAGCCTTGCTGCCCGAGTTGATCGAGCGCGGTTGTGAAGTTTTCTTGACGCCGGGTCCTTTTGATCATACCAAGCTATTCTTGGTCGATGGCGACTGGTCCTTGATTGGCTCGACGAATTGGGACCCGCGGAGTTTGCGATTGAACTTCGAATTGAACGTGGAGTGTTACGGCAGCGATTTGAACGCCGAGTTGTCCGCCTTTGCTCAAGCGAAACTGGTCACGGCCACGCGATTGACTTTGCAAGATCTCCAAAGTCGCTCGTTCTTGACGCGACTTCGCGACGGGGTGGCTCGGTTGGGTTCCCCTTATCTGTAACTCCCGTGTTCAATTGGCGGGCGATTGGGTACTCTGGCGTAACCGGTCATTGTCGTGGACCGTTCCGCGATCCAGCGTCCGTTCGCGAAACGAGCCACGGCAGTCTTCGTTCACGAAGAATGGGTTTGGTACGTTCCGCAAGTCGTTTCGTTGTGAGACATCCCATGTTGCAATCCGCTCGTACAAAAATAGTGGCCACCGTCGGACCCGCGTGTGGTTCGGTGGACAAGTTGGCCGCCTTGATTCGTCTGGGTGTCGATGTCTTCCGCCTGAACATGGCGCATGGCGACCGAACTCGGCATCAAGCGATGTTTGACGCCATCGCGGCGGCTCGCGATCAGACGGCGATCGATATTGGGGTGCTTGTCGATTTGGCGGGTCCCAAGATTCGCTTGGGTGATTTGTTTGCCGGTGATTTGGACTTGGCGATTGGCGATCAAGTCGACTTTGTTACTGGGACGATCACCCGCAGCAGCCACGAATTGACTTGCACTTACGAGCCGTTGGTGGCCGAGCTAGAAGTTGGGCAGCAAGTCTTGTTGTCGGATGGTTTGATTCGGCTTCAAGTCACCAGCAAGACCGACGATCGCGCGGTTTGCCGAGTACTTGATGGCGGGGTTTTACGCGGACGCCAAGGAGTCAATGTTCCAGGAGCCCACTTCAGTGCCCCGGCGATGGATGTTGTGGATTTGGACAACGCTCGCTGGGCGATTGCGCAAGGCGTCGAGTATTTGAGCTTGAGTTTCGTGCGCCGACCGGAAGAGATTATCCAGCTGAAGGAGATGGTTCAAGCCGCTGGGGGGCACTCGCAAGTCATCGCCAAAATTGAGAAGCGAGAAGCCTTGGATTGCTTGGATGAGATCGTCAAAGTGACCGACGGCGTCATGGTCGCTCGGGGCGATTTGGGCGTGGAAATCGAAGTCCAACAGACTCCGATCCAACAAAAGCGCATCGTGGCTGCTTGTCGCAAGTATGGCAAGCCGGTCATCGTGGCGACGCAGATGTTGGAAAGCATGCACACGAATCGCAGGCCCACTCGCGCCGAGGTTAGCGACGTGGCCAACGCGATCCTGGACGGGGCTGATGCGTGCATGTTGAGCGGCGAAACCGCCATCGGTCAGTATCCTACGGAGGCCGTCACCATGATGAATCGCATCATGTTGGAAACGGAGCGCGCGTATCCGGATCGCGAGGAAGCGAAGCCCACGCCGGAGCCAACCTCGAACATCACCCGCGCAATGGTCCAAGGCGCCGGCCGCATCGCGCGACAACTGTCGGCTCGCGCGGTGGTGATTGTGGCGGATTCGATTGCTGCCGCTCGTTACAAGAGTCAAACCCGAGATTTCATTCCCACAATCGCGCTTTCGGGCCATCGTCATGTCGTGCGCGGCTTGGCCCTGTATTGGGGGATCTTGCCTTACTACGCCGATCCAGAGCAAATCAATGGCTTGCCGAAAATCAAAGCCTTCATTGCCGAGCGTGCCAAGACGCATTGGCAATTGAACGACGGCGATCGCGTGTTGTTGGTGATCGATTCTCCCGACAACATCGGCGAGCACGATTGGATGACCGTGCTGACGGTCGGACGCGATTAATGGTTGTCTCAAAAGTGCGCTGACTCTGTGGAGGGCGTCCAGAATCCTAGGCTTTGTCCCCAAAGGGGTCTGACCCTCTCCGGTCATGCCTTTTTGTCCTAGATTCTCCATGCCTTCGAAAGGGTCAGACCCCTTTGGGGACGAAGCCTAACTAGAAAATACGACATGACCCAAGGCCAGACGCCTTTTGGTACAAAGCCAAGCTAACGTCCCATACAGTCTTCCTGTCGTGGGATACACGCCGAGGAAGGCAGTTCGCCCATGAAGTTCTACAAGTATGCGGTTCGCGTGGAACGAGAAGCGACCGATCCACAGGGAGGTGCGTGGCATCACACTTTGATCGGCGTTTCGAACGAAAGCGAGGCCGATGCCCGGCGCAACGGGGAAGAGCGGTTGGCCAAGTTGCCACCTCCCCACATGATGCGCGAGCGAGGTCGGCTTCAACCTGACCATTATTTGCAGTACGGCGATCGGCCGGTCGTCGAAGAGGTATTGAAGGAACTGCGCAACGAGCGGCAACAATTGGCTGGGATTTTGACGCGCAATCATTACGGTAGTGTGGTGCTCAATGCCGCCCAGGTGCCGTTTTTTGATGTCGACGACGCGGACGAAATTTCCTCGCCCGCTGTCCCCGCGAAGCCGGGTCTTCTGAATTGGCTGTATGGCAAGTTGGGAGGTTCGACTGACGCGTCGAATATTCAGCCATCGCAGTTATCTGCCTTGCAAGCCAAGTTGCAAACCTATTCGGATTTGATTTTCCGAGTGTATCGCACCGCTGCCGGCTATCGGATCATGCTCTTGAATCGTTTGCTGGAACCCCACGATACCTTGACCCAGATGTTGTTTGACGACCTCGGGTGTGATCCCTTGTACCGCAAGTTGTGTGGCAGCCAGGAATGTTATCGAGCGCGGTTGACGCCGAAGCCGTGGCGCTGCGGAATGATCGCCCCAAGCAGCAAACACCCGCGCGGCAGTTCTTGGTCGCAGCAGAGTTTTCAAGTGTGGCTGAATCGCTATGAAGCTACCATCCGCGATTTGGCCGTCTGCCGGTGGATTGGCGATATTGGGGGCAACTACGATGTTCATGATCTGCCGAACGAAACCCAACTGCTCCTGTCGATCCACGACGCCTTCACACTCCGCGATGGGCCGAGAGATTTGGCGTAGCACCGCCAATCTTGTGCTCGGTTGCCATTAATCCCCATCGAAGCTCCTGGCGGAGACTACGATTTTCTCTCTGGCCGGAACATTTCCTGGATTTCTGGCGATGGCAGGGCTATATTTAGGGGTGTCCAGGGACTTCTCTTACAGGGAACGGGTGGTTGTCGATGCCGTTGTCAACGAATCAGATGGTCGCGCCGATTGTGCGTGCGGCGACGATTGTGTCTTTATTGCGTTCCATAAGAGGTCTGACGCTCATCATTGGTTTGGTGATCTGGGGAATGCTGCCTGAGCGTGGCTTCGCGCAAGGCCAGTATCCGATGCCGGATTACTATTCGCTTCAGTCACAGAACTCGGTTCTTTTGAGCGGCGACTTCCGCGGGGCGGAGCGAGTCGCGCAAAATCTTTATCGTGGCGGTTATCGCGAAGGCAATCAACGTTGGGTTGATTCGACCGCCTACCTGTACTTGATGGGAGAGACTCGCTATCAAGCCGGCGACTACGCGGGAGCCATGCAAGCCTTCGACGAAGCGATCGAGATCTATTCGGCGGTCGTCAATTGGGCCGCTCGTGTCGAGCAGTGGGACGCTCAGCCCGTCACACCCGACACCAATGCGATCCGGATCGCGCGAATCACTTGGGGGCAACCCACGCGGGCTCCGTCAATCGGTCGATTCCCGAGTAGTTTTTCCGTTCGCTTTGGCCAGGATATTATCGTACCCGGAGAAAAAGGCGCGACTCGGATTCCGCAAGAGCGCATCGTCCCGGTGAATGTGATCGAAATGTATCGAGCGATGGCGTTGGTCATTCGGCGGCGAGATCAGATTCTGGGTTCGCTGTCCCAGGTTGACGCACCGGCTCGGACCTTGCGAGCCCAATTGAATGAGTCACGCGCGATGCTCCCCGGGGCGTTGCCCACGACCATGGGTTCCATCCTGTACGGGATTTCGGTGTCCGGGGAAGGTGACTACGAACGCTCGACGGGGATCTTGCAACAGTATTTGCAAATCAACGGTGTGGACCACCCACTGACTCCCGTGGCCTTGTTGCAGATGGGTTGGAATCAGTATTTGATGGGCGAGTACCGCTTGGCCAAGGCCACCTTGTTGGAAGCCAGTTACTCCGCAGCGTTTTTCAATCAACTGGATTTGGTTCGCGAGAGTTTGGTATTGGCCGGTCGTGCGCATGTCGCCGTGAATCGTGATCAACCATTGCCGGAATTGGACCTTGCCTTCGAGTGGGCGCGCGTGCAAGGCATGCGCGTGGCTCAGGCGCAGTTCGCGATGGTCGCGGCCGAAAATGCGATTGAGAACGGTCAGAACCCTGTCGCCGCGCAGTATTTAGAAACGGCCACTGGGCTGCTACGCAGCGCCGACTTGAAAAGAAGCGAACTCGCGCTGCGATTGAATGTACTGGAGCAGGCTTTTGCGGTCATCGAAGGCCGAGTCGATAACTTGCAACCCTTGCGCGCGGCGCTGGTTGCCTATCGACCGGCAACACCGTGGGCCTTTCAGATCGAGATGTTGGTCAATCCGGCTCGCCGTCGCAGTTTAACGACGACCGCGCTCACGGCGTTGATCGAACGAGTGCTCCGCGACCCGACCCAACAAGACTGGGATCGCGATCCGTTTGAGTGTCTCGCGTACCTGACCGGTGACCGAAGTCTATTTTTGGCCGATGCGTTGACGATTCACTTGAACAAGCGGAACTTTCCGGAAGCGTTGCTCGCGTCCGAGAATCTCCGCCGCGTCCAATTCTTTTCGCGATTGCCATTAGGTGGCCGTTTGATGTCGTTTCGCCAATTGTTGACGCGAAACGCTGATGAACTGACTCCGGAAATGCGGCGAAAGCAAACCGAGTTGTACGGGCGATTCACGAATCTCAAACAGTCTTTGGACCGTGCCCAGGCGGCGCTTGTCCAGCTGCAAACCAAACCGGTGGCCCCGCCCGAAGCGGAGTTGAAGGCTTGGGAGGAAGAAGTCGCCACGTTGAACTTGCTCGGCGCGCAAATTGAAAGCCAGTTGGTTCACGTCTCGGTGCGTCGGGAAGCGATTCCTCTGTTGTTCCCGCCACCGGTCGACTTGGAGCGAATCCAAACGCTGATCCCGGCCAAGACCTTGTGTTTGGTCGTGGTTTTTCATAACAACATCTACCATTCGTTCTTGGTAACCAAAGATAAGGTCGTCCATCAATCGGCCTTGAACCAGGCCAACGTCGCCAAAGCCATTCGGGGCTTGGCCAAGAGTTGGGGACACACGAGTCCGTCGGCCGTGTTGGATCCGAAAGTGGTCACGGACCAGACTTGGAAGAAGGCCTCGCATCAGATGTTCAAGGCGATGATTCCCAACGGGACCCCGGAGTTTTGGAGTTCCTTCGACGAGGTTGTCGTGGTGCCGGGAGGGATGTTCTGGTATTTGCCGTTCGAGACCTTTGCGTTGGGCGAGGCACCCGAAAGTGAACTATTGATCGATAAAGTCGCGGTGCGATACGCGCCATCATTGAGCTTGGCGTTTAGTGATCAGCGACCGAAGCGTTTGCAGCGGGCGGTGTTGTATCCCGGCAAGATTGATCTCCGCGACGAAGATGATTGGGCCGCCAATTCGACGACCGCCTTGCGTGGGGCGTGGCCGCAACTGACCACGGTCGAAGGCGGCCAAGTTCCCACACAAGCCGTGGGCACTTTGGTCAATGCGATGATTTATCTGCATGAAATCAAACAGCCGCTGTGGCCCGCGCCGTGGTCAGGTCCGGCGAACAAGAAGGACGGGTATTTGCAATTGGACTTGGACCGCTGGATTGGCTATCCGAATGTCGGCCCCGAGTTCTTGTATGTCGCGGGTGGTAACTCGGCAATCGTCGATGGTATCAAAGGAAACTTGGTGGGCGAGGAATTGGAGTTTTACAGCACGCTGCTCATGGCCGCGGGTTGTCAAAGCATGGTCTTGCCGCGTTGGCGGGCGGGTGGTCATGTACCTTATGATTTGCCGGCCGCCGTGCTGAAACGAATGTCGGAATCCACAACGGCAGTTGCCATGCGCGAAGCGATTTTGGAAATTCGCAAAGCTCCGTTGGATGTCGCGCGGCAAACTCGCTTGCGGAATGCCCGTGGCGAAGCGCCGACGACCGCCGATCATCCCTTTTGGTGGGCTGGTCAAATGGTGATCGATCGGGGTAGTTGGTATCGCGAACCCGACGAGGCGCCGGCCGGAGAAGCCGGAGCCTTGCAATTGGGTGGCGACCCCGCAGCCGCGCCTCCCAATGCGGACGGAGTCAACCCGGCAGCCGGAAACGACAAACCGCCTGGAGAAGCCGGTGCTGCCGAGGCCGGTGCTGCCGAGGCTGGTGGCGACAAGCCGATGACGGAAGTCAAACCCGGCGATGTCAAACCAGCAGATGTCAAACCTGGGGAACAACCACCGGGTGAACAAAAACCTGCGGAACCAAAACCCGCCGAGCCGAAGCCGGTCATCGGAGAAAAGCCGCCGGGTGGTGAAGGCCCAGTGGGTGGCGACAAGCCGAAAGTGGAAACTCCCTCACGACAGTAGGCTGCTCACAGGGAAACTCAAGACGCCCGTATACGACCATCGCGGCCCCCTCCGAGTTCATCTCGGTTGAGCCGCGGGGTTCATCAATTGTGCTATGTCTTCTCGGCGGCGGCCCCTCTCTTGTGGTGCACTCCTTTTTCCTCAACGCGGCCGATCCATCCCGGTCAGCATCCGAGATCATTATCGTTGCGGACTTCGCTGTGTTGTGGCGCGCCCGGCCTCTAACGTCAGCGTCGTGAATCGAATGAGTTGGTTCCTTTGTGGCTTGCCAGGCTCCGACAGCGAAGCCCTATTTAGCCCGGCACGGCATTATTCTCACAATCGTTAGCTTTGAATCGGCTGGCGCGAATTTGTCTTGCCGTTGGTCGTGGTGGACTCTATCCATGAGCTAATCTTGGCAGGCGCGGGGGATGACCCCGCGCTTCGAACCTTCCCAACTCATTGCCGCGTCGGGAGAGCGTCCTAGGCTTTGTCCTAAAAGGGGTCTGACACTCTCCAGTCGTGTCTTTTTGTCCGGGATTTTGTATGCCCACTAAAGGGTCAGACCCCGTTGAGGACAAAGCCTAGTGTTGTTGCAAACCGAAGCTCAGGCGGGAGTCCCGCTGCCGGCGCCCACGACCGATGCCTGGACAGCAGGTCCTTTAGCACAGGAAGCCTCCGTCTTTATTGGGGACCCAAATTCTGACGAACGATGGGAAAGTCGTTGGTTGCTGGGTGTTCAATCGAATGCTGATTTCGAGCGACTGGCCCAACAACGGCGCTTGCTGGGTTTGATGCCGCCAGAGCGTATCAAACGAATTGTAACCTGCGATCTCACTCACAAGCCTCCGCGCCTCACTCTTTCGCGCAGTCCACAATCGTTGGCAGAGTTTCTTATCGACTCGAGCATTGCGGAACGTTGGCATGTCGCATCCGAGATTTTCAGCACGTTCTTTCACGCTATTCAATTGGGGCTGCTGCATGGACGCCCGAGCGTCGCGTCGATTGGCATGAACCCAGCGGGTCTGCCGGAGATCGACTTTCTGGAGCGCTTCTATGTTGGTGCGCCGCATGTCGAGCCAGGTCCTGTCGAACAAGATATTCGTGGCGTGTTGGAAATCGTGAGTACGATTCTGGCTCCGATCGTCGATGAAACAGAATTTACGAAACTTGTGGGACAACGATGTCGAGCCCAAGTCAAGCAGCTGTTAAGACAGACGATCGAAGATCATGAATACGTGGTGTACGATCAGTGGTGCCAAATTCTAGTCCGGGGAACCAGCGTCTTGCCACCGACCCCGTTACCGACCGAGCCCTCGATTGTCTGCCAACCCATCGACGAGGACACCTCGACGAAAGAGATTTTGGTTCAACCGATCACCGTAACAAAGTCGGCCGATGCCTCGGCAACCGCGGAACTCGATCCCAGCACGATTTCCTACAGCAATGAGGACCGGGGCCTGGAGATAGGTGATACCGTGGCTCGATTCCGCTTGGAAGCTTTGTTGGGTCAAGGTGGCATGGGGCAAGTGTTTCGTGCGACGGATTTGGCGACGGAAGATCGCGTGGCCTTGAAGATCCTGCGTCCCACGGGCAACGTTGCCCAGAGCATTCGGCGATTTCAGAAAGAATCGCGGCTGCTCTCTCAGCTAAATAATCCGTACGTGACCCGATTGATCGACTGTGGCCAAGATGGACGCATTCACTATCTGGCCCTCGAATATGTCGACGGCACAGACCTGAAGCGCTGGGTGGCCGCGCGTGGGGGTCGTTTGGATGAGAAAGAATCGCTGGCCGTGGTGGCCGATATCGCGCGCGGCTTGGTCGACGCGCACGCCAACGGCATTGTGCACCGGGACATCAAACCGGAGAACGTTTTACTGGGCCGACGCGAACCGTGTTCGGAGAACCTCGAGCACGAACCGCTGTCCAAGTTCCTGGTCAAGTTGACGGACTTTGGGATCGCGCGAAGTCTTGAACAGCAAGAGTCGTTGGCCATCACGCAACAGGGATCGTTGTTGGGAACGCCGCTGTTTATGGCCCCCGAGCAATTCAAAGGCACCGACGGCTTATCCCCAGCTACCGATGTTTACGCATTGGGCGTGACGTTGTTTGGTCTGTTGGCGGGTCGGGCGCCATTTGTGGCCGACGATCCGATGAAATTGGCGGCCATGCATTGTTTCGATCCTCCACCCGACATTCGCCGCCTTCATCCAACGGTTGCGGACGCCACCTGCGAGCTCCTGGCGCTGATGCTACAGAAGAATCCGGACAAGCGGCCGGCCGACGCTGCCCAAGTGGTGCGAGAAATCGAAAAGATCGTGCGCGGCGAATGCCGCGGCCTGGACTCGCACCCTTTGTTGCCACCGACATCGAGCGGGCAACCGTGGCATAACTGCCTGTCGTGGGACTTGAGTAGCACGCCGGCCGAGCTGTGGCCGTTTGTTTCGGACACCGACCGCTTGAACCGAGCGATGGGGCTTCGCGCGGTCGATTACCGGACCGAGGCAGACCCCGTTCGCGGCCAGCGGCGATTCGGCTCCTTCCGCATCATGGGCCTGCGACTCGAATGGGAAGAACATCCATTTGAATGGATCGAAGGGCAAAGGATGGGCGTGTTGCGCGAGTTTGAGTCCGGGCCGTTCCGCTGGTTCTCGAGCGTCGTGGAATTGCAACCTCTGCCAAGTGGCGGAACCAGGTTGCACCACACGATCAAGATCGAGCCGCGACATTGGCTGGGACGACTCTTGGCCAGTTTCGAAGCGGGGTTCAAAGCGCGGCGTAGCTTGGAACAAGTCTATCGACGCATCGACCGCTCGATTCAAAGCAGTCAGCCCGAGCTGAGAATGAATCGATTCGAACCTACTCCCAAAGTCTCCCGCGTCGTGCTACGACGCTTGGAACAGCGATTGGAAGCAATGTTGAGTCTGGGGGCGAAGCTGGAGTTAGCCACTTCATTGGTCGATTATCTAAAATCCGCGTCCACCCAGGACTTGGGTCAAATTCGTCCGTTGGAATTGGCGGAAATGTTCCCTAGCCCAGCCGAACATTGGATCGACACTTGTTTGGTCGCGGCCCGTTGTGGATTGCTAAAATTGCACTGGGAAATCCTGTGCCCGACGTGTCGCGTCTCGGCTGCGACTGCCGATGGTTTACAAGAAATCGGACAACACACGCATTGCGAGTTTTGTGATGCGGATTTTCAATCCGACATTGCCAATTCGATTGAGATGGTGTTTCATTCGCATCCCGAAATTCGTGAGGCCGATACGGCCACCTATTGCATTGGCGGACCGATGCAAGCGCCTCATGTCTTGACACAGTTGCGTTGCGAAGCAAACGAACGAATCGAAGTTCGTGTCGAGTTGGATAATGGCTGTTATCTGCTGCGTGCGGTTGGCAATGGACAATCGCAGTTGCTTCAGGTGCGGGCTCAAACCGCCCCATCAAGTCTGGACCTTTGCCTCAGCCAACTAAAAAATGTAGGCCATACTTTGACCTTGCGACGAGGCACGGTGTTGTTGAGTCTAACGAACGATCAAGACCGCGCGGAAGTCGTTCGGCTGGAACGAACGGTTTCCCGCGGAACCGTCGTCACGGCAGCGGTGGCATCGGCTTTGCCGAAGTTCCGTGAATATTTTCCGGAACAACGCTTTGAACGCACTCAGGCGGTGACAGCCGACGATTTGACATTGATTGCGGTGCGGTTGTTGGATTTGGAGCGGCTCTATGGAGAGCTCGGCGATGCCACTGCGTACCGGCTCCTGCAAAACACGTTTCAGCGCTGTGAGGAATTTGTGGTGGCGGCCGACGGAGCATTCGTCAAAAGCGAAGGCGACGTGTTCGTGGCGGCCTTTCCCGAATGCCAACAAAGCGTTCGTGCAGCCATTCGCATTTTGGGTCCTACCGTCGAACGGATCAACTCGGCTCTGGAGCCTGCAGGGACGGACGCCCAAGCGGTCGCGCCGAACCTCAGCGTTTGTATCCATCGCGGACCGGTGCTCATGACCACCCAGAATGGGCGATTGGACTACTTCGGTTCGACGGTTCGGCAAACCTTGGCATTTGGTCAAGTGGCCAGCCAAGGTTTGTTAATGACAGCGCCCGTCTTTACGGACCCCGCTGTCGAGCAATGCCTGGAAGATGTTCCTGGCGCTCGGGTGATCGCCAAGTCCGTGGAGTTGAAAGGGTTTCCACCCTGTTTGATCCAACAACTCCAATTCGATGGCGGTTCCCGTTGATCCGATTCTCTTCCCAAAATCATCATGGACTTGATTCAAATACAGACGGAAAGGTTCTTAACATGTCGATAAGAGAAGCCACGGTCAGTAACCTCAAGCAACGTTGGATATTGACCGAGTTTGGGCAAGGCTCGCAGCAACGACGCGCGATCGACTTGCCTATGCGAGAATTGATTGTCGGACGTTCACCTGAAGTCGATATTGTGTTGAACGCCAACGGCATTTCCAAAAGGCACGCCCGATTGTCTTGCGTGCGCGACGAACTGGTTGTGGAAGATTTGGGTAGCACCAACGGCACTTACGTGAATGGGCAGCGAGTTCAACAATCGGTGGTCGTCGTGGGAGATTTGTTGCAATTCGCGAATTCACTGTACAAAGTGGGACGTCACAGCGACACGCAGCACGATGGAACCATGGAAGAGGGCATCCTGCCCTGGGCGCAAACACTTTTGCTGTTTGATCAGTTGTTAACCGAACGGGCCGTTGTCCCAAATTTTCAACCGATCGTGGAGTTGGCCGATCAAAAAGTTGTGGGGTACGAGTTGTTGGCCCGCAGCGATCTGGATGGTTTGACCAATCCCGGTTTGATGTTCGCGGCGGCCGAGCGATTGGGGCAGCAGGAGTTGTTGAGTGAGATCTTGCGTCACGAAGGGCTCCGCAAGGCTGGCGAGAGCACGCAGCGTGACAAAGAGATTTTCCTGAACACGCATCCTACGGAAGTCGTGACCGAGCGCTTCGTGAACTCGCTCCGAGACCTGCGAGCCGTCTTCCCTACAGCAAAAATCACAATCGAAATCCATGAAGCAGCGATCACGGAACCCGCGATGATGAAGTCGCTCCACACTTTGTTGCGTGAATTCGACATGAGGTTGTCCTACGATGACTTTGGCGCGGGGCAAGGTCGGTTGCTGGAACTGGCGGATGTCCCACCCCATGTGCTCAAGTTCGACATGCAGCTCATTCGCGACATCGACCGCGCACCCGCAAGTCGCCAAGAATTGCTCAAGTCTCTGGTGCAAATTGCCAAAAACGCCGGGGCCCAAACTTTAGCGGAAGGCGTCGAGACAGAAGCGGAACATGGGACGTGCTGGGAAATGGGTTTCGAATTGGGTCAAGGATATCTGTACGGACGTCCCCATCGAGAATTGTTGGACTCGACGAAGCTCTTCGGCCAACCCAGCTAACCATTTGGACAACTCCGTGAAGCATTCTCTGCGGCGAAACGAGACCGGAAGGAGCCAACAACAACCCCTGCCCGTGCTCGAACTTCCGGTTGGGATTTGTCGCGAAACAAGTTCCGGATTTCGAACTTCGAGAGCTTCGAAATAACCATCGCGGGCTCTGACGTTTGAATGATTAATGATTATTGAAGAATGAAAAATTCAAAAGGTTCCAAACGTCTAGTTTCAGGCATTCCGCGAACAAGCAATGGCTGTCAGCATTTTGCATTCTTCAATTTCCATTTTTCAATACTCACTTCTTAACCGCATGTGAACCAAAGACGATCACTTGCCTGGCTGGCGGACTACCCACGGATGGCAAAGCCGATCTGCGGATGAATACACTCGCTGCCAGCGGTATCGAACCGTCGACCGTCAAAACAGCTCTGAGGTTGGACC
>JAEUIP010000099.1 GCA_016795075.1 Planctomycetaceae bacterium | reverse complement strand
GTCAAGCCACGAAAGTCGGAAGCACCCGAAGTCGCCGATCGAACCCGCAAGGGACGAAGGCGCCGAAGGTGAGTTCGATGATTGGGACTAAGTCGTAACAAGGTAGCCGTAGGGGAACCTGCGGCTGGATCACCTCCTTTCTAAGGATACCAAGATCTGCTTCCTTCGGGACAGATCGAACAGGTGGGGTTATCATTTTGGATCGTCGCGGTGTCGATCGCGATCGTCCGGTTGAGTCTAACACTGATTATATAAGAAGCTCGCTGCGGCATTGTCGCAGCGAGCTTTTTTTCGTTTACAACGGTTGTCGAGGTGGTCCGGATCGTTGCCCGCTCGGCTCGGGACGGTCGCCACCGAGGATTCTTTATCTCTTGTGCTGCTGGCTGCGGCCGATCACCGTTCCGTTACGAACGCCCAATCTCGCTTGCTGGCCCTTCGAATCGTTCACTTTTCAAGACCGGGAACGTTTTGCTCCCACTCAAGGTACGTTTCAGCCTCTTCTAGCCTGATCGTGATCGCATCGGCTCGGGGTGTTATGGAAGCGAGTTGTCGTGGTTCAGTTGGGGTCGCCGTGAAGTTCAGGGTGCGTTCTTTTGCAGCGTTTTGTTGTAACGTGTGTTTCGGGACGGTCGCCGTTTGGGTGTCAGTTATGGTCGAGTTCCTAGCGCCAAGTCAATTATCAACCGGAGTGCCCACAACCAGAAAAGGAAACGCGGCTATTGGCGACCGGGATTCGGAGATTTCTGCAAAACGTCCTCCGTGCCGGTGCTTGTGAAAATTGGCGCACTGTGGAGCGGTCCGTGTCGCGAGAACGACGTCGAGGGACAAATGCGGGAAGGTTGGTTCGGTGAAAAAGTAAAAGTGGTTCAAATCAACGTTGAAGAACGGTCTGGCTTGGTGTGAAAGTGCGGCGTTGAGCTAATTCTCCCTTGGTTTCTGTTCGGTGCCGAAAAGCAGATGCATGAGTTTCAAGGGTTGCTCAAAAAATTGGTACTCGTTTCTTGGGCCGGACAGCAGTAGCAAAGTGGAGCCGCCTTCACCAGGCCGCAGGTGTCTGTCCCCAGGCGTATGGCCGCTGCGCTAACGTGAGTATCGCGGGTGGCGCAAACCGTAGGGGTCCGTCCCCAGAAGTTTACGGGGACTTCGACAAGGCAAAAGGTTGGTGTCTGTCCCGAGAAGTTTATGGCGACTTCGACAATGTCGCCCAAAGGGGGGGCTCCTGCGCGTCGCCGGAAAATCGCGGGTGACTGTCCCCAGAACGTCTGTCCCCAAGTAAATCGCGGGTGTCTGTCCCCTGAATGTCTGGCCCCAAAATGTCTTTTCCCCGACGGTATTTCCCCAAAACATTGCGACCTTCGGCCGTCGGTGGGGTAGTGCGAGTTTTTCATTTGGAAAACGTAGGTATCTGTCCCCATACAGCCCCAGACAGAAAAATTAGGTGTCTGTCCCCTGCAATGGTGCCTCCCCCGTCGCCAGGCTTCTGTCTGACCACAATCCGTAGGTGTCTGTCCCCAGAAGTTTACAGAAAAATAGCTAACGGCGCCAAAACGTGTGTGTCCCCAACGAGTTGTCTGAGAACGAGTTGTCTGAGTGTCCCCAACGAGTTGCCAAAACGTGCGTGTCCCCAACTCGTTGTCCCCCAAAATGTGGTTCTTCCAAAGCGCAGGTGTCTGTCCCCAAACGGAAATCGCAGGTGTCTGTCCCCAAACGGTATCCTGACGCCTGCGCGGTCGGTGTCTGTCCCTATGACGCAGTTGTCTGTCCCCAGTAACATTTTGTCCTAAGACGCGGGTGTCTGTCCCCAGAAACAATTCGTCGGTCACGGGACAGTAGATGTCTGTCCCCAACACGTGCCCTGTCCCCGAATCGCTCCCCGAATCGTACTCGCATGGCGGGTGTAGGTCGCCAAAAGGCAGGTGTCTGTCCCCAACAAAATGCCCAACATGAATGCAGGTTTCTGTCCCCATAATGTTGTTTGCGTCGCCAAACGGTGGGGGAATGCAATTTTTCATTCGGAACTTTGGTCGGACTCCATTGCCGGCCAGGGCTCGATCAACTTGATTTCTGGGAAGTCGGCTGCCAATTCGGTCAACCAGGCTTGGTGCTTGGGATCGGCACCCAGCGCCTTTTTTGCTTCGATGGCCCATTGCGATGCGACGGCTCGGTCTTTGCTCGCTAGAACCAATTGCTGTCGAATTTGTTCCGAGTAGGGTGACTTGCACAACCTAAATTGCCGTTGGGCCTCGCGATAGATGAACTCGTCAGGCGAGGGTTCGAGAGGTCGCTGATTGATTAATTCGTGAAACCCTTCCATCGCCGCATAATATTCGCCGTTGGTTGCTGCTTTATAGGCTTTGATAAACGAACGGGTCGGTTCGTCGAGGTTTCCCGTTCTGCCAATCTCGGCCAACCGCAACAAACGGTGAGTTTCCAGTTCCATGACCAGCGCACGGGCAGTCGCGACTTCGGTGTCGTCGGGGTACCGCTGGATCAATTCATTCAATTGGTTGATGGAACGTCCCATTTCGAGTAGCGACGGTTGCTCGCTTGCGAGGACCCGATTCGCCGCGTTGATCCGGTCTTCGAAGGTCGGAGCGAAGTAATAAAGGGTTAGGCCAAAAATCGTGGCACTGACCAATAAGCCCAAAATCAATCCGGAAATTTGCGCCCAGCGTGGAACGGTCAATTCCCGCTCCACACGCTTCGTTTTCCGATGGATTTCGGTGGGTTGCCCCAACAGTTCTCGGGCCTCTCGTTTATCCGCTCCGGCGTTGAGCGGATTGAAGCCGGCGGCGAACTGGGCTACGGCCGACATCCGGTTGGCGTCGATTTTTTGGATCTCGCGCAGGGCCATCATGGCGGCAGCGGCAGAGGGGTATCGCAGTCGCGGGTCTGGATTCATCAGGGTGAGAACAACTTGGTCCAGCCAGGTTGGGGTTTCGACAATGCTTTGACTGATGGGCGGGCAGATTTCCTTTTGCTTTCGCAGGGTCATTTGTTTGAGTGATTCAGGTGGAAAAGGCAATTGGCCCGTAACCAGTTCATGAATGATGACGCCCAACGCGTACAGATCCGCTTGAGGAGAAACGCCTTTGCCCATCAACTGTTCCGGCGCAAGATAAGCGGCAACTTCAAGTTCCGCTTTTCTTTGGGCGTCCCAGCGTCGACGGCGAATCCGATTGAGGCGGAGATCGGTAACCTTGACGTGCCCATCGGCGATCAGGATTTTTTCGGGAGTCAGTTTCCCGTGCGTGAGCCCTTTGGAGTGAAGATATTCTAGCACATCGGCAATTTCGCTCGCGTATTGAACGACGACGTCCCATTCCAAGCGTCCACGCCGTGCAAGAATACTGGCCAGCGATTCGCCGGTGACCAGTTCCATTTCCAGATAAATCTGATCATGAGAAACCCCGCCACCAAACATTTGAACCAGTCGTGGGTGTCGCAGGCGGCTGAGAAACCGTACTTCTTTATGGATCCGACGAAGGGCTTCTTCCCGGGTAAGATGCGGGGGAACGGCGATTAACTTGAGGGCCGAAGTTCGGTCCTGTTGCCGGTGTCGGGCCGCAAAGACTCTTTGGCGTTTGCCGCCCAATCGTTGCAGGATTTGAAACGGGCCAACCTGATTTACATCCACGCGCATGCCTAATCGCTAAGTTGTTGGGAGTCCCGTCGCCATTTCAATTTTAACCGGAGCTTTCACCCGTTGTAAGTCTCGGCAGGGCAACTTAAGCCCATTTGGTGCCCTTCGGGGATGGGCCGCTATTTGCTAGGATGGTCGCGTTCGCTTCCCAGCGTTGTCCTCTGATCTGAAAGGAGCTTCATTCGATGACGTCCGCATCCGTCTCGATTGGGCGGTCGACACCCGAGTCCATCGTTATTCAGCCGGTGTCCACGAAAGCTCAGCGGAATCAATTTGTCCGTTTTCCGTTCAAGCTCTACGCGGGAGACCCCTATTGGGTCCCGGCCTTGGAGCAGAACCTACGTGAGTTGTTGGGATTCGCGAAACATCCTTTCCCGGCGATGAATCCCGTCCAACCCTTTTTGGCTTATCAGGGCGGCGAGGTGGTCGGTCGCATTGCTGGGATCATCGATCACGGCTTCAACCGCCGTTACAACGATACCAAGGTCATGTTTGGCTTTTTCGAATCCGTTCCGGACCAGACCGTGGCCAATGCTTTATTTGAGGCCGTCAAGAAATGGGGCAGCGAACAAGGCATGACCGCGATGCGCGGTCCGCTCAACCCGTCGTTGAACCATGAAACGGGACTCTTGGTCGACGGATTTGATAAATCGCCGACCTTCATGATGACCTACAATCCTCGTTATTACGAACCGTTGATCACGGAATTCGGTTTTCAAAAAGTCCAGGATCTCTACGCGTTTTGGGGGCATGTCGATATGCTCAAAACGTTGGACGCCAAAATGAAGTTTGTCGTCGAGGAAGCTCAGAGGCGATTCAACGTTCATGTTCGCCCGATCGACAAAAAACACTTTGCTCGTGATGTGGCAATGTTTATGGACATTTACAACAAGTCACTACCAGGGACTTGGGGTTTTGTACCGATGACGGAGTCGGAGCTAAAACATGCCGCCGCTGGGCTCAAGCATTTGATCGTGCCGGAACTGTCCAGTATCGCGGAAATTGATGGCAAGCCGGTTGGCGTGGTGTTTGCGCTGCCAGACTACAATCCCTGGATCAAAGCGATCGGGGGAAAACTCTATCCATTCGGATTCCTGCGGTTTTTGTTCGGTAATCGCAAGTCGATCAAGAAAGTTCGCATGATCAGCACAAACGTCTTGCCAGAATATCAGAAATGGGGGTTGGGATTGGTGCTCTTGAATCACTTGATTCCCACAATCACGAAATGGGAAATCCAAGAAGCCGAGTTTTCGTGGGTTTTAGAATCCAATCACTTGTCGCGGGCGACCTTGGAGCGTGGCGGGGCCATTCGCGAGAAGACTTATCGAATTTTTGATTACTCATTTAGCTAGGTCGTGTCCGCGACCTAGGTCGTGTCGGCCGAGAGTTTGACACTTTGAGAACAGTATTCATTTCCTGAACTAGTTTTCCCGTCGGAGTGGGTCGGCCCCCCGGGTGGGGTAAGGCCAAATCAATCGCTTAGCAACGTTAGAACTGACATGTGGCAATCATCGGAGATTGTAATTTCGGGCGTGGGGGTTGTCTCTCCCATTGGGATTGGGACCGACGCGGTCTGGCAGTCCTTATTTGAAAATCGCAGTGGCGTCCGACGACGGCCCGGTTGTGAGTCGGTTCACGAGTCGTGGGTCTTGGCGGCCCCGGTTGAGGACTTTGATGCGAAAGATCACATCCCGCGGAAGAGTCTCAAGGTGATGTGTCACGAGGTGCAGATGGGGGTCGCCGCCGCGTTGATGGCGATCGCCGACGCCAAACTGGGGCCAAATCTTGTCGACCCGCCGCGTATCGCCACCGTATTTGCCAGCGAGGCCTTTTACGCCAACCCGGCAGATTTGGTTCCGGCCTTTCGCCAGTGTATTCCCTTAGGCAATGATGTTTCTTCGTGGGGGCAAGTCGCTCCGCGAGAAATTGAACCATTGTGGATGCTGAAGTATTTGCCCAACATGGTGGCGAGCCACGTTTCGATTTTTCTGAACGCGCAAGGCCCTAGCAATACAGTCGTGTTGGGCGACAACAGTAGCTTGCCGGCATTGATTGAAGGCATCGAGTTGTTGCAACGTGGTTGGGCTGATGTGGTGATTGTCGGTGCCACGGGGGCTCAAATGACCCCGACCGCTTCCGTGTATCGCGATCGGTCTCGCCTAGCAAGTCAGTTTGCGTCCGCGACCGAGGCCGTCCGTCCGTTTGACCTTCACAGATCGGGGACCGTTTTCGGAGAAGGTGCGGCCGCTTTTGTGATCGAGAGGCTGGAAAGTGCCCAAGCTCGCGGTGCAAATGTCTTGGCGCGAGTCCGGGGATCGGATCGAGCCTTTGCCGTTCCGGCACAAATGGAGGAACGGTTGGTGCGTTCGATCCGCGAAACTCTCGCACGCGCTGGGGTTTGTCCCGCAGACGTTGGGCATGTCAACGCCAATGGGACGGGAGTCGTTTCCGAGGATCGAATGGAAGCACAGGGCCTGGCGAGAGTCTTACCAAATTGCCCGGTCTTTGCCCCCAAAAGCTATTTTGGCTTGCTGGGACCGTCGACGGGGGCAGTGGAACTGGTCTGTTCGCTGCTTTCGCTACGTCAGCAGATTTTGCCCGCGACGCTGAACTATCGGACGCCCGACCCCGACTGTCCGGTCTTGGTTCGATCCGAAAACACACCGCTCACCAGTCCCGTGGCCTTGATCGTCAATCAATCACCAACAGGGCAAGTGGCGGCGTTGGCCATTGAGTCGGCGGTTTAGAGGGCTGGCCATTGGCGTTCAATACGGAAGTCGTGACTTGTTGGCGACACGAGTACGAGTCCTGCCACCGCCACTACCCCCATAGCGTTTCGCAGGAATCTCAACGAAGTGGCCGGTCGATGAACCCGAGCAGCCTCGATCCAAGGAAAAGTCGTTACGTTCGGTGCGGGTAGTCGGTTAACCCAGACTCAAGTACAGTAAATGGAACGCGGAGCTTTCTTGGGCTCTGTGGGTCGGCCTTGCGATGAGGCATCAAACGCAGGCCTGGAGTTCCGAAAGTCACGGCGGTTAGGGAAGCTTGAATGAACAGGACACGGCTGTGGGGCACCATTTTTATTCTGGCTCTTGGTGTGTTTGGCGTGGGTGCCCGTGTCCGCTGGCCGGAGCCGACTTTTGTGGCCGTTCCGGCAGTTGAAGTGACGGACGTCCGAAGCTCCAATCTGCAAGACGAAGAAGAAGAACCTGCCTCCGTCAATGACCAGTATCTCCGGGACGACGCTCGCTTGGCGGCGATGAGTGTCGAAGAGTTGCAGACAGAGCTGAAAAAAGTCCTGGCGGATTGGCGACAGCAACACTCGCGCGTGGGGCAGGCCGTGATGCAGTTTCATTCGGAAAAAGAAGAACAGGCTCCCAAGTGGGCATCCCAGTTTCGCGATGCGAAACGCAAAGGTGAGGCGGCCCGAAAACTCGCCGGCCAAGTGGCGATGCATCTTCTGGAGAAAATGACTGGACCACCGGACAAAGACTTGGCCGATTTGGCTTTTCATTCGATCGACGCGTATTTCATGTTTCACGAGTACAGCAAGGCATATCGAATGGCAAAAGCCTTGGTCGAACGGGGACACCAACGACCGTATCTGCTACCCTTGTACGGGCATGCCGCCTATTGTGTGAATCAATTGACGGAAGCCCGTGCCATATTTAGTGAAGCGAAAGTCGCGGGAGAGACGTTAACGGCGGATCAGGATGCCGCGTTCGACGCCTGTCAAAAATTACGGACCACCATGGAGGCGGAACAGGCCGCTTTGTTGAAGGATCAGGAATCCAACCTGCCGCGAATTGAATTTCAAACCACCAAAGGCACGATTGTTGTTGAGTTGTTTGAGGATCATGCCCCGAACACCGTAAATAATATCGTGTTTTTGGTCGAACAGGGATTTTTCAAGAACCGGCAATTCTACGAAGTTTCTGACAGTATGGCCGTCACAGGTTCCACCACCAATGATCCCTACGGCCAAGCAGGTTACTGGATCAAGAGCGAACATGATCTTCCCAACCGACGACCGCACCTTCGCGGTTATTTGACGATGTTGGTCGATGTGCAAGCGGAATTGGCCAGTAGCCAGTTCGCTTTTGTGACTCGGCCACGGCCTGATTTGGACGAGCAATTGAACACGGTCTTTGGCCGAGTGATCGAAGGTGACGTGGTGTTAGATAATCTGGAACGTGCCGGAACCCAGTGGCAAGAAATGATCAAGGCTCAAGATAGCATGATTGGGCAGCCGGACCAGATCATCTCCGCACGTGTGATTCGAAAACGCGACAAGGATTACGTTCCTGAACGAGTTGAACGCTAAACGGAAACCGGAATGCAGAAGATTGAACTCGGTTTGGCCTTGATCCGCGAACGCGGTGACGAAGGCTCGATGTGGTTGACTCAGGTTGGACAAAACCAACCCATGATCAGCTTTATCTCCGGAAATCGACTGGAGCAAGAATCCTTTCGCGAGACGGTTGCTCGCGAAGTTGCATGGCAATTGGACCTTGATCGGAACCGAGAGTTCTTGGTCGCCAATATGGCCCAGATCGATCTGGAGTTCGAAGGGGCAGTTCCCGGGCAGCACGAACCCATGCGTTTGCATGTCGCTTTCTATTCCGTCGATTTGTACCGGCGTGTCGCGCGAAATCGAATTGCCGATCGACAAGATCTGGTCTGGGTACCCTCGAGTACGTTGTGCCAAGCAGAACGGTTTGGCGAATGGTTGATCAATCCGTTCCACCAATCGCTGATCCAACGCAGCAAGGTGATTGAAAGCTGGCATTGATCAAGGAGGTCACGCATGTTGGCACAAGCGAGATGGCAGCCAATTACCTACTTGGGCTTAGTTTTCGGGCTCTTCCTTTCATCAACGGGTTGGGCCGCTCAAGATTTGGAAGTTGTTGAGCGTCAGTCGATCGCCGGGAAAATTCTGGCCAAAACAAATCACTCGCTGGTTGTGCAAACAGAGACGGGCGCGACTTATGCGGCTTTGTACCAGGACGCCGGGGTTCGCGCGATCAACTTATCAGGCAACCAAGGTGCTCTGAATCTACGCACCACCATTCGCGTCTTGGGTGAACTGCCTTTAAGTCTGCTTCGCCCAGGAATGGCGGTCGAAGTTGAATTGGATTTGGCCAAAGATGGTGAAGTTGGCGATGTCCGAAGTTGGAAGTTGCTGCCCGCCGATCATGATCAAACCTCCGTCGTGTTCTCCAACCGCGAACCAAACGGCAAAGACGACTTTCAACCGGCGCTTGTTCAAGCAATTGTGACGAAGAACGACAAGGGAAAAGTCGCTTTACAAGTTCCGAAGTCGGAGTTTACAACGAAGTCTGGATTGACGGTCGCGGTTGCGGATGAAGCAACGTTGGTCGTTGAACAGACGAACATGCAAGAAGTTCGGGTAGGGGACGAGATCGTTTCGATCGAGCTATTAAAGCTAAACACTGGCGATTGGGTCGCTCAACAAATTCAAGTTCAATTGGTTGCCGATCGACCGGGCCTTCAAGCGAGTCCAGACCAACTTTATCAGATCAAGTACCGACACCTGAGCAATGAACCGGAAGCGCCCCGCGAACTGCGGAGCAAGAATTTCTTGATCAAGACGGACCTCTCGCCGCGCAGCGCGCAGATACTACTGGACAAACTCGAGGAAATGTTTGCGGTCGTGGGCAAGTACTACAACCGTCGAACCCTGGGACAACCAATCGTTTGTTACGTGGCCGAAGACCTCGAGCGTTGGGGGCCGGCTGCGGAGGAACTCACCGAGGGTCTGGATTGGATTCGCCGCAAAGCCGGAGTTACTGTCGCGAGCCGTTTGGGGAACTTGCGACGGGCAATAGTTTATTCCTGTGGCGAACATTCGATTGTGCAGCATGAAGCCGTTCATGCTTTTTGTCATTTGGCGTATGGCGGGACAGGCCCGACCTGGTACGCCGAAGGGATGGCCGAACTGGGTTGTTATTGGAAGCCGGGCGACGTGGGAGTGAATATCGACCCGGTTGTCATTCGCTACTTAACGACGTCACCGCCCAAGCCTTTGTCGGAACTGGTGAAGTTGGACCAAGTCACGGGCGACTCGTGGCAGGCTTACGCCTGGCGCTGGGCGCTGTGTTACATGTTGGTCAATAATCCGAACTACGGTCAACGCTTCTATCGCTTGGGCGAAACGATGATGCCGCCGGATGGCAACGCGAGTTTTCATTCGGAGTTCGCCAATGTGGCCGGCGAGATCTCGTTTGAGTATTCTCAGTTTGTCAAACACTTGGGCAATGGTTATCAACAGGAACTTTGTAGTTGGGACTGGAAGACCAAGGCCATTGGCGTCGATTCGCGCGGGAAGAAAGCCAAAGTCGTCGCGCGACGCGGTTGGCAAGCCTCCGGGGCGTTGGTCAAAGCCGGCGAAACCTACGAAGTCTTGGCTGAAGGGACTTGGTCGATCGACGGTCGCGAGCCATTCTCGGCCGACGGTCAATCCGACACCGCTGGTCGTTTGATTGGAGCAATCTTGACCAAAAGCGACTCGGGCGGAGAACGTTGGGCCGAGTACGAATTGTCGGAAGAAATAAAGTTGGGACAAAATGCCACGTTTGCGGCCCCCACGACCGGACACTTGTATCTGCGGTGCCAAGAACCGCTGACTCAAATCGGTGACAACCAAGGTGAACTAAAAGTCACCATTCGCCGCCAATAAACGATGAACACAGCTAACTGTCACGCAAGTCGCGTTTGAGTTCATCTTCTCGATGTTTTCTCAATTTCTAACGGTATGCGAATTATTTCAGTCGAAGAATTACAAATAGGAAGTAGACCACATTAACAACCACTCCCAATACCGAGGCGCTCAACAACCATTTCGCAAAAGGCTGGGAGTAAACGATCCCTATTCCAGCGATTGCCACAAGTAGTCCCAATCCAACTTGCACCAAGCCGGCGAATGCACCTGATTCCTCAACTACGAAATGCAAAACCACGAAGAACATCGCGCCGCCTAAAATCAACGCCAAGCCAGCGGTGAAGGTCAGCCATCCCCAAATGCCCGATGCCAGAAAATTCACGGGAGTGGTTTGGGGTGGCGACGATTCCCAGTTGGTCTGTCGTTGATCGGCGTTACTTGGATTGGGACTCCAACCACAGGTCGAACAATCGGCTTCGATGTTCGTTCGAGAATTCTTGCAGTGAGGGCAAGGAAACAGACCCGATTGGTTGGTTGCCATGCTCACGTCCTCGTCGTCGGGTGAGCTTGGGCCCAATAATCAAGCACGCAGACTTTTTCCAACGCTGGCAGCGCCAACTGCACGAACTCTTGATGGATCGCATGATTCAAGTAAATGTCGCGATCAGCAGTCGAATGAAACGTGAGAGTGAACACGTGTGTGAAGCCATCCGCCAATCCCTCGGGGCTGTTGTTCGTGCCGCTTTCGATCGCGGCGACTACATCGATTCGCTTGCCAAGCGCCTGGAAGGCTTGTAGAACTTCCCGAGTCTTGGCAGGGCTGATTTCGGGCTTGAATTTGAGAAACACGACATGTCGCAACACATCCGTCGCCGGGGCCGGAAGTTGCAAGCCAAAATAGTCCGCCAACAAATCAGCCATGAATTTGTGGCCAACTTTGTTCAATTGAATTCCGTCAACCGTGAGGATCGAGTGCGGCTTTTGGGCTGGATTGTGCTGCTTCAAATACTCGATCGCTACACGGCGCAGATTGAGGAACTGGATGCGAGGTTCCCCAGAGTACTCCTCGGAGCCCGGCAAACCGCCGGTGAACTCACGGACGACGTCCGCAATCAAGTCGGAAACCGCCTCCAAATCCCGATCTTGCGAATTTGTGCCATCCGTTTTTTCGCCAATTAAAAAGGGCGATGCCAACAACAGGATGCCCTGCGGCGAATTCCGAAAGTAGGCCGTGACGAGCTGAGAAATCGCTTGTCGAGTTTTCTCGAATTCCAGGACATGGCCGCGCGACTGATGCCAGACATCGTTCAGACCCAGCATCACGATCAGGACAGAGGGCCGCAAAGGTATGACCTCTTCGGAAAATCGCTGAGCGGCATGTTCCCAACGATCGGTGCTGCGACCCACCGAAAACCATGGCAACTCTTCGTGGTCCAAAGCTTCACGTAATTGAGTCACAAATCCATGGGGCCGATTTCCCGCCAAAGCCATCGTGTCGCCCATCACAACGATTCGATCCAAATTGGTCAATGGCCTTGGGAAACTGTAGTTGGTCATTGCGGGATTCCTGAAACAAGAAGTCTATCAACAACAACTGCCTTGAAGATTCCAAGGCAGTTGCATGACCTCATTCTATCGCTTCGAAATCACTCTCGGTAGCGGTTTAGCGACCGTAGCGGACCACGATCACATACTTGGGAGCTCCTTCAACCGCTGGTGTGTTGGCTGCGTTTGCCATGCCTCCCAATACAGTCCAAGTATTTGGTAAGGCTTTGATCGTGCCCGTCGCTTGAAACGCAGGCAGATCCCCTCGGTCGGGTACTCCCAAGACGGCTGGAGTCGCTTGCGCCGACTTCGCAACATGACTGATGCCAATTTGAATCAGTCCAGGTTGGGTCGGATCGGTTGGCACAACGGGTCGAACTTGAGTTAACCAACCCAGGATCGGCTTCACCGTACGAGGCTGATAGCCAACGCCACTTTCGTTTGCCGTTACACCATCTTGCAGAGCTCCGCTTTGGAACGTCCCGACAACCGGTGTCACACCAATCACCAGGTTGCGATGTTCACCAGACGAGGAAAACCCCAAGTGACCGTTGAGCACCGAGAGCGATCCGTAAGCGACCGCTTGTTGGTCGATCCATTCTTGGATCAGCTTTTGATCATTGGCTTGACGTAATTGCTGAGCTGCCGTTGGATCCAACGCCAATGCTGCCCACTCGACCTGAATCACTTGCTGCTGGGTCAGTCCATCGCGCAGAACCTTGAGGATTTCAGCGATCTGTTCGTGGCAGCCTTCCGTTTGTTTCGCAATCAACATGCTGTTGTATAAGGACAACCCACCACTGTCGTAAGTTTCATCATTGGATAGTAATTGGTCGATTAGTGTGTACAACCCTGACCCGTCATCCGTGGTAGTTGCCAGTCCAAGCCCCATGCCGGCGCCCATACCACCGCCCGAGCCAACCATGCCGCCGCCCATGCCTCCATCTTGAGGATTCGATGGGACAGAAAACATTCCGCCGCCCCCGCCACCGCCCATGCCGCCCATTCCGCCGCCCATTCCACCCATGCCGCCGCCCATGCCACCGAATCCACCAGAACCCGTTCCGGCGGCCGGTGCCAAGAGACCGGTGCCAGGCCAGTGACTGCCTGGGTCGGCAACCGCTGCGGGCGTCAATAGATCCGCGATCGGGTAGACTCGCAGTAATTTCTCCTCTTCGACTTCGTCTTGCCAGGCGCTGGCCTGTGGCAGGTGATTCGAAGTCAAAATCGCCGCGGGAGCGAAGACCAAACACAAAACGGAAACTAACTTGCGGAGACGCATAGTTGACACACCTTTCGAAGGGACTTGGGACCGGGAGATTCGAGACGTTGTTGACGCAGCCATTTCTGACTGCGTTGTTGAGCGGAAGGGATCGCCGCCATGGCCGACGGTGACTGTTGCAATGGGATTAGTTTCTCAGCCAATTGATCTTGATGACGAAAGACATAGGCCGATAGAGCCGGCAACGCTTGGACGCCACTCCGTGCTTGGGTTAGCAGTTCTTGATCAAGCCCTTCTTCGTCAATCACGGCCAAGATCATGGCCGCAAAAAACTGTTGCTGCGAGTTAGCAGAATGCAGCTGTGCCAAAGCTCGTTGGGCATGGGCCGGATGCCATTTCAGAGCTGCTTGTCGCAACACTTGATGACAAACCTGATCGGCCGCTAACGTTGCCAGGGCCTCGGTGGCCACTTGCCCGGAGCGTCCTGCCAACTCGCCAATCAACGCTTGCACAGTTCCCGAGTCAGGGGCCTCGGTTAACCAACTGGCCAATTGAACTTCATTGGCTCGCGGCAATAAAAAGGGCACCGCCAATCCGGCTGTTTCAACACGCTGGAGGCAGAACCCCAGTTGTTCGGGGGCTGCAGAGCCAAGCTCCAAACTGAGGATCTCGATCCCCGCTTGCAGAGCCACCGGATCTTGCCAATGGCGTAGGCCTCGCATTGTCCAGCCCGACCAAAAACCACGATGCGCGACCCACTGTTGTTCCAAAAGCGAACGTTGCTCTGGGTTGGCTTGATGCCATTCCCCCAGCCACTTCATAAGTTCTGCATCCAACGCGACTTGATCCAGCCGCCGCTGCACCTTGGCCAATTGCGAGGGCGTTAGCTTGAGCAATTCTTCGACCGAGCGAATCTTTTCCCGGTCTCGTTTTTCTGCCGCGGTTTTTCGTTTGTCCCGTTCGCTCGGAATCGGTGTTTGCTGATTGGCAAGTGAATTCGCTGGTGGTTCGGCGTTGGTACCTTTTTCGGCCGGGTTGGTGTGGTCTGCTGTGTCGGTGCTGGTTGCGTCTTCTTTCGTTTCCACCAAATTTGTTGCGTTACCAGACCGCGAGTTCACCGCGACTAGCCAGTAGGTCGCTCCTAGCCCAAGGAGTACCAAAGCTGCAGTCGCCCACCAAACGACTGATGTGTTCCATCCCTTGTTAGCGATTTGTAATGGACGAATGGTTGACGTGTCGTTGGTGTTGGTTTGGCCGGATTGAAGCTCCGACACGCGGTTCTGCAATCGTTCCAGCGCGGCTGCGAATTCGGCGTCACACTCCGAGAGCGGATCGGCAGCCGCCAGCATCTCGTTCCATTGCGGATCGTCAGGGTCTTGGGGAGTTTGCATGAGGGAAGTCACTAAGTTGGAGGGCGGTATGCAGGGGCGGTGTCTGCCAACAAGACACGCAACTGTTGTTTGGCGGCATGAAAATTGGCGTACACGTTTTGCGCGGTGGTACCGGTAAGTTCCGCAACTTCCGTCGCCGACATCCCCTGCCAAATCAGCAACTGGACCACTTCCCGTTGACGGGCTGGCAAATGTTCGACGGCTTGCCGGATCTGCTGGCGCTCTTCGGCGTGAATTGGTCTGGCCGAAGGATCGTGCGAGCGTGGGTTTACCAATTGATCCAAGTTGAGTCCGCCGACCAATGCGCCACCGGTAATCCCCCCGCGGGCGACCGGTTCGCCTCCGACGGCCGGGCTGTTGGAACCTGCGAATCCTTGTCCATTGGATAAGAAGTCGGGATCGGCCGATGGGCCAAGGGGTTCGGTTTGTATCGTCGGTCGATGCTTTCTCAGCCAATCGCGACTGGCGTTGAGCACAATCTGCAGCATCCATGTGGAAAGCTGGGCCTGCCCCCGATAGGATTCACGAGCTTGGAGGATTTTGACCAAACCTTCCTGGAGCGCATCTTCCGCCGCCGGGACGCTGCCGCAGACCCGAACAGCCATCGCCAGTGCTTGAGGCAAAACACGGTTCAAGGTCGCTTCCCATGTTTCATCGCTGGGCATGTTGGCGCTGACCTAGTGTTCGTGCTGCAAGGGCTGGTTCCATTTCGCTCCCTATCTTAGACGAACCAGCGGGAGGAATCTCAAAAGAATAATTTCTGGCAATTCACAATTCGACTGAACCTCCGGCGGCACTAATCGGTTAGCAGAATCGTCCCATCACCGGCGTTAACCGGTTAGCAGAGCCTGGTCGAGCGGGTATCCGATCGACCGGGCGCCGCTAAGCGAGTTGGCAGCGGAGAGCGAGCCCGAGGTCGCGCAAACTCCGGTGTGTTGTCAGCGGAGAGCGAGCCCATCTACAGCAAATCCCAGCATTTAGATTTTGGATTTGCATGCGGCCGTGAGCGCGGAGCGACGCTTGGTGGAGTCGGATCCCCGACTCCACCAAGCTCTGCTCCCGCGGTTAACCTTCACCGCCAAGTCGATCTCTTCTCTTGCGGTTGATTTCAAGCGTCAAGCCAAACTCTGCCGTTTGCACCTGCTAACGCAACACCAAGCCCAACCGCTACTTTTGTTTGCTCCCGCGGTTCACCTCCAATACCCAGTCAAACTCTGCGGTTAGCTCCCTCAGTTAAACCCAATGTTAGCGCTATGTTTCTTTGATTTGCAGTCCCCAGTACATTCCGTTCGCGAATTGAAGTGGGCCAATCAAGAGGTAGACCCACCCGGATAATGTGCCGCCGATATTCGCCCAGGTCATCAGGATCGAAATGCTGGCGACAATCACGTAAACCGCATGAGTTCCCATGGCCGCCTTGGTCAATGCGATTTCATTAGTATCCATCTCCAAATCCGCGCGAGCGACATACGCATACAGATTCATCAAGAAAAACATGGCAAATATGGCGGCAAACCCAGCGCTATAGAGCATGATCAATGTTTGGCCTTGCGCCGGATTCAGGCCCGCGGCGTTTGCTGGGGAGAACAACAGGGAATAGAGAAACTTGAGTGGGTACACATAGATCAAAATGATGAACAAAAGCAGGCCACTCATGATGACCAGCGGAAAGTTCTCGATCCCATAACGGCGATGGAACTGAAAGTGGTAGTACCAACACATCAACAGGATCACGAAGCAAACGGCAAAGGAAGGCAACTTGGCAAACGACCCGATGAGATCGTCGAAAGTTTGTGGGACTTCCAACGAGATGACCGTCAAAGTCAAGGCCATCGCCAAGACCATGTCGAACAAGGCTTCAAGCCGCGACGTTTCGGCGCCGCGCCAACGAAAGTACTTGTCTCCTTGTTGGATCGTATCTCGAATGGATTTCATCGCATTTCCGCAAAGGTTGAAGCGAGATGGCAAACACGGTTCATGTGCCGCCAACCGATTCTCAAGAAACGGG
>JAEUIP010000098.1 GCA_016795075.1 Planctomycetaceae bacterium | reverse complement strand
ATAGCTCGAGCCGCAAAGCGGCAAAATGCGAGCGTTTGGTAATTCCCACGGATGGCAATGCCGAACTGCGGATGAACAGTCCGCGGACATTTCCTTGACCGACAGCAACTTGTCCGACTGCCATGGTCTAACTTCCGATCTGATACTTTGACGGGCTTCATTTCGAAACCGCAGGCCGTGAATGTATTCATCCGCAGATCGGCATTGCCATCCGTGGGAAGTCCGCTTGTCAGGCAAATGTTCGTCTTTGGTTCACAAGCGTCTAAGAAATGTGTAATGAAAAATGGAAATTGAAAAATGCAATTTGCTGACAGCCTTTGCTTCCTTATGAAATGCTTGAAACTAGACGTTTGGTACCTTTTGAATTTTTCATTCTTCAATAATCATTAATCATTCAACCGCCAGAGCCAGCGAGAGTCATTCCGCAGCTTTCGACTAACGAAATCCGTAACTTATTTCACGACAAATCCTTAACCGCAGGCGCACTCGGAAGCGGCGTCACATCCAGATTCAATTCCATCTCCTCCAATGTTTGCGATCAATTGGGCGAGATGATTGCAGAAAACGTTTGCGCGATGGCCGCCGTGTAGCCTTGATAAACCTCCTGGTCGGCCGGGTCGGGGGCTTGGTGGTGATCGGCCGCCGGAATAATGAACTTCGATTTTGGACCCGGGTGAGCAGAAAAAACGCGGTCCTGATTGGTAGGCGGGACCATCCGATCAAGTTCGGCTTGCACCAACAACAAAGGACAATGACAGGCCGACGCCAAGGCAACGGAATCCAAGTGTGAAGGACTCCCGCTGGTGACACGATTCTCCGCCGCAACATCGTCCGTTCGCAGGATCGCGGGACTCGTTAACCACCTGGGCACCGGGCCGTGATACCAGCGCCGTCGATGTTCCATGATCAATGGAAACAAGTCGGGCGGATTCCGGAGCAGGAGCCCCAGCGCGGGAGCCTGCTGATCCTCCAAAGCTACCGCGATCGTCCGCATGGCCGTCAAGGAGCCAATCGAATTCCCGTACACAAGTACCGGCGTGTTGGGATGCTCTCTTTGGGCAGCCTGCCAAACGCTTCGCGCGATCGCCGGAACATGATCCAGAGAGGCGCGGCCCGGACTTTGACCATAACCGGGCGGGTTGATCGACCAGACCTCGATCCTTTTTTCCGGCCACACATTTGCCGGATGAATCGGCGACAACTCGGCTCGACCTGCATTCCCAGGGAACTTGATGATCAACAGCTCCACTGTTCGATCAGCAATATCGAGGGTTTCGGAATCCGCCCGTGAACGGGGGACTTGAGCCTGGCGATAACAGGCTAGCCGCAACGGAGTGTCTTCAATCCAAAACAGTTCCTGCGGACGAAAGTCTAGCTCGTGCGTTGTGGGTCTCAAACACAATCGATCCAGCAACCAACGGCGAAGAGAAAATTGCTGCGGCATCCCTGGGACCGGCCTAGACATCGGAGGCGGCACTTGGGCGCACGGCCGTTGTCTCGTTCTTCGGCGGGTTGCGGCCAATCATGGGGTACTGCTCCAGATCCCAGACTTGTCCACTGAACGGCCCCGCATCCGCCGACAACATAAACACCACCAGTGCGGCGACCTCGGCCGGTCGGAATATGCGACCGGCCGGAGCAAAGACGCGCGGGAGATCCTGCTCCCAATCCGCGCCCAGTCCATGTTCTTGCTTGCGGCGCTGCTCGTTCTCCGTCAGGATCCAACCTGGGTTGACTTGATTGACACGTACCCGATGTTGTTGCATCAAAGAATCGCCCAAATTCCGTGTCAGCGTCATCAAGGCTCCTTTGGAAATGCTGTATGGCAACAAGTTGGGTTCGCCGCAGTAGCTGTTGACACTGCCGATATTGACAACACTGCCGCTGTTTTTTTCCAAGTGAGGTACGGCGGCCTGAATCAACAAGAAGGGCGCCAAGGTATTGACCCGAAACGCGCGCAGGAAAAGCTCGGCGTCCGTTGTTTGCAAATTGGTGAACGGAATATAGGCCGCGTTGTTGACCAATCCCGACAAGGCCCCAAACCGTGCGACCGTTTGAGCGACCAACGCCGAGCAAGACGCTTCGTGTTCCAAGTCCGACAGGGTCATCGCCCACCGAGCCTCTTGGCCCGGGTATTCGCGAGCAAGCGTCACTTGCAGCTCGGCGGCGAGATCCGGTTCCAAGCCGTGAAACATCACATTCGCGCCTTCCGCTAAGCAATGCTTGGCAATGGCTTTGCCAATCCCCGTGGTACTACCGGTAACAATCACCGTTTGGTTGGACAATCTAGGCACGTTGAAATCCCGTTAAATCAGGCATAAGGTGCGATCCGGAGCACTCGAGCCGAGTGGGGCCGAGTGCTAAGATCCTAACAATTACCCGCCACGCCGTCATCGGTCGCGGGTCGAATTGTAAGTGTCTTTTTGGCGGTACGATGACGGGTTCGCGTCTGTTCTTGAATACAGAGACCCTTGCCCAATGGCACCGGTAACCGGTATTCTCAAGGGATAGCCCTTGGGCTTTGGGATGACGTCCACTCGTTGGGAGTAGGCGTGAGAAGCTCTCGAACAACCACGGAAAGATAGACCATCATGGCAAAGAAAACCATCGCTCAAGTTGACGTCGCGGGCAAAAAAGTTCTGATGCGAGTGGACTTTAACGTACCGCTGGATGATCACGGCCAGATCACGGATGACCTGCGGATTCGGATGGCCTTGGATTCGATCCGGTCCGTGACCAGCCGCGGTGGGCGGTTGATTTTATGCAGCCATCTGGGGCGACCCAAAGGCACCGGCAGCGAACCGAAATACAGCTTGAAACCAACCGTCGCGCGATTAAGCGAGTTGTTGGGCCAGCCAGTGGAATTCGCCGCCGACACGGTTGGACCAGAAGCGAAGGCTAAATCACAAGCCTTGCAGAACGGTCAAGTCTTGATCTTGGAAAACGTACGCTTCAACGCGGGCGAAAAAGATGGCGACGCCGCCTATGCTGCGACACTGGCGGGAATGGCCGACATCTACTGCAATGATGCCTTTGGAACTTGCCACCGCAACGACGGTTCGATGTATGCAGTGCCCAAAGCGATGGCCGGTAAACCACGGGTCGTCGGATTTTTGGTCGAAAAAGAAATTCGTTATTTGTCGGACGCGATTAGCAATCCACAGCGTCCGTTTGTCGCGATTCTGGGTGGCGCAAAAGTTTCCGATAAGATCAAAGTGATCGACAACCTGTTGAAGGTGTGTGATCAGGTCTTGATCGGCGGAGCAATGGCCTACACGTTTTCTTTGGCCAAAGGCGGTCGTGTGGGAAATAGTCTTGTGGAACGCGATCGAGTCGAACTAGCAAAAGAGCTGATCGACCGCGCGGGCAGCAAGTTGGTGCTCCCTACCGACACCCACTGCGGCGATGCTTTCAGCGGCGACTGCCAAAAGCAAGTGGTTCCTGCAGGCGAGATACCCGATGGCTTTGAAGGGTTGGACATCGGGCCGGCCACAGCCAAGCACTACAGCGAATTGGTCAAAGCCGCAGGCACCATCGTGTGGAACGGGCCGATGGGCGTGTTCGAGATGCCGCCGTTCGACAAAGGCACGCGCGCGGTGGCCGAAGCCATTGCCGCCTCGTCCGGAACCAGTATCATCGGCGGCGGCGATAGCGCTGCTGCCATCGCCGTCTTCGGTCTAGCGGATCAAGTCAGCCACGTTTCGACGGGCGGCGGAGCGTCGCTGGAAATGCTGGAAGGCAACAAGTTCGACGCCGTGGAAATTCTCGACGAAGCTTAATGACTGGCTCGTCGAAGGCGATCGTTGATGGCTCGCCCCAAACCCTGGGGCGGCAGTTCGACCGCGACGATCAAATCCAAACCTGCTTGGTCCAACAGGCGCAAGGCCGCGTACAATCGTGTCGCGGCTTCGCGCGTGTCGCCTTTGGCCGAAAGATTTTCAATGACGGCAAAATCTTCGGCACTCGACGAGTTGGCTTGGGCACCAAAACAGAGTAGGCCCACACGTTGCTGCCGCTCCCGAGCGGCATCCAAATCACCGGCCTGCATCAACCGCAAGGGCGTCCTTGGCGAATAGTGGCGACTTAGATGACCGGGGGACGCCAGCCCCGATTGCAATTCAGATTCTTTGACCGAACGGTTGGCAACCGTAAGCGGTCCCAGTTCCTGTTCCAAGTCTTCCACAGCCAAACTTCCAAGTCGCAAGACGATGGGGCGATCACTCACCAACGAGATGACCGTTGATTCCAGTCCATGCGTGCATGGCCCACCATCCAAGATCCACAAATCCGGGTCGTGTTGAAGTTCCGCCGCCACATCGGCAGCCGAGGTCGGACTAATACTGGCAAAGCGGTTGGCACTAGGAGCCGCCACAGGGCAATCCGCCAACAACAAGAGCTGTTGGGCCACGGGATGGGCGGGCCAACGCAAGGCAACATTGGGAAGACCGGCCGTAACGAGATCCGGGACCACCTCACGTCGCGGCAAAACCAAGGTGAGCGGCCCGGGCCAAAAACGTGTCGCCAAGCATTCTGCAACATCAGGCCAAGCAGCGCTCAGTTCGCGAGCCCGATCGGTACTGCTGACATGGACGATCAGAGGATCGAACAACGGGCGGCCTTTGAGTTCGAAGATGCCTGCGACCGCGCCTGGATCAAGCGCATGAGCGCCCAAACCGTAAACCGTCTCGGTGGCAAACGCAACCAAGCCACCGGCGCGCAGTCGCTCTGCCGCTCGCTGCAAATTGTCGGGGGTAGGTAACAAGACCACAGGCATGAATCACTGATCTCCACAAACGGTTAAAAGTTTCGGATTTTACACAGCACGAGCCTAAGGTCGACCAGAGCCTGTCTCAAGTTTCTCGATCCAGACTTCCATTCTCTGGAGCGTCTGTGGACTGACGTGATGTTCGATTCCTTCGGCGTCCCGAATTGCCACTTCGGTAGAAACACCCATCGCCACCAAAAATCGATAGACGGTTTCATGACGCTTCTGCGACCGAGCGGCAATGTCCGCACCGCGTCGCGTCAAAACCACGGGTCGGTACGGTTCGGTATCGACCAGACCCTCACCATGCAATCGCGAGATGATTCGATGCACGGTCACGTGACTCACTCCAAAATATTTGGCCAAATCACTGATGCGACATTCAGGCTTTTCGCGAGAGATCTCCGCGATCGCTTCAACGTAGTCTTCCGCTGTCTCCACCGAATGGTCACTGCGGGTACGTGAATGAACATCGGAAGGTTGGAACTTCGCCGCCGCCATTTTTCCCGAGGCTCTTTTAGCCAAGCGTATTCTTCCTAAGATGATGGAACAGGATCGTCGGCGACATCACGAATCAACTTGATGGCTTCGTCCAATGCCGCTTCTCGCTGATGGTCGATACCGTTGCAAGACTCCAAGTTTAGCGGCACCTCGACATGAGGTTCGACGCCACGGTGTTCCAAACGCTGACCATCGACGAGAACATCGCGAACAGCCAAGTACAACAGATCCTCGCCGCCAATCACGATGGGTGTACCACCCAGGACCGCTCCGGCAGTTCGCGTCCCCACCAATGTCGCCAGGCCATGCCGTTTGGCTCCAAAGGCCAGCACCTCTTTTCCACTGCGACTGGTTTCGTTGATCAACATGACGACCGGCTTTCGCCAGACCGTGGCAAAGGAACTCGCTTGACCGTCGCGATCAATCGAATCGAGCCGAGGAATCTGACGATTGAACAGGCTCAAGTAACCCGGGTCGGCGCCGCCCAATCCGTAGCGAAGGTCGATCACCAACGCTTCGGCCTCATTCAATTCGCCCGCTTGAATGGCCTTCTCCAGGACCTCTTGATATTGACGACCGGCGTACGAGTAGAAATGTGCGTACGCGACTTTCACTCCTTGTCGATCCACGACGGTCACGCTGTTCTTCAACGCTGCAAGCAGCTCGGCCCCCGGATGCATTTTTCGCGGCGTGATGTCCAGTGCCACAAGTTCACTACCTCGCTGGACCACAAGCGTCGCCGCTTGATCAACCAACGGCCACCACACGGACACAGGCGAGTACGGTTGGTCATTCACCGTCAACAATCGATCGCCAATGCTCACGCCAGCTTGGGCAGCCGGCCCGCCCGGGAGAACATCCGCAACGATCCATTGGCCTTCGTGTCGCTGCGCAATCACTCCAATCGCGGGATACGCCGGCGGTTGATTTTGAAACAACGCTTGGATGTCGGGCAGCTGTTCGAACACCGCCGCCAAATGATAATACTCCCAATCGTGCGGTGTTGTGTAATAAGTATGCGAAGCGTTCAACGATTGGAGATAGCGGTTGACCAAGTCACGAAACTGCAAAGGATCGTTACAATCTTGGACGTCAGCAAGTGCCGCCTGTTTGGCCGCGATATAATTGGGCAGTTTCACGGGATCGCGATAAAATCGTTCCTCAACTGCCGCAATGACCTGGTTCAAGCGAGCAACATAGTCACGCTGCGGGTCCATCATACGATGGGAACGCTCCGCATCCAGAGTTGGGTATGCGATTGCGGCCGAATCGTCGAGTGCGGTAATGGCCAGCGCCAAAAGCAAGATTGCAATCATGGCAGGAGGTACTCAGCGAGACGATCCGTCAGCAACCGAGCCCCCGTGCCAGCGGTCGTTGGTTCGGAAATCTGACCTGCAGCCACGACGACTCCCGCCGCCGGTTCGTGAGCCAACAAAACCGCTCCGTCCAAGTCGGCATAATCAAGCAAAGGCAATAACTGCGCGGCGCCGCTGATCCCGATAGAACTCTCAACCATGCACCCGACCATCGTCCGCAGTCCCAACTGTCGAGCCTCTCGCAACATGTTCAATCCGGGAGTAAGCCCCCCGCATTTGCAGATCTTGACATTGATCCCGTGGTAAAACTCGGCACACCGAGCGACGTCCGTGGGAATCTGGCAATCCTCGTCGGCAATGATCGGTAAACTCGAGTGCTGATAAACCCAACGCTTGTCCTCGAGTGGGGCCGATTGGGGCAACGGCTGTTCGATAAACTCCACGCCTAAATCGCGGAGCGCCGTCGAGTTTTCGACCGTCTGTTTGGCAGTCCAAGCACAATTGGCATCCACGCGAAACCGGGCGTTGGTCTGGTCACGAAGCTGACGGACGATTTCTAAATCATGCGACGTCCCCAGTTTGATCTTGTAGATCGGCCAATCCGGTTGTTCCTGTAGTTTTGCGATCATCGCGGGGATCGTGTCGATCCCAATCGTGTAGCTGGATGAAGGCACGTCCCGCCACTGCAAGCCCCAAACTTTCCAGGTCGGCAGACCTAGCTTCTTTCCCTGCCAATCATGCGCGGCCATGTCGATGGCCGACGCAGCAAACGTGTCGCCATCTACTGCGGCCAGCAAGGAATCAAACAGCTCCAGAGGATCGCCGGTGACATAGGCGTCCAAAAGCGGCACAGCGCGATCGATCGAGGCCAGGATCGCAGACCGAGGATGACCGTAAAATTCGTTCTCGGTTACTTCGCCATAGCCACGGATTCCGTCGTGCTCCAATTCCACGATGATGCTCGTTTGCCAATCCATCGATTCGCGCGAGATCGTGAACGCATGAGCCAAGGGTAACTTTAGCGAATACGTTCGCAACTTCATGGTTGGGTTCCGACCGGCTTGTTCTGGCTTTGATGCACGACCGCCACCGTGCCGTCAGGTTGCACGGAGAAGATTGCATTTGCGCGAGGATCCGCGACAAACACCTGTTGACCATCCGTCGCCAACCCGACCGGGAGTTGGAAACGTTCGTCGCTGACCCATTTCTGAACTTCACCGGCCGAGTTAACTCGCCATAGACACTTGCCATAGCTATCGCTGACCACCCAATCGCCACTGGCCAACTGAACCAGATCCGCCGGGAAGTCGAACGGTCGATTCGGAACAAAGACTTCGGCCGGAGAATAATCGCCACCAAACACATGGACTTTGTCACCGCCCCCGGCCGTGGTTTTGGCCGGGTCTCCTGAGGCGGCAATCTTGAGTAACGGTCGGTCGACCCCCGTCAGCACCAAAAGCTTCTCAGCTCCATCGGTCGCGACGGCTTTGGGGGCTTGGATCGTCGCCAATACCGTGAGCTTTTGTTCGGGTTCGATGCGAACGATCTGACGAAGTTTCAAATCACAAACCAAAATTTCGCCGCCCGGCCCAACCGTCAAATTCATCGGAACGCTGATCTGGCCACCCGTCAACGGAACCGGCTTCCCGTCTTCGAATCGATAAACTTCGGTGGTAGTGCTACAGCCGGCCAGAACACGACCTTGTTGGTCAACTGCCACGCAGCGAACAGCATTCAGCGGAGTACGAAACTTGACATCTGCTTGAAAAAAGACGGTGGCTTCGCCGTTTTGGATTCGAAAGATCCCGGGCAGATTGCGATCCGCCACGTACAGCCCGCCTTGTGAATCGACCGCCACATCGATGGGGTACTTGAGATCAAGGGATTGGCCACACGCAACCGATGGCAGGGCCACCAACGCCGACAAACACAACCAACTCCAAAACAGCGCTGTAGGTCTCTGATGCAGCATGAAATTCCTCGACACGTTGAAAACTCTTCGGCCGCTATGGAAATCGATAGTCCGGCCTCTGTTGTTATTCTACATCAGAGGGACCATTGCTCCAACTTCCAATCTCGGCCAAGAGAAACAAAGAACCCGCGACCACCACGACGTCCGTTGGCCTGGCATCATTCAAAGCATGGCGAAAAGCCTCACTTGGCCGATCAAACACCTCGACAACGGGAGGCCGTAACGGATCAGTAACCTGGCTCAAGATCTCGCGGAGTTGCGAGATCTCCAGCGCGCGAGGATTGTTGTGAAAACGAGTCAGCACGAAACGATCAAAGTAAGCGGCAGCTATTCGCAACATTTCAACCGCGTCCTTGTCGCGTGAGACCGCAAAGACCAACGTCCGGCAAATGGGCGGAGTGGTTGATCCCAACGGAGTCTCCGAGGCGGCCACCGTTGAGGTTGCTCGCTGCGCGGCGACCTCCATCATTCGCAAGGTTTCGACCAACGCCGAAATGCTCGCGGGATTGTGGGCGACATCCAGAACAACGCGGGGCGCCGAACTGATGACTTGCAACCGACCCGGAATTTGGGCAACGGCCAAGCCCGACTGGATCGCGGAATCACTCAGCTCCCAACCAGCACATCGCAAGTAAACCGTGGCTGCAAAAACCAACGCGACGTTGTCGCGCTGATGAGGGCCCAGTAGTGGCGTTTGCAACGTTGGGGAGACAATAACTTGATGCGTCTCGGGATCTTCAAAGCACACCACACAGGGACCCGCCAATGGATCCTCGGACGTCCAAGTCAAGTGTTTATCGAACTGGGCCAAAGGGGCCCGATGCTTGCGAGCTTGTTCTTCAACCACCTCCCGCGCTTCGGGTTGGCGTACACCGCTAACTACCGGTCGCTGTGGTTTGATGATCCCCGCCTTTTCACGGACAATTTCGACGACCGTGTTGCCCAGTTGCTGCGTGTGATCAAGGCTTACATTCGTAATGATCGACAACAATGGATCAACGACATTGGTCGAGTCCAACCGACCGCCCATGCCAACTTCAATGACCGCAATCTGAACGGTTTGGCGGTAGAAATACAAAAATGCGGCTGCGGTACACAAGTCGAAGAACGTCAAACTTCCAAATTCTGGTTCACGCAAGGAACGATCGTCGATTTCCGCCACCGCGGGGTCAAGCACGGGCAGCAAATCCGCCAACTGCGTGGCATCAGCCGCTCGCCCATCGACGAGAAAACGTTCGCCCAACTGATGAATGTGCGGCGACGTATAGAGCCCGCAACGATAGCCACCACTGCGGAGGACATGGTGCAACATCGTACTGACCGAACCCTTGCCTTTGGTCCCCGCCACATGGACCACCGCCATCGAGCGATGGGGGTTCCCAAGAAGCTCCAACAAGGCCGTTACGGGCTTTAGCCGATAATGATGTTGCCCGTAAGCAAGCGGGAGTTGCTTTTCGTAGTTAAGACGCCCGTAGAAAAATGACTGGACGAGTTGTTCGGGTGTCGATGCGGACATGCTCAATCGATCGTGATCAAACCAGACACGCGGCACTCGGTCGTTCGCAACAAATCAACGACCTGCTTGGTAGCTGGGCCTAGGTCGTCGGACATGCTTGTGATCAGGTAACTGTAATCACAAAAACGACCCCAAGTAGCGGTCACGCGATCCTGGGCAGCACCGGCGTGCACACAAATCCACTGGAATCGTCGGCGCAACTGTAGCGAAATTTCGGCCCAACGTCCACCGGCGATCCGACGGAAGCTGATATCGCCCGCTCCACTGGGAAGCCACGAGAGATTTTCGACTCCTGTCGGTCGAATCAGATCCTCCAGCGATTGGCCCAAATTGATAGATTCGCTCAGACCCGGCAAATAGACGTGGCCTAACTGACGGCTGATATCCCGGTGGCCATAATCGGCATCAACCAACAGAACTTCGCCCAACCTCCGCCGAGACATCTCCCATGCGATTTGCGTGCAAACCAGCGAACTGGATGCCTTGCTTTGAATATCCTGGCAGAAATGCAAAACGGCAGGGACGCAGTCGGGCACTTTCTGAAAAATGCGATCAACCAACCGCGCTGTGTAGGTATTGGGCGCCGCTTGCCGGAACCATAAACTCTCGAACAAAGGCAAACCGACTTCTACGACCGGCTCGCTCACGGCAATCGCCAACGGAACCAACTTGGGCGAAGCTTCTTGCTCCGTATTTGAGCCGGTGACGACTCCGGAACGAGAGCCCGCAGTCGGCGCCTCGGCTGGCAAAGCAGCGGGTTGGATCACGTTTGGCTTGGAAGCCGCCTGCTGGTTCTGGCGCAACACAAAGTGCGGGGTGGCTGGTTCATGAGGCTGCGTCACCGAATCTTCAATGCCCACCGAAGACTCGGAAGGATGAAGAGAGGCTGCCGAGCGCAGAGATTTTTCTTGAGCGGCTTTCTCAGGCACTTCAAAGCTGTGATGCTGGGGATCGATCCACAAGGAGACGGCCACATCGTGGTCCGCCTGGGCTTGGACGATCAGTGGCTGGTCAGCGATCACGGTCTGCTGGATGGTCGCCGTCGACAATCGCGACGGGGCTCGTTCGGCGGTTGGGGTCGTTGCGCTCGCCGCCAACGAAACCTGGGCCAACACAGGCTGTGTCGCGTTTGCAAGAAACGGGCGATGCTCCATAACTTGGTGTGCTCGATCCAATCGTTGTTGGATCTGCTGCAAGTGGCTGGCCAACTCCGGCTGAATCTTTGCGGACACTACATTTAGCTGCCGCAAAACTTCTTCGATTTTGTGCATGTCGGTGACTCCGTTCCTTCAGCCTAATAACCGCGTAACGCATGCAACAAAGCGCGCAGATCTTTGCGACGAGCCAACACGGGAGGAGGCAGCGTCTGCGCGGCATGCTCACGCGGGGTCTCACCGGTTGTCGCGACGGGTTGCCGATGAATGATGCTGGCATCATCGCGGAACGCCCCTTCGGAACTCCGGAGCTCAGGGCTCAGGGCTGGTTCAGATTCGTTCCAGTCGACGGCTGGCGAATCGATGGCCCGGACCGACTCCCAACGCGACAAGCTTTGCGGAGGATTTACCTTGCGGTGAGGGTTCTCGTCAATCCGAATTTCCGCAGACACTGCCGCGAGAGGATCGGTTGCCTCTGAGGAATTGGATATGTGGTTCATGGTAGGCTGTACGTTTTCAATACCGGGTAACGGCAGGGACACAGGCGAAACCTCGTCTTCAGTTTCTGGGGTGCGTATGTATTGAGTCCAAACGGTGTCTTCCATCCACAAAGACTCCAGATACAAATGATCTTGAAACACGATCGACGGCTCGTTCGAGACCATTTGCCGAGTTTTCTGTGCGGATTGATCGACAATCTCCAAGGGGGAAACGATGGCTTGCAGATCCGCTTCGATCAGCATTTCTTCGATGGGTTCCCACGGCTCCTGCAGGCTGGCCAAGGCTTGCTGAATCGTATCCAGCTTCCCATCCATTTCTCGTGCGACGTTCATCTCCCGTGCAGCGGCCACGGGGGGCTTCGCGGGAACTTTGGGCACGTCCCGCTCGGCAGCGAAGTCTAGTTTGGGAGGCGGCTTTTGGATGTCCGTTTCGAACGCAAAGCGGATCAACGTCTCCGACGCAAGTTTCGTCGTCGATAAAGGACGATCACTACTGGCGGCTGGACCTGGCATTTCGCGAGCCGAGTTGAACTCCATCGCCACAGGCATTGCCAGCGTGACGGAATCGGAAGAACTCACATCGCTTTGGCTGTCCATCGACTCGGATCGCGCTGGCGTGTTCTGCTCGCTGAGTTCCGTGGTGCGAGGTGGCTGCGACGCAACCGAAAAGTCCGCTACGGGCTCATCATCCAAACTGCCGAACTCAACCATCGAAGTGGAAGCTCCGACGTTGCGCGACGAGGAAGTCGAAGTTTGCTCCGGCATTTGCGGGATTGGCAAGCGTTGCCACAAAGCCCAAGCAACTTGAATCACCTGTTCATCGATGACGCGCAATTTCTGAATGGCTGCGTAACTGACGGCTTGATCGCACAATTGGTTGACCAAGCGCGGAATCCCCATCGTAGCCGTATGCACCGCCTGAACCGCAGCCATCGTTAGCGGCGAGACTTGGCCTCCAACTCGGCGCCAATGAAACTCGATATATCCGCCCAGTTCTTCCAGACTCATGCCGGTCAAATAAGCCCGACATGCGATCCGTTGTTGCAGCGACTCCAGCGATGGATTCAACAACCGTTCTTCCAGTTGACGTGATCCCGCAAAAGCCATTTGAAACAAACTGCGACCATCTCGAACCAAGTTGGACAACAAACGCAATTGCTCAAACAAGTCGTCGTTTAGAGAATGAGCTTCATCGATCAGAAGCCAAATGCCCGCGGCGAACTCTGGCCGCGATCGAACCGCTGTGGTTAAAGCAAGACGGAGATCGGCAGTCGACGCCGCGAGCTGCTCCAATCCTAGCTCAAACAAGAGTGCCTGAAAAAACTCTTGACGGTTGCTGAACGCGGCATCCAGAGAGACACACACGCCATCGACCCTGTGTAACCGTTGGGCCAAGACCCGCAGCAACATGGTTTTGCCAGTTCCCGCTCCGCCTAAGATCAGAGCAGGTCCCGCTTGCTGACGAAGGGCGGCCTCGACAGCATTCAGATTCTCCTGAAAGCTGGCAAAGTAACAACATTGATCGGCGACCGGAATCGACGGAAACGGTCGAGCATTCAAATCAAAATAGCTAAGGCTCATGTTATCCATTCTCCGAATCCTTCGTTTGGACCAACTCGGTCGGAGTTAACGCCCCATCAAGATCCAAAATGCCTGGCACAACCCTTCCAACGGGTGTTGTGCGATGATGCTGGGCAGCGACGGTTCCCAGATCATGGCCACGAAGATGCTGCCTACCGCCAGCAACACAACGACCTCCGCCGCTTGGAAAACGCGACGCCCAAATAGCAATGCCATGTTGTCGATCACGTTGGGTTGAGGCTTGCCGGTACGGATCGTTCCCAAGTGGTCGATCCCGAGATACCGCGCCAATTGCGAAGGACGAAACAACGTCCGGGCCAACGACTGCGGTGAAGTCTGCAAAGAAAATGCCGTGCCAATCATCAGCGCCAGGACACTCAGTCCAAACGCCCATTGTTGTTTCGGAGCCGCATCCAATGGCAAGCTGACTCGTGCGGGTTGGACTTGAACGACACGATACGAAGAGGTCTCACGTTCGAGTTGACTCGACAAATTGATGACCGGCAGTTTCTGATCGAGGGCCGTCGTCAAGATCTCCTGCAACTCCTGCATCTGCGAAACCAATGGCTCCAATTGCAATTCATTTGCTGTGGCTTGGATTTCCGTCAGTTGTGCCGGACTGGCCGCCGTGCGGCGAATTTCTGCAGAAGCCATCACAAAGGGATTCGTGCGGACCTGACTACGGTTGTTGTCGGTCGCTGCAGTACTCGTGTTGGTTGCGTCAACGGTGATCGCGTCCGACAATTGAGCCAAGACGTTCTGTCGATCTTCGATCAAACGGCCGATGTGTTGCACCAAGCCGTCGTTTTCATCGACCTCAAAATGATGAATCACCTGCTGCCGTAACAACGTCAGCAAGTGAGCGTCAGAATTCAAAACCTGTTGCTTGATGGCATCAACTTGATCTTGCAAGACCAGTTGGTCGTCGCCCCCGGTCGCATCGGACGAACCCAGGCTGCTGACTTGTTGTTGGAGTGCCAACAGAGTCAACCGCTGTCGCTCGATTTGCTGTTTTGCATGCTCCACAATGCTCGCGAGCCGCGCAGATTGATCTGAGCGTTCGCTCGCGATTTGATCAAATCGTTCTTCCAACTGCAATTGTATCGAATCCGTCCGAATGTCTCGGGCTGCCCGATTGGCAATTTCTTCCGACAACGCATTGACGAATCGCTGAACGCCAGGACTCGATTGACCCGTCCAAATAACTTGAACCCAACGCACCGACGACTCCGCCGTCTTATCTCGAGTCACACCGACACTCAAGTGACGGCGTATGTCGGATACTTGGAATTGGGCTACACCGTGATTATTCACGAAGGTCGCTTGACGAATCGTGTTCGCCAGAATTTCATCGCTGAGACAGTCTCGAATGATCGTCTGCAAACGGGTATCCCGATCCTGCTGCGCCGCGTTCAAGACGGCACCAGTCGGTCGCTCCGGCTGAATCTGCAAGGTGATCTCCGCATAGGTCCGGAAGAGCTCGGCGTTTAACGGCCAGAACAACAATCCGCCCACAAATACGGCTAGGGCAACGATCAATGCCACGTAAATCCGCTGTCGAACTCGTTCGGTAGCTTGACGTCGGAAGTGAGGCAGCGGAGAGGGGGTGTCGTCTTCCATGATTTCTGTTGGCCGGCAGTTTTGTTGCGGAAGCGAATACACAAACGCCAGGGACGCACCGCGACCCTGCTCATTCTTTCTTCGTCACAGTCGACACAATCGCTTTAAGCGAAACCACCTACTTTTACGAATGAACAAGATAGGAAAGATGGGCGATTTCCACGAAAGAGAAATAGCGAGGTCGCGTGGTATCGTCACCGCTTGCCGTTGGCCGGAGAATTGATGAATAGGAAATAGCTACACTCTTACTGAAAAAAAACTGCGATAGTACCCTCCCATTCCGCTTCATGTGTGGATGAGAACAAGTCGTCAGGTCAGCCGTACTGCTACTCAGTCCCGATGAATCGGGACGGTATTCGTATTTGCATTCGAAAGGATCGTGGTGGTAGAGCCGGCTTTTGAGCATAGAAGATCGAGTAAGAGTACAAGTACGGTTGCACGGAGCTGGAACGCTGGCGAATGCGACCAATCTCCCCGAACCACCCAGGTTACCAAAACAGTCGGTGAAACAGGGGCAATAGGCAAGATATAGCAACTGCTATCTTAGAAATGATCAATCTGAATAACGCGTGTCGATGAGTTGTTCCGTTCGTTACGCTCGGTCGGATGTTGTTGATCCTGTCAAGTATCCGGCTGCTTCCGCGTCAGAAGCCTATCGAACCTGAGGATGTCAACCGAACCTTTAACGTCTGTCCTGAGGTGATAACATGTTGCGCAAGACGCTTCCCTTCTGCTTGGCCATTGCGAGTGGCGCGAGCGGTACCTTGTGGTCTCAAGAGATCAAGTCTCCGCCGATCGTCTCGTCTGGGGCGGCCATTCAAAGCCTGTCCGATACGGACGGAATGACCGTGCCGATTGTGAAGTCCGCCACAACGCCGAGCGGTCGTTCGGTTACCGCAACCCCGATTGTTAGCAAACCTACTCCGCAACCGATCATTCGGCAGGACGAGATGGTTCAGGCCCCAAGCGAACCATTCTTGAACCCCATCGTGGCACCCGCGTTGGGCGAAAACCTCAAGTTTGGTGGATGGGCGCAAACGGGATACCACTCTCAAAGCACTGGCTTGTTCAACAACCGACCTGACAAAGTCAACCTCCAACAATTGTGGTTCTATCTGCAAAAAGAGGCCGCGCGAAATCCAACTTGGGATTGGGGTTTCCGTACGGACTTGATCTACGGTACCGACGCAGTCAAGACTCAAGCGTTCGGAAATCCCGCCGGTTCTTGGGACTTCCAAAATGGCATGGATTTCGGTGCCTACGGTTGGGCGATTCCTCAGGCCTATGCCGAATTGGCCAAAGAAGACGTGAGCATCAAAGTCGGTCACTTCTTTACCCTCGTTGGTTATGAAGTTGTCACCGCACCAGATAACTTCTTCTACAGCCATGCGTACACCATGTTCAATAGCGAGCCATTTACCCACACGGGTGCCATTGCCAGCTATGACGTCAACGACACGACAACATTGCATGGTGGTTGGACACTGGGTTGGGACACCGGTTTCAATCAGTTGAACGGTGGCAGCAACTTCTTGGGCGGCTTCAGCCGGCAAGTGCAAGAAGATTTGAAGTTCACGTACATCGCCACAGCTGGCGAGTTCGGCTGGCGTGGAAATGGCTATTCGCATTCGGCCGTGTTTGATAAATCAT
>JAEUIP010000097.1 GCA_016795075.1 Planctomycetaceae bacterium | reverse complement strand
CTTTCGAGCAGCATCGACATTCTCAAACGATGATGTGTTCCCACCCTCGGGCCCAGCACCCGACAGCAAATCGGGCGCGATCGCAATGTATCCGGCCTCTGCCAATTGATCCGCAACGCCGCGCACCCAATCCGTCAGCCCGAAGATCTCGTGAATCACGACCACCGCCGTGGCTTTTTCGGACACTTCGGGATACACCACAAAGGCATCCACTTTTCTTCCGTCATGTTCCACCACAATCCACTCGCCGTGACGTGGGGAATTTTCCAAACGTTCTTTGGCCCAGTCTTGAGCACTCGCCCAATTCACGTGACTCCACACGAGCAAGAGCATGAGCCAACCGAGGCCCCGTTGCCATAGATTCTGCATAACAGTTCTCCAAAAAAAGGGGGGATCCGTTCAAGAAACAGGAGTGTCGTCCGTTCCGCAAGTTGCAGGGCCTTGTGTCACACAAAGGTTGGTAACCCAACGCACCCCTTCAAGTCTTGCGTATCGACCAAGCGACTTGCTGCACGCAGCCGACAATTCGCAAACTCCATCCCGTGAATGGTTGCCAGCAACTACCAATTCATTCCCGGCATTTTTGATTCGGGAACCTGCAACGAGTCGCTTTCCATCGAAGCGACCGGGAACGAACAGTAGTCCGCCGCATAATACCCGCTGGGGCGATGATTGCCACTTAGCCCACAGCCACCGAACGCCAATTTTCCACTGGCACCCGTCGTTTGCCGATTCAGATTGACCACACCGGCCCGAATGGTCGCAATAAACTCGTCCCAGTCACTCAGACGTTGGGTCAGCAGCCCAGCACTCAAGCCGTACTTGGTCCGATTTGCCAACTCGATTGCCTCGGACAGCGAAGCAACGCGGTAGACTTGCAACACCGGCCCAAAACACTCTTCATCCGGCACGGCATTTTCCGCGGTCATTTCGATCAAGCCGGGCGTCACAAGCGCTGCGTAGCCGTCGATCGATTGTGGGGACAACAGCGGTCGACCGCCCGCCGCCTGCAACTGCGACCAAAACTCAAAAACGTGCCGTCCGGCCTGAGGAGAAATCAGACTGCCCATGAACGGTTCTGGTTGCTGATCCCACATGCCGACCGTCAGAGCCGCGGCGCGCTGCGTTATCTGCTCCAACAATTTCGAAGTATTCTCATCCTCCACCACAATCAAGCGACGTGCACACGTGCAACGTTGCCCCGAAGTAATGTAGGCCGACAACAAGATCTGATAGACTGCCGCCTCGGTGTCCGTGATGTGCGAAACCACCAGCGGATTGTTGCCGCCCATCTCCAAGGCCAAGATTTTTTGCGGCTGGGCTGCGAACTGCTGATGAAAAAACTTCCCGGCGTTGCTGCTCCCCGTGAACAGCAAGCCATCAATCTGCGAATGTTGGATCAGCGCCGCGCCGGTTTCTCGACCGCCGTGCACGAGATTGATCACGCCGGGCGGTATTCCGGCCTTTTCCCAAGCTGCCGCCATCCATTGCCCAACCGCTGGCGTCAGTTCGCTGGGTTTGAATACAACCGTATTGCCTGCCAAGACCGCCGGAACAATATGCCCGTTCGGCAAATGCGCCGGAAAATTGAACGGTCCCAAGACGGCCAAGACCCCGTGCGATTTGAACCGCGTGATCACTCGTTCGCTGCCACCAAAATCCCCCTGCGTATCTCGACGTGTTTGCAATGCCGAAATGGACAGATCGACCTTGCCAGCAACGGTAGCGGCTTCTGACTTGGCTTCCCACAGTGTTTTCCCGGTCTCACGCGCAATCAATAGAGCCAACTCGCCCGCCTGATTTTGGACGATTGCCTGAAACGCTTTGACACAAGCAATGCGATCTTCTAATCGCGTTCGTTGCCAAACGGGCCATGCTTGACGAGCGGCTCGGACGGCGGCGTCCACTTGCTCCAAGCTGGCGGCCGTTCCGCGCCACACCACCTGTCGTTGGCAGGGTGACGTTGATTCAAACGATTGATGAAAGCCCGAGGCCGTGCCGGACACCGCGAACCCGTCCCCTTCGAGCCATCGTCCTTCGATCCAATTCAACCCAGGAATCGTCTGGGCGGCAGTTTGTGCAGACGCAGAAAACGGATCCCAAACATTCATATGATCGACTCTCCATCAAGCTGGGGCGACCCGCACCAAGTCCCCAAGACGCAAACTCAAGGCGTTGGCCATTTCGGGACTGAGGGTCACTTCGGAACCTTGCACATCAACGGCACCAATCACGGCCAAGAATTGACTGCCCGCGCGAGCGACTACTTGCAGTGCGGTCGATTCCACTGTCCCGATGCTCGCTAACGAACAACGACGACTATTGGCAACCGTAGCAATCTTTGCCGTATCGGCGTGCATGACGGGACCACCATCAAAAATGTCGACGAACCCTTGATAAGTGAAGCCCTGCTTCTGCAACATGGCGAGCGCCGGTCGAGTGTCCTGATGAACTTGCCCCACGACCTCGCGCGCATCTTGCGGTAACAACGGCAAATAGATCGGATGTTTCGGCATCAGATCCGCGACGAAGTTCTTGGAAACCGTCAACAACATCACCGCCCGCGGAAAGGCGATCTGGAAAAAGTGGCGCCCCAGTGCATCCCAAAAAGGCGAACGACCTTGGCGATCGATAACGCCACGCATTTCCGCAATGGTCATGGCATCGAAGCGATCGGGAAATTCGGCCATGTATAAGAATCGGGACAACGACAACAGCTTGCCATTCCCTTTGCCCCAGTACTCGGGCGTGAGAAACAGGCTACCAATTTCGGTTGGTCCGTCATGCTCTTTATGCAAGTGCAAGACATCGATTTCCCGATAAACGCCCAGCTCTTTGGATTCGTGAATCGACTTTTCAATTTGATAGGCGTAAAACGGTTCGTAGCCTCCGACCTTCGAATAAATCGAACTGGTCCCGACCACGGCTCCGGTCTCCATATCCTCCATGACGAAGACATACGGCAGGCCCGTCATCTTCTGGGACTGACGCCGAAAAGCAAAAGTCGAATTCTCCAAGCGATCGTGCAGTTGCTCCCGAGTGATCTTGAGCGACGTCAGTCCATCGTCGGACCGCAAGATCAACGCGTACAGCGGGTCCAAGTCAGCGTCCACGGCAGGTCGCACGCGCAACATAGATTATCCTCGTCGGCCAGCCACCATTTGAGCGACCACATTTTCCAGAATCCCGCAGGCTTCTTGAATATGATGGGGCTGCGTGACCAACAGCGGCATCAAGAATCGCACGCGCGACGGGGCATCACCAGCGATAAAGCCCATCAATCCCGCCTCGTACAATTTCATCGTCAACTCTTTCGCGACAGCCGCCGAGCCATCAAACGGTGTGAATCCGACCATACCGCCCAAACCGTAGGGCCCCTGAAGACTGCCCGGATACTTGGCTTCGATTGCCCTGATTCCACCGACGAACAGATCATGCAACTGCATGGTTTTGCTGCTGCTGGGGTCTCTGGTAAAGTGCCCCCGTTCCACCAGGCCACGCACAATCTTGAGTCCAGCCAAAATCGAAGCGCTGTTGCCCGTGAAGGTTTGGCTGACCAAGCCCGGCTTCGGTTTATAGTCGCTCGTGAACAGCGTCGCGCAGACTTGAGTGATCTTGCCAATGGTCACGATATCGACCAACGAATCCAGTTCGAAGTATTGAAAGGCATACGGTCGATGAGTCCGCGAGAAGGTTTGGACCTCGTCACAGATCACCGCAATACCCAACTCGCGCGCCCGGCCCGCCAACGTTTGGAAGAACTCGCGTGAGCCAGCATAATAGCCACCTTCCCCAGCGATCAACTCCATCCACAAAATCGCATGTTGTTTCGGATAACGAGCGACTTGCTTCTCAAAAATCGCCATCGTGCGTTTCAAACTACCTGCAGGGTCACGATAGTCGTAGAACGGCAAATAGTCGACGGTCGTCGTGACCGGCAAGCCCACTCGGTAGTTCGGCCGATCCGTCATGTTGCTCAACGCAATGGAGCGACCGCAGAAACAGTTTTCAAAAGCAAACACCCGTTGAGCAGGTGCATTCTTCTGAAAGGCAATCTTGAGCGCGTTTTCGTTGGCCATCGCGCCGCTGGTGGTCAAAACGCAATGCTGCAAGTCGCTGCCCGATTCGGTCGCTAACTTAACCAATAGTTCGGTCAATTCGACCGAGGGTTCGTTTTGTTGCAAGTTACCTTGCATGACCGTATCACAGAGCACCGCGTCGATCCCGGTGCTGACCAACTCGGGATTCGAATGTCCCATGCCGTGAACGCCAATGCCGGTGATCAAATCCAACTTCACACTGCCATCTGCCAACTCCACGTAGGGTCCATTCCCCAACCCAGCCGACAGATAGGGAAAGTACAGCGAGCCGCCCCGCAAACCTTCGAACTTGGCAACTTTCTCCGCATAACCCGCAGTCAACTCGGGTCGTGGCGGACGGACTTGGTTCAATTCCTGTTGATGATCGCGAACGACTTGGGTTAAGAGTTCTTTAGCGTGAGCGATTCGAGGATCGTGGGCCAAGCGTTGAGCAGCCAGGAGGTTCGGGGCATGATTTTCGGGCACGGGGTTCTCCATCCAGACGAGGCGTTTTCTCAGAAACGGGGGGCTGACTATCTTGAACCAGTCGAATCGCTCGCTCGGTATCGCGGCGTGCGTTCGATTCTGGCAAATATCTCCATTTGCGGCTAGTGCGGCTAAACGGAAGGCAAAACCCCGCCGCCCGACGTTGGCGTGTCGCTGGCGACGGATTCTGCAATCGTTGGCAATGCTGTTTTGTGAACTGCCGTGCTTATGGCTTCACGACAAAATTGACCAAGCGGCCGGGCACCACGACCTCTTTGACAATCTGAACGCCCGCCAACAGGGGAGCAATCTTCTCGTCCGCTTTGGCCGCGGCCAACATCTCGGCAGCCGTCGCCGCAGGGCTGACGAAAATCTTTCCGCGGAGTTTGCCTTGAATTTGGACAGGGACTTCGATCACATCGTCGACGACCCATTGAGGATCGTACGTGGGCCAACTTTGAAAACTGACCGATTCTGTCCCACCCAAAGCCTGCCACAACTCTTCAGCAATGTGCGGGGCAAACGGGGCCAGCATGATGACCAACGGGCGCAACATCGTCCGCGGCCGCTGAGCATCCTTCGTATACGAGTTCACAAACTCCATCATCCGCGAAATCGCCGTGTTGAACCCCATGTCGTCGATGTCTTCCGTGACGGCCTTGATCGTCTTGTGCAACACGCGTCGCTGTTGCTCCGTCGGTTCATAATCGCCGACGGAAGCTGCCAACGTCAGGCCATCCGCCCGATCGTCGATAATCATGCGCCACGTTCGGTCCAAGAAATTGCGAACGCCCACAACCCCCGCCATGTTCCACGGTTTGGTCGCTTGGAGCGGCCCCATGAACATTTCGTACAACCGTAACGAATCCGCTCCGAACTGCTCGACGATCGAATCTGGCGTGATCACGTTGCCACGACTTTTGCTCATTTTGTCCGAGCGACTGCGGAGTGGCAGTTCCGTTCCGACCAAGAATACTTGCCCCTTTTGCTTGAGCGTATCCGACTCCGGCAGCGCAATCGGCTCCCCATCGACGATTTTTTGCAAACCAATTTCAGTGACGCGGTTTTCTTCATCCGTCACCGGCACGCCGCGAATCCCTAAGGCTTCCACAGACGCTCGATGTTGTTCGAACTCTTCCGGACCACAATAATAGGTCGCCTCGCCCAGGATCATGCCTTGATTGACCAGCTTTTGAAACGGTTCGCTCGTGCTGACATAGCCCCGATCAAAAAGTACTTTGTGCCAGAACCTGGCGTAGAGCAGATGCAGGACCGCGTGTTCCGCGCCACCGACATACAAATCGACCGGCATCCAGGCCGATTCCTTGGCCATGTCCCAGGCTTGCGCAGGATTCTTGTTGTCGATGTAACGCAGGTAGTACCAGCACGAACCAGCCCATTGCGGCATCGTGTTCGTTTCGCGTTTGTACCGTCGTCCGTTGCGTTCGACATACAACCAATCCGCCGGTGCTTTTCCCAACGGTGGCTCAGGCCGTCCGTGTGGTTTGTAGTCCTCCAAGTGGGGCAAATCCAACGGCAACTCGCTCGGCTCCAACGGGACGACCACACCGGTCGGTTGCCCGTCGTCGTCCAATTCGTGCAGGATCGGAAACGGTTCCCCCCAAAATCGCTGACGACTAAAGAGCCAATCGCGCAGCTTGTAATTCACCGACTCGCGACCAACGCCTTGCTCGGCCAATCGAGCCGTGATCGTGGCCTTGGCTACGGCGGTCGTCAAGCCATCGAGATATTGGCTGTTGATTGCCAAGCCCGGCCCCGTATAACAGATCGATCCGTTGAGCACCGACGCGCGTTCCTCCGGCACCAATTGCTCGCCCGGATCCAACACCGCCACAATCGGCAGCTGGTATTGCTGAGCAAATTCGTAGTCGCGATCATCATGCGCCGGAACGGCCATGATCGCTCCTGTGCCATAGCCAATCAGTACATAGTCAGCAACCCAAATTGGAATGGGCTGCAATGTCGCTGGATTGATCGCAAAGGAACCCGTGAACACACCAGTCTTTGATTTCTTGTCGTCTTGACGATCGCGATCGCTCTTGCTCGCCGCGCTCTGGCGGTACGTGGCAACGGCATGGGCTTGTGCCGCAGTGGTCAACTGATCGATCAACGGATGTTCGGGTGCGACAACCATGTAAGTGGCACCAAACAACGTATCGGGACGCGTGGTGAAGACGCGTAGGCAATTGGAGTCGGGCTTCTGAGGCCAGCCGAGCTGGCGGCGATCGGCTTGCCACGCATTGAATTGTGTGGGCTCGCCCACGTAGAAGTCGACTTCCGCCCCCGTACTGCGACCGATCCACACGCGTTGTTGATTCTTGATACCCTCCGCCCAATCAACGCCGTCCAAGTCGTTGGCCAAACGGTCCGCATAGGCCGTGATCCGCAGCATCCACTGTCGCAACGGAATTCGAGTCACCGGATGATTGCCACGTTCACTGCGGCCATTGATGACTTCTTCATTGGCCAAGACCGTGCCCAAGCCCGAACACCAATTGACCAATTCCTCAGATTGGTAGGCCAAACGATGTTCATCTCGATATCGCGCAACGGCTGCCTCGCCCAATCCTTGAACTTCGGGGGGAATGGGCAATTCGGAAATCGGGCGACCAAGCTGTTTCTCGGTGTCGAACCAAGTGTCGAACAACAATAAGAATATCCACTGGGTCCACTTGAAGTATTCCACGTCGGTGGTCGCCAAACAGCGATCCCAGTCGTAACTGAAGCCCAACATCTTCAATTGGCGTGTAAAATTGGCAATGTCTCGTTCGGTGGATTGTCGAGGCGGCGTGTTGGTTTGGATCGCGTATTCTTCCGCGGGCAAACCGAACGCGTCAAAGCCCATCGGATGCAACACACTGTAGCCGTTTGCTCGCCAGTAACGAGCCAAAATATCGGTGGCCGTGTACCCCTCCGGATGCCCGACGTGCAACCCTTTCCCACTTGGGTAGGGAAACATGTCCAAGACGTATTTCTTTTTGCCGGTCGGCAGTTCCGGCGTCTTGAAGCATTGGTGTTGCTCCCAATATTGTTGCCATTTCGGTTCAATATCGGCAGGGCTGTAACGAGGCATCGGCGTTTAACCTGAGTGTTGGGAATCGGTAGTTGGAAGGACGCGGGAACCTTGCATTTGGTTCGACCCGGACCCCTCGAATCGCAAAGTTTAATCGAACTCTGCCTGGGAACGGAACCCCGGCGAATCGTGGCAGGGGAACACGCAAGTTGCCTCGGCTTGTAGTTTCGTTAAACCAGCTCGCCCGAGTTGAGTGTGGGGGGCGGAGCAGCAACGACCTCCGGTCCATATCGCCGATCCAAACGACGTTCTGGCGAGCGTCGCGACAACGACGCCCCCTTCGCTTTGGGATGCCAGAGCACTAAGGCGACACGGTGCTAACGGGAAAGAACTGCCAAAACAGATAAGCCGCTAGACTGGCGGCCAAAACGGAGTCGACCACATCCAGCATCCCACCCAAGCCCGGCAACCACCCGCCCGAGTCTTTGATTCGGGCATCGCGTTTGAACATGGATTCGGCCAAATCGCCCAACATTCCGGCCAATGCAATCCAGAGACCGTACCCAATCGCCTGTGACAAGCTCAATGGACTGGACATACCAAAGAGCCCCGGAGCAATCCCATAACACAACAACAACGAGCCCAACACGCCGAACACAAATCCTCCCAACGCTCCTTCGATGGTTTTTCCAGGACTGATGCGCGGAATCAACTTGTGACGTCCCAACGAGCGCCCAACAAAAAAGGCACCCGAGTCAGAAATCTTGGGGATGGCCAACACGGTCAACAATGCCCACATGCCAAACGAATTCGTCGGAACTTGACGCAGAAGTCCCAGCACACCCAGGGGCAGACCAATGTAAACCATCGACATGACCGTCGCGGCAATTCTTCCCAACACTTGATGGGAGGGTTCGACCTGCGAGGATCGGCCGAAGTACAACATCTCAAGGCCAATGCTCAGCGAACCACCCGCCACAAGACTAGCCAGCAACCATCGCCCACCCCCATCGGTAGCCTGCCACGCAGCAGGTAGAACCGAGTTGATACAACAAGAGACGACCACCATAACCGTGGTTAGCACCATGACAACATGATTGCGGACCAACCCACCCAACGCGGGCAATGTCAACATCCCAAATTCAACCGTGGCCAACGCGGCAAACAAACTCAATAATCCTAATGCCATGATCCCGGGCATCGCCAAAGAACCAGGTTGCCCCCAACGCCAATCAAAATACGCGGCCGTCACCAAGAGACTGATCAAAAAAAACGACGATAGCAAACGCCAACGCAACACAGTATGGACTTTCCCTTGACGCAAAAAAACGAATTGGCATTGCCCGAACTCGCCGCACGATTTTCCAATTCGTGTTGATCGACTCGGCGAGTCGAGCGACGAATCGACTCTCAAATCGGCGAGTCGAGCGACGAATCGACTTTCAAATCGGATAGTCGAGCGACAAAGCACACCACTACGAACGTGTCGTGCTGCCGACCTCGGTTGTCCCCGAATCGCGGACCTGCAAGCGGGCCTCGGCCTGTCGGATCGATCGCATCGCAAACAGCACCAACGCGATGAACACGACAAACAAAGTCAACAACAACCAAGTCACGAGACGCAACAAGGCGTCGCTGAGTTCTTCTGACGGGCGGAGGACATCCGCATAATTCTCGGCGGCAAAAACCATCAAACCCGAATCTCGCAGATTCTCGCGGCCGGGTTGACCAAATCCACACAACACGCGGGCAGACCCCGCGATCCATTTCCCCTGATAGGCGTCGCGTCCTTTCGCATCCGAGAGTGAATCCAGTTGGCCGATCGGATCCTCGATCACGCCGTACGCTTGCGAAAGTGCCATGTCGCTAACTCGTGCCCGAAAAACCTCGTCCGGAATCTTTCCCCTTGTCAACAACTCGTTCAAAAACGGATGCTCCAAGATGGTTCCCAGATGGTCGCCGGGTCTGGCGTCAATCAGAAACGCGTACTGATGAACTCCGTTTTCGAACTCGACAAACGCGCCCATATCCACTGTAATCGCCACCACTCCCAAAAAAGTGTCTTTATCCGTAACGGGAGCGGTAAAGGCAATCTTCCAACGATCATTGGCCGTCGAGCGAAAAGCGGCTGAAATGTGCACGTCGTCGATCCGTGGGCGAAGTTTCAAATCCTCATTAGCCAACATCGCAACATCTTCCGGCTTGGTAAGCAGGAAGTCGCGGTTCGTCGCATTGAAGTACGAGCGATACGAATAGTTCTTGCCAAGAATCCGAGTGTCGACCTCGTTTTGAAAACGATTGGCCACCTGAGTTCCATGGGGATCCGTCACGAATAAACTGGCGGAAATTGGCGAATCAGGATTATTGTAAAAGCCAAGCAACCATTGACTCAATCGTTCGGACGAAGGATGCGACGTCAATATCGTTCGTTTTTCGTTCAAGCTGTTGTCGTTGTTGAGTAATGGATTTGCCAACGAGGAAGCAATTTCCTGGTATCTCGGATCACCGAGCAGCGTCTTCAATTCTTGCTTGACAATCGAATCTTCAGCCATCCGCGAGACAAATTGACAGTAACGATCCAATTGCGCCGAGGCACTGGTGGCGGCCAATTGGGCAGCCCATTGATTTTTTTCGCCCGCCTTCTGTTCGATCGCCGACGCGGTATCAATTCGAGCCTGTCGGTACATGAACGAAAAAAACGACAACATCACTGCCAATAACATCAACGGTGCAACCATCCCCAAGATCAACAACGGACGGCGCGCGTGCTGAACTTCTCGCTGCTTGAGGGCCAGCAACACGCTTTCTGCGGATTGGAAGCGGCGATTCGGATTACTGACCAAGCACTGTTCTAAAATCGCAGCCAAGCCCGTATCACCTTTGACCACCGACTTGATTTGTTTACTCAAATTGGCCGAGATAATATGCCGCCGGTAAAGTTCCAATCGCTGTTCGAGATTACCAGCGGCCTGCATGCGTTTCATCCAAGCTTCGTCGATATGCGGCGGCTGGCCTGAAAGCATGCAATACAGCAAGACACCGGCGGAATAGATGTCCCACCTGACGTCCGGCACAGCGTTCAAATCCGCTTGTTCCGGGGCCATGTACAACATGGTCCCCAATGCGGGCGCTGCTTCGGAGCTCAAACGCGATTGCCCAAAGTCAGCCAAGCGTGGTTTCAGATCCGTGTCCAACAACACATTGCCGGGCTTCAAGTCGCAATGCAAAATGCCTTTGTTATGCAAATGCATCAAGCCAACCAAGACCTCGCGGAAGATCTCCAGCGCTTGATCTTTGGGCAAAGTCCCATGTTGCCGCAACAAGTCTTCAATCGATCCGTTCTCGATGAAGTCCATCACAAAATACGGCGGTGACGCATTCCAACCGACATCCAACAATTGGATCACGTAGCGAACTGCCGACAACCGAGCCAACTTCTCGACTTCGCGCGACAACATCGCCATATCAACGGTGCCACGATGTGTGTAAAATTTGATGGCGACTCGACGTCCGGTCGTTTTGTCCATCGCCGCCCAAACCTCGCCGTACGCACCGTTGCCGAGGCGATATTCCAGTTCGTAGCCGGGAATCGTCGCCGGTGGCCCAGAGCGTTCCAAACTGCGTTGGCTCGCGTTGGCTTTTTCGTCGTCGGATTGATGCAACGTCGCGTCGTCGAACATCGGGAGAAAAGTGCCTCCGGTCACTTGTTCAGGGCGAATCGATCCTTGGGAAACCGGCGATAGTAGAACCGAAAATCCACCAAGTTCCTAGTGCTTTGTCACTACTTAATTTTAGGGCGGGTCTGGTAAAGGTCTCAGGAGTCAATTGCCGGAACGGCCCTGCGGGTGCTTCGCACAATTGACTCCTGACACCTTTACCAGCCCCCCATTTTCAGCTGCGACAAAGCACTAGGCGATGTCCCGGGGCCGAGCCTATTCGAATGTTGATTGAAAACCCAACACCCACCGAGTCCAAAACGTTGATCCCAGCACTGCTGGTCCAGGGAAGCCCAGCCGACCAACAAAAGATCGATTTTTTGCTATCTGCATCGCCGCATCAATTGGTACCTTGGCCAGGGAATCCCGACGCGACCGCTCACGATTTTCTCGGCGGCCTCCTCGTTGCTCGCCCCGCCACCAATAAATTACCCATCGCCGCTGTGTGGGCTCATCCTGCTCCTGGTGCAACCGCTCTGTTGGGAAAACCGGTTTCGTTAATTCACGGAACCCATGGGTTCGAAATGGATTTGAAACCACCCAGTATGGAAATCCAAAGTCAATTAATTGCCAAAGCGTTGAAGTGGTCCACTTTGGAATGGTCCGGTTCGTCCACCTGCGAGCTATTGCAAGCCGTCGCCGAACCCAACGATCACGACTTCTCCAGCGCCCTGCAACAAAATGGACTGCAGAAACTAGTCGACTTGGTCTATCTATCCAGTCCACTTTTGCCGATTTCACCGCCAGCAGCCGACAACCAGCGATCCGATGTCTCTGGTCGTCCTTTTTGCCAAGAGAATGATCACGGTGTATTTTCTGTCGTGCCGCCGCAAATTGAGAACTTGGAACGGTGGTATCGACTATTGGCCGCAACGTACGTCGAGTCGCGCGATTGTCCGGCCATCAATGGCCGCCGCTCTTTGACCAATACCGTGGCAGGCTACATCGCGTCGGGAACCTATTGGGAGCGTGGCTGGGTCATCGGACGCGATCTTGCCCCTCCGAGCTTCGACAAATCCCCCAAACACTCACGCAATGCCGTTGAAGTCAACCCAATCGGAACAGATTTCGGTGGAATGATTTTGGCAGATCATCCAACCAATGATTTTATGGAACTAATTTATTTCGGGATATCGCCGTTGGCGCGTGGCAAGGGATGGGGAATTCGAATTCTGCAAGAAGCCGCTCGGCTGGCCCAGCAAAACGGACGTTCTCGCATTATCACCGCCGTCGACCGCCAAAATCTGCCGGCTTTACGCGTTTACGCCGCTGCAAATTACACGGCGTTGGAAGAAAGGACCGTTTTCGCCCGCTTTTTTACAGTTTCAAACCCAGGTTTTGACGACACGCCAAGAATCCGTTGACATTTTTTCCACCGACCTACGACATCCGATAATTCAATCCTACAAAGAAAATCCACAGCCGCCTGACAACGTTTTTCGGGATAGAATGCCGGTTTGATCGTTCGAGCCGATCGAATTGGTTCGCTTGATCGTTCCAGCGATTTGACAACGCTGCTAGCACTCTTAAAATCTGCTTCACATTTCGCAAGGAGCCCTTCGCGTGTAGGACTACATTCGAAGAGGAGAATGGCAATGCAAAGGTTATGGGATGACAACAAGCAAGACGCTTACGACCGAGACGGATCCGGACAAGATGTTCGCCGATTCGTCAGCAGGAGATCAACGACTGATCTCCGAATTGGTTACGGCACTGATCCAATTAGTTGGAGCGGATCGATATGAGTTGTATTTTGAAGAGCAGACTTTTCAAATCTCAGCGGGGGTTGTGGGCGTTTATGCCGATACCGAATTCGCATTGACGCAGATTCGCAATCGGTTCGGCAACCTATTGCAACAGACCGTCGCTCGGTTGTGGGGTACGGACCTGCGGTTGGAGTTCCAAGTTCGGGCCTCGCGGGTCCAAGGCCAACTTTTTGCCGACGACGACCCAGCCGCGTTTGACTCCGGGCATGACATCTCCAGTAGCTCCGCGAATGGCTCGGCTGCGACTTCCAAAAAAGCTCGCGTCGCGGCACGTCGGGGCGAACGGAAGAATCGTGATCCGGAACGGCGTCAACTAGACCTGTTCCCCGATAGCGATGCGGTAATACGTGGCAACGACAGCGTTGGACACGTTGTACGAAATGATGAGGGCCATGGCTTGCCACCGTCGGCCCGGGCCGCGATGACTTTGACGAATTTTCAATTTGGAACGGCCAACAGTTTGGCGAAGGCTGCTACAGACCAAGTAATTCAACGGCCCGGGCAGATTTCTCCATTGGTTCTGTTCGGACCGGTCGGCTGTGGGAAGACCCATTTGGCAACTGGGTTAGGGCAACATCTTCGGCGAAAGAATCCGAACTACACGGTACTGCAGCTTTCGGCGGAGCAGTTCACCACCCGATTCTTGCAAGCGTTGAATGGTTCCGGCTTGCCCAGTTTGCGATCGCAGTTCCGCGATGTCGATCTCTTGATTTTGGAGGACGTGCAGTTCTTTCAAGGCAAGAAGGCGACCTTGGTTGAGTTGCAGCACACGATTGATAGCTTGCTTCGCATGGGCAAGCAGTTGATCCTAACCACGGATCGTCATCCGAATGATCTCAGTTTTTTGAGCTCCGAGATTCAAAATCGTTTGGTGAGTGGCTTGGTCATCCCATTACAGATGCCAGACCGCGAAGCTCGAATCGCAATTTGCCAACGTTGGTGCGAGCAATGGCGTGTCAGTTTGGCACCCGGAATGATCGAATGGTTGGCGGATCATGTCGCCGGGGACACGCGGCGATTATCGGGCGCGTTGTTTCGTCTATTGGCCACTCAATCGAGTCGCGGTGCGCTCGTTCAGCCGAATGCGGCAATGGAAGTCTTGAGTGATTACGCCGTGAGCAATGGTCAATTATGTTCGCTAGCGATGATTCAGAAGGCCGTTTGTGGTTTGTGTGGGATCGAACCCACGGAGCTGAACGGCAGTCAACGAACTCGGAAAATCAGCGGCGCGCGAATGTTGGCCATGTATTTGGCTCGGAAACACACGCCCGCGGCGCTAGCAGAAATCGGTGAGTTCTTTGGTGGCCGGCGTCACAGCACGGTTGTCGCAGCGGAAAAGCGGATTCGCTCGGCAGTGCAAAAAAACGAAAACTTGGAAACGGCGTCTCGTCCCCTCAATCTGCGCGAAGCAATTCGCAAAGTAGAGACGCAGTTAAAAACGGGTTGAGACTTGAACCCGGAGCGTGGTTTTAGTCCTTGCAGGCATCGATTCATGGGGCAGGGATCGCGACCGACTGCCTCTGCTAGCAACGATGGGTTGGGGTACGTGAAACGGGGCTTAAATGCTAAAAAAGTCAGGTTCTGATCGGGCCACGGAAGGCTCGAATCAACCATCTTGGCTTTCCCCATGTCTGCCACGCCATTGCAACCACTCATCTCGGAAAACTGCCGCGCGGCGGTCACGGTGGGTCTGCGCCATTTTGTTCGACACTTCGTGGGCTTGGGCCTTGTATTTGCCACGCTCTCGGCTTCGTTATTCTTGACGGTGGATCGCGTCGGATCGTCGCTGAAGCATGTGGTCCAACAGCGAGCGAATCAGTTTCTAGTCGCCAGCGGTTGGCAATTGGAGTTCGAGTCCTTGCAATTTGTGGAAGGGGAGGGCATTCGGCTCCGCGGCTTGACCTTTCGTGCGATCGCGCCAAACGCGGAACTCATTCGCGTGCCCGTTCCACATGATTGGTCGCAACTGCAAAGCCTGTGGCGACATGGCGAACTCCCAGCGACCAGTTCCACCCTGCTGGTTTCTGGGTCGGGAAAACACTCGACGTTGAGGCCCAATTTTCGTCCGGTCGTACCGGCGGGACCGACGATTCGAATCGATTCGCTATGGCTCCGGGGGTTATGGTCGGCGACCGATTTGTTGCAAGGACATTTCCAGCCAACGGCGATCGAATTGGACAATGTGCTGGTCGACTTCCCGTTGGCTGTCGACCAACACTTGTACCTACCTAAACTGACTTTGCCAGCGACTTCCGGTAAGATCGCACTGCCAAATTCAATTTCGTTCGATAATGTTACCTTCCAAGTTTCTGGTGGAGACGGGCAACCACGCTATCGGGTGAGCGGACTGCATTGCCGAGTGACTCGCGAGCAGGGCTTATCTTCGATTGAAACGACTGCAAACCCTAGCTCGACCGGACTTCCGACAACCACAACGAACAACGCGCGCCATGCATGGCAGGTTGGCGGCCAAGTTCGTGGGCTCACCGAGCGACCGATTCAAGTTTCTGGTCGGGTAGATTCGATCGGCTACGATTTATCCATTCATTGCGATCCATTTTATTGGCACCCGCAAGCATCGGCAAACTTTTTGCCGTGGTTACCGCCGCAAGGGCAAGTCTTGAGTGGCGTCAGTGGACAAGTGACCTTGGACGAGGCCAAGGTGCGTGGTGTTTGGGTAGCGAACGAAGGAAATACGGGCGAATCGGCCGTCCCCGTTGGTCGCTGGCAAAAATATGGCATTCAAGAACTCGTGGCGACAGGTCAATTGAGTGATGTTGTGGTCCAACATGCTCTATTGCCACAACCAATCCTGAGAGCGGGAGCGAAGTTTTGTGCCACCGTCGCTGGGGTCCAATTTACCGACGTGGTTGGATCGGTCTCGGAAGGGAACTTTGCAGGGCGGATGGAAGTCCTCGATTGGTCGCGGCCCGAAACCACAATCCAAGTTCGCGGTCAACAAATCCCTTTCAATCAGCGCTGGGTGGGACTACTGTCGGAACGACTTCAGCAAGCATGGCAGACTTTTCAACCCGAAGGGCATTTCGACTGCGACCTGCAGTTCGTGTTGCGTCCCGATGGCACACTGGGGCGTACAGGAACCGTGGACGCTCGTGACGTAAAATTTGTCTATCGCGAGTTTCCGCTACCGGTTTCCCAAATCCATGGGCGGATCAACCTCGAGAACAACAATTGCCAATTCAATCTTGAGGCACATGATTCTCATTGCCCAGTGATCATGGAGGGTTGGGCCAACGATATGGGGCCTCGATGGACCGGTCGCATCGATATACGTTCCACCAAGTTTCATCCGTACAGCGAGTCGCTGTTGATCGGTCTACAGAAAAAGCCGGAAGCCGTCCGAGTCATCCAAGACATGAACTTCGCCGGCATGTTGGCCGCAAATGGTTTTATTGAAGTGTGCGCGAGGCTGTCGGCCCATCTTTCCGTTTCAGTGGATATATCCTGGTTGATGTGAATCGTGCCGAACTGTGCCTCTGCAATCAGCGATCCGCATAAAAAAGCAACCAGGGTAATCAGTACC
>JAEUIP010000096.1 GCA_016795075.1 Planctomycetaceae bacterium | reverse complement strand
CGTGAACCCAAACGAACACCAGATTCTCCATCGCCAAGACCCCCGCCGCGATTACCGTGAGGATCGGATACCAACGGAACGCCCCCGGAGCGATCAAACCAACGACACAACAAAGTTCCATCAAGCCCAGAACCATCCAGACCTGCCGATGTAAAGCACCGAACGACGGCACGTCACCGCTAATCTGGTCGAACATAAAGACCTTCATCACGTCCGAGGCCGCGAATAGAAAAGCCGTCAGCACTTGCAAAACCCACAACAAGATGTTCATCAAGTATCTTCATCGCAGAATTCCATAGAGCCGATCCCCAAATGGGCTAACTCGAGTTTAACTTTGTGGAAAGCTCGATCAAATTTGACGTGTCGTCTTTGGTTCGGCAGACAGCATAGAACCCTTCGCCGCGAGGCTCTAGGTTACTTCTTCTTTCGCCCAACACCGGGAGCGGCTGTAATTTGCTTCATCCATTTTACAACTTGGCGTTCGTCAATGTCGTCGATCGATTGCAGCTCGACGCCACGCGTTGCCTTGCCCATCGCAACCGGAGTCACCGGGGGGACAGGTTCCAACGTCACGCCGTTCACAAACATAAGCTTGACGTGCACAGCGAACCCGCCACAACAAAAGCACCAACCGTCGCCAACCCCATAATACGCCATGCCCCATTTCACGGATCGCTTTAGGTTGGGCAGCGCCTTGGCCGCCAATGCATCGATGCGTTCCGCGATACCACGCTGTGGTTGGGGCAGACTAGCAATGTAAGCAAAGACTGGTTCATCGCCATCCGCTGCCTTCGCGGGGCTGGCTTTGCCAGTCAACATCGATTCCTTCAACTTCACAGCCTCTCGGCGTTTTGGGACTCGCTTGACCGGTTCGCTCGGCTTCGGCTTGGAGTTCTTACTGGAACGGCCCGCTGGCATGGCATTGTCGTCTTATTTCAGGTTGATTCGCACAACAAAAATCATCGAAATCAAATCCGTAACAGTATACAAAAGTTCTGGGCTTGGCCATCATCGAATCTTATTGCCAGGGACCATTTTTTGTGACTGGAACAAACAAGTTGCCGTCGTATCGAAAAAGACCATTCACTCCGCCCAGCCACACGCGTCCCTGGTTATCTGCCAAAATCGACATCAGCCCCGGAGAATCAAGGCCAGCGCTTTCGCCGAAATGGGTAAACTTCGTTCCATCATACTTGTACACTCCAAACCGCTTGCCGGAAAACCAGACATTCCCCGCGGAATCTTCCTCAATGCACCAAATCTCGTCTCCCGCGACGATTTTGTCCGCAGTGAAATTCGTGAACACGGCGCCATCGTAGCGGCTAATTCCGTTGTGAGTGGTCCCAAACCAGAAGTTGCCCGCTCGGTCTTCCAGGATATTGTGCACGACATCATCCGGTAAGCCGTCCTTTGTTGAAAGATTGGTAAGAACCTTCCCATCGTAGATATACGCCCCGCCGTTGGTGCCAAACCAAACTCGGCCGATGCGATCCACGACAATACAATGGACGATCTTGGCACTGGTTACCCCTCGGGTAGGATCCGGTGTAGATGCCGGAATTGAAAATTCTGTAAAGCCATGACCGTCAAATCGACAGACACCCTTGATCGTACCAATCCAAATGGAGTCTTTATCTGCCGCGATGCTCCAAACACTTCGGCTTAGCAAGCCGTCTTTCTCACCAAAGCTGGTAAATGATTTTCCCGCAATTCGCGTGATGCCTCCGGTCGTAGCACACCAAATGTGACCCGCATGATCCTCGATGATTTGTTTGACCGTTACGCGGTTGCCCAAGTCGTCTTTGATATCGTAGCTGGTGACGGTCTTCCCGTCGTTGCGAAAGAGATCGCCTTCACCACCGACCCACAGCACGCCCTGCGAATCCTGAAATACGCAACGAACCACGCCGCCAATTTCAGCCTTTGAATCCACGTCGATGACAAGCGATTGCTGCGATGGCACTTGGTCTGCTGAAGCCGGTTTCTCCAGGTCTTGAATTTGTACCGGCGCGTTGAAATAGGCAGCGGCCGCACCGGTGCTTCGAACGGTGCTTTGGGCAGTTATGGCTATCTCACAACGGCCCAAAAACGACACATGAAGGAATAACATCAACACGGTCACAAATTTACTCATACGTTGGACTCTCATGAGGCTGTCCGTTCGACGATAGTTGCGGCGCCTCGAACCGATGGCACATCCATGACCTTGAAATCTGCGTTCGGTACGACAAATTCACGCCAGATTCCAACCGTCTAGCAATTTCACACTGGCACAGGCAGGCCCCCCATCTTTGGCGATTCCGGATATCGTCCCTACCACGGTCGCACTCCGCTCCATTGCCTCCATCACCAATTCCGCTTTTAACCCACTCAACGGAACCTTTGCCCGCCGCTCCCAACAAGAACCAATTTGACCCGCACGAACTCCTGAGCAAAGGTATACAAAACGAGCTGCTGCCGGGCCTTGTGCGAACGGTCCGGTAAGCCGAATCGGCTCGGAGTCCAAGTCAGCGACCTTCAAAGTGAAGTCAAAAGCCAAAGGAGCTCCGTCGCTCTTCAGCGGCCCGAAAAGGCCGCATGTACCTTCTTGCAAAGCGAACATAACACCAACGGGTGGATCAACCACATTCACTCGCATCATGACAATTTTCATCGACTTCGTTTGCACTTATTTCTCTTACGCAATCCGCAATGGCGCTGGGTAACGCGGGCCAGTCTATCCGAGGTTGCGTATCGAGTCAAACTTTCCGTTTCTTCTGAGCGAGTCGGTTGTGACTCAAGTAGTCCGTGACCAAGTGGGTGGGTAGCTGGCTGGCCATTAGTCGATCGACGACTCTTCGGATGCAACTCGACAATGTCAAACCACAATCTCTCGGGTCGCGTCCCCGGGAGAACGATTTTGATCAACGGCCCGCGTTTGCAACAGTTCAAGCTGATCGTGTGGTTACCCGCGTTCCAATGACGAGATGGATTTTTCGATTTTCTCCCAAGTGTCGTCATTGTACACGATCAGCGAACGAAGCTCTTCAATTCCGTCAGCGCCTGTAATTGTCGTCACGTACCAGACATATCCGTCTTCATCGACTCGGCATATTGGAACGACCGGTGTCTGATGGATACTCCGTTCGATGCGATCGGCGGTGATGCCAGGCAACGCAGAACCAGTTTCGATATCCTGGACGCGTCGTCGCAGATCATCTTCGGGCACTCGGAGTATCCGAATCCGATCTCCCACGGCCAACAACTTTGGATCAGGCGTGGGATCGGTTCCATGGTTGCCAAGGACGGGGACTCGGTGGGATGACGTTGCTACTCCGTTTGGATAAAGAGTTAGGCATCATCCTTCGGAAACCGTCGAATTGTTTTGAATCAGGTCCCATTGGTTACCGTACAAGTCCTTGAAGACCGCGACCGTTCCGTAGTCCTCGACCTTTGGCTCTCGGACAAACTCGACACCTTTGTCCTTGAACGCATGGTAGTCTCGCCAGAAGTCGTCGGTATAGAGAAAGAGAAAGACACGGTGACCCGTTTGATCCCCGACTCGCGACGCCTGGTGTTCCGAATTGGCTCGCGCTAGAAGTACCCGGGACTCCTTCGCACCGGGTGGCGACACCACGACCCAGCGTTTGTCTTGGGCCGGCTGGTAAGTATCCTCCGTGAGGGTGAAGCCAAGTTTCTCGACGTAGAAGGCAATGGCTTCGTCGTAGTCCCGGACGACAAGTGAGACAAGACCAAGGTACTGCGGCATGAAACTTCTCGCTGAAAGGGGAGCCGACCGCGGGTCAAAGGAGTTCTAAACTTCTCCCGTGATGCAGCGGAAGGGCATCAGTACTCAAGTACCGTCAGTCCGAAGACGTCGCATAAGTACAATGAGGCTAACATAGTCGCTACCGTGCAGGCCAACATTGTTGCGATGAACAACAGTGCCAACCCCAGTGACTTGAACCCCCGGAAACCGCGTGTTTGCAGCAGGTAAATCGGAAACGCAACCAAAAAAAAGAACACAAGAAGTACCTTCATCAGGCCCCCGATGCGGTGATTGCGTTCGGCCGCATCCGTAAAGCACCACGAAAGCCCTAACAAAAGTCCAGGCAAGCCAACTATAAAGTCCACAAGCTTGCTCTCTTCCGTGAAAAAGCAGCACACCACTCCAAACGCTGCCGCGTACCCGAGCAACCACATCAAGATGCGACGTTTCTTCCTCGCATAGTCGATGGACCAGTTGCCTTTAACGGTTTCGGTTGGCGAAAATGTTTCGTTGTCATCCATTGGTTGCTTGCTCACAAGGACTCGCTGATGTTGCCGTTGTCCGACGGCAAAGGTACTGCAATCTGTACGGAACACTTGGTGAGCTGATTTAGACGCAAAAGTCTTGCCCGTTCAATGAGTAGCAGGCACACTCCGTGTGCCGTCGGCTGATCCTCAAAAAACGGATGCTTCTTGACAATTGCGGCGTATGGAATGTGCCTACTTCATTGCTTCGTTGAACGGTATTCCGTACCAACTTTAGGCAGGCTGACGATTCTCTACGAAATTAGTCGATGCGCTTCTCAGCCAATGGCTGCCGGAAGGTTACGCAAATCGCTTGGCGACGGCGTCCCAGTTGACAACGTTCCACCAAGCGGTGATGTAATCGACGCGACGGTTTTGATAATGCAAATAGTACGCGTGCTCCCAAACATCCAGACCCAATAGCGGCGTCTTGCCATCCATCAACGGACTATCTTGGTTCGCGGTGCTGGTGACTTCCAGCCCTTTGTCGCTCTTGACCAACCATGCCCAGCCGCTGCCAAACCGAGTCGTCGCGGCTTGGTTGAAGGCCGTTTGGAAGTTCTCAAAGCTTTCAAAAGTGCTCTGAATCGCTTCCATCAACTTGCCTTGTGGTTTGCCACCTTTTCCCGGTGCCATCACTTCCCAGAACAACGTGTGATTCACGTGTCCGCCAGCATTGTTCCGCAACGTGGTTCGCACCGCTTCCGGGACTTGATCCAAAGATTGCACCAGTTTCTCGGGGGTCAATTTCGCCAGCTCCGCGTGCTCCGCCAAAACCTTATTGGCGTTGTTGATGTAAGCTTGATGATGCTTCGTATGATGGATCTCCATCGTCTTGGCATCGATGAAGGGTTCCAAGGCATTGTAGTCGTAGGCCAGTTTCGGCAACGTGTACGCGTCGGCTACAGACGTGAATCCCGAACCGAAAGCCGAAGAATTGCTAAGAGCGGCAACGGCGCCGACCGCCCCAGTGGCCGCGACTAGGAACTTGCGGCGATCGACGCTCAGGCTCTCCGTCGAGTTCCCGTGGCTTTCCAAACCTGTATGAGATTGGCGATTCATTGAAAATTCCTTTGAGTTGATTGTTGGAAACGAACACGCGACACACCGAGTGACTTGTCCGCTTCTGGCTGGGCCCAGTCACCATGAGACTTGATCAGGTACCAATTGTCAACCTTCGGCACCTACCCTCGAAAAACCCAGGCAGGCGAAGCCCGCCGACCGGACCGAGTAATTCAACAAGAAACCGCAACAAGCCCCCTAAACTAGTGTCCCGATGCCAGCCCCCACGACGCAACTGACGTGACTGTCCCCGTGCCGCGTTGCTGATTAGTTGAATGTCCCCCTTGCCAGTGCCCCAGGCCGGTGATTCTGGTCCCAGGCCGGTGATTCCGGTCGCAGTAATCCGGCCGCGGTGACTGTCCCCATGCTTTGTGCCCGGCCGCAGTGACTGTCCCCATGCCGGCCTCCCCATGCCGTTGAATTCGATCGCGGTGACTGTCCCCAGGCCGTTCCTCTGCTGAGGTCGTGGTGACGGCCGCGGTGACTGTCCCCATGCCGGTGCACCTGGTGGTGCCTCTGTTAGGTGACTGTCCCCATGCTGGTGAACTCGGTCGCGCTGACTGTCCCCATGCCTTGTGCCCCGCAGTGGTGACTGTCCCCGTGCCGGTCCCCACGCGGCAGCCGAAGTGTCTGTCCCGATGCCGCAACTCTGTCCCCGGGCCACTTCTGAGGTGACTGTCCCCATGCCGCGCTGCTGCGGTGACTGTCCCCATGCTTGTGATGAGGTGACTGTGTCATGAGGTGACTGTCCCCATGCTTGCCCATGCTTGTACCCATGCTTGTGCCTTCGGCCGCGGTGACTGTCCCCAGGAAGTTGCTCTGCCGAGTTGACTGACCCCACGTCACGCGATGGAGGTGACTGTCCCCACTCCGATGCCCATGTCGCGTCGTCCCCGTGCCGCGCCGCAGCTGAGGTGACTGTCCCCGTGCTCGTCCCCCGTGATCGTCCCCGTGCTCGTGCCCATGTTTGTGCCTTCGGCCGCAGTGACTGTCCCCGTGCCGCGCTGGTGAGATGCCTGTCCCCCGTGGCGAGCCGCTGGTGTCGTGTGTGTCCCCATGCAGCTCCCCCCATGCTTGTGCCTTCGGCCGCGGTGACTGTCCCTGTGCCGCGCTGGTGAGATGACTGTCCATCGTGGCGAGCCGCTGGTGTCGTGTGTGTCCCCATGCAGCTCCCCCCCCATGCAGCTCCCCATGTAGCGTCCCTCTGGTGAGGTGACTGTCCCCCGTCCCGTCCCCCCATGTAGCTTCCCTCTGGTGAGGTGACTGTCCCCCGTCGCGTACCTGGTGAGGTGACTGTCCCCATGTCGTGTCTCCCCATGTCGTGTCGTAGCTGACTTCCCGGGAATCGTTACGAACCCGTACCCCAGCAGCCAACGCACGGAGCGAAAACCAGAATTTGAGTGGCCGCGTGTAAGAATCAGGTCCACCGAGTCGTTGGCGGTTCAAATAATTCGCCAACAGTCGCGAAATGGCCTTTGCTCAGCCCCAAAACGAACCTTGCAAAGCGAGCGTCTCTTAGTAGCGGAAGTGGCGGATTTCTTCCCCGCTTTGGCCAATGGTCGCCATCGCCCGGATGCCGATATCCAAATGACGCTCGGCCCACATTTGTGTCACACGTTGGTCGCTGGCTTCCGTCTTCACCCCGTCCGGCGTGATGGGCACGTCCGAAACCAACAACAACGCCCCTCGTGCGATTTGATTGTAATGCCCGACGATAAACAACGTGGCTGTTTCCATGTCCACCGCGATACAAGTCATGTCCTGCATCTTGGTGCGAAACGAATCGTCGTGTTCCCATAGCCGTCGATTGGTCGTGTAAACAACTCCTGTCCGATAATCCAATTGCGAATCCAACAAAATGTTCGAAACAAATTTATGCAACTTGAAGCTGGGCAGCGCCGGAACTTCCGGTGGAAAATAATCCAGACTCGTTCCTTCACCACGAATCGCCGCAATCGGCAATATAAAGTGGCCAATTTCCGACGAGTGCTTTAAACCACCACACTTGCCCAAGAACAACACCCCCTTGGGACGAATCGCCGACAATAGGTCCATCACCGTCGCCGCATTGGCACTCCCGATCCCGAAGTTGATCATCGTGAGACCGTCCGCCGACGTGGCCGCTTGCATCGGGCGTCCCACACCGCGAATCTGGCATTTGAACCGAGCCGCAAACAACTCCAAGTAGTTGTGGAAATTCGTCAACAAGATGTACTCGCCAAACTCCTCCAGTGGCATGCCCGTATACCTAGGCAACCAATTCTTGGCCAAACTATAACGGTCGATTTGGCCTGATAGGTGTCCCGTTACTTGACCAGGAATTTGGGCGATGTCCGCGGAGGGATCTGGTTCGGGTTCCGTCACTGGAGTCCTCATGAAAATACAGGGTTCAGCCCAATATCGTGCAATGACGTTCCGAATTGGGCACTTGCCACATTCCGCGCCCTCAAAAAGTGACCGGCGGTCTCGGATCGGCGGTCGTGACTCTCGCAACTCGCCGTTGAACGAGTGGCGGCCGGCACACGGAGTTCTTCTGCTACCTTGTGAATTAATCGCGCTTTGTGGCTCGCGACCGTTCGATCTTACCCGGTTCCGTGTCGGCGTAATAGTATTCCACATAACCAATCAACATTTCTTCGTCCGTTTGGTCGCCCCAACGCACGGTCTTGGTCGGTTCCGGGTTACTCGGGTTTCCCGTTGAGTTGTCGAACCAACCGGTGACCACGATCTGATCACCGCGCGAGATCAATTGCGGGTTAAGCAACCGGTACTCCAACTGCCAATTGAAGTCGTACCGCGGGACGTCCAGCAACGGTCGCGTGCCTTCGTTCGTTTGGTGATCAAATCGAAACGATTTGCCGCGCAAATGCATGTGGGGGAAAAATGCAGTGAGGTAAGCGCTGCGCGGCACCTTCAAGGTTGCAACTTCCGGATGATTGGCGGCCCCCGCCGGGATCTGAATATCCGTATTGGATACTCCGTAAACCTTGATTTCGTGTTGGGGCGGAACTTCGGAAAGCTGAAATCCGATCTCCGTCTGATCGAACGTCGCTCGACCGATCGGCGTGTAATGCAATTGCACGATAAGGTCGTGGTTCGCCGGCAGTTTCTTCGCAAAGCCCGCTCCAAAAACCTGACGGTTATTCCCAGGTGCATACGCCGCGAGAAAATGACTGCGTTCATCAATCTCGACTTCATCCGAACCACGAGGAATTGCATAAACCAAAACGTGATGCACCACTTCGGGTGCCGTTGGTCGGATCTCGACGGCTTGAATCCATTGATCTTCGTTATGCGTCAACGCGATTCTTTGGTGGAGGTAATCCATATAGCCACTACTACGGATCCGGTTTCGTTGAGGCAAACGAACTTCCAAGGTGGGTGTGCCGATCGTCCAGCGCGATTCGAAGACTCGGGGCACCGGACCGACCGCTGGCTCGCCCAACGCATGGGCGGACTCTAGCCACTTGATCACGACCTGTTGTTCGCGCTCCGATAAACCCGCGTCGTTGATCCAACGATGCGGACGGTCCTGATCCGCCGCGGCAAACCAGGGCGGCATCGAACGGTTGGCAATCACTTCCACAATCATCCCGGCGTGAGCAACCAATTGTTCAGGTGTCTCCAGTGGGAACGGAGCGACTCCTCCGTCGCGATGACATTCGACACAATGATTCTGCACAATTCTCGCTACATCACGATGGTATTCCAGCGACCGCTCGACTGTGCTGACTGGCATGATTCGGCAACCAGGAGCCGTCGTTTGTTTCGGCGAAACGGGCTGCTCACTCAACAGTTGCTCGATCGCTGTCTTCAAGTACTCGGTCTGAGGCTGCGACTTGGTGTAGCCCAGCCCATACTGATCATCTACCGCCCCACGATAACAGAGCTTCAATTCTTGATCCAGCAAAAACACTTCCGTTGTGGATTCGGCGGATAAACCATTCACCAACTCTTGGTTCCGATCCAAGAGCAATGGTCCCTGCCAACCGAGTTCTTGAGAGGCTTGCTTGGCTTCTTCCAGTGTGTCCGTCGCAATCGAGTTGATAAAAACGAACTTCACGCCGCGGGGAAGAAATGTCTTTTCAAGCTCGGCCAGGGTTGGGCCGTATTTTTGACATAGAGGACAAGTCGTGCTCGTCAGAGCGATTACGACCGGCGACCCGGCCGCGTAGCGCCGCAAGTCGAAGCCGTGTCCCAAAATGTCGGTGGCCTTGAAGTTCACAACGGGCTTCCCAATTGACGCCGCGGGGGAATCCACGACCATCGGAGCAACCTTGCGACCAAGGCCAGACTCGTCAGACTCTGGACTTGGATTTTGCGCAGCGATCAGGCCTACCAACAGAAAATTCGCGAGCAAACTCGCGCTCGCGACCAGAAAAACACGCTGGATCATTTGGCAACTCTTGGGGGCGATCCTCGGCGAAGCAAACAAACACAGGACCATCCTGCGTTCTTGTTCGTTTCGCGAATTGTCGTACCTACGAAATCGGTGGGGACGGTTCAAGCATGCGGTACTTGAGGCGTTTCACAAGCGAGGAGCGATGAATCGCTGGCGAGGCTCGCCCAGGCGTGTTTGCCGTCCGTCGCCACACTCGAACAAGCGTGGCCACATCGGCACCAGCTTACTCGTCGAGACTACGGGGTGGCTTCGAATATTTTTCGTAAAACTGCGAGAGATCGATCCCCTTTTGCTTTTGTTCCTCCTCCAGCAATCGGATGCGAACCTCCAAACGCTCGATGTCTCGAACCAACCTGGGCACCAAACGCGCCGATTCACTTGGCTTGGGGACGAGCGGCGTGGCCGGAATCCCCAAGTGCCGTTGCAAGCTCGAGAAGAAGAATAGCGGCTCTTTATGTCGATTGGCTAGAGCAATCCGGCCCTCTTTTTCGGAAAACAGAAGTGGTTGAGGCAGTTCGATATCCGCCTCCATTCGCCGCGATTCGTTGTCGACGTAGTACTGGCTATGTACGTAAACCAGATCCGTCAAATCCACCAAACCGATCTTGTGGCGAACGGCCAAAATCCACGCCGACCAAATCGGATCGTAAAAAAAGTCACGCGACATCGCTTCGATGCCATGGTCGTAACTCAAACGGTTTCGGCAGAGTGTTTCGAATTGAAAAAAGAACATCGCATTCGCCGACGCCCCGCTGGCGCGGAGCTTGGCGTCTTGCTGCAAGATTCGAAACGCCTGCCAAATATCGAAGCGACCTCGCTCCGATTCGGCTTCATTGATCAAATAAGTTTGGAACGAGGAGAAATAGTGGGAGAGCTTCGAGAATGCTGTCCCGATCGTACCCACATGCTTGATTTCGGCAATCATGTAGTCGATAGCCAGCGGCAGCTTGGTGGTGGCCAAGACCTCCTGCTTGAGCCACTGCAGCAGCACTTGCAAGGGCTGCTGCAGTTCCAATTCCAACAAGACTTGCTTGGCCAACGAATCGAACAAGTGAGCCTGTTCGATATACTCGTCGGAGGGTAACGGACGATTCATGCGATCTTCAATCGATGGGCTAACGAATGCTACAAGCGGCAACCGGTGGGGAGGGGTCCCCAACTTGCGATTGTCGCCATGCCACGTACCCGCCCGCATAGTCGATGACTTCACGGCCACTCGCCATGACGACGCTGGCGGCAATCGCCGAGCGAGTCCCGGCCTGGCATTGTACCACAATCGGCCGCGTGTCCGTCAGTGCTTTCAGGTATTGAGGCAGCTTGCCCAAGAAAGCATGAGTCGCCTGCGGGATGTGCCCCGCTTTCCATTCGTCATTCGAACGAACGTCGAGGAGCTGGACTCCACCGGCCGCGATCAAAGGTTGTAATTCTTTGGCGGTCAACTGCGAGTAAGAAGCCGTCAATAGCCCGGCCTGCTCCAATTCCGAACGAGTGAACACGCCCAAGACTCGGTCGAAACCAATCTTCCCGAGCGTCTTGATCGCTTGCGCGGTTTCGGCACTCTCCGCATTTTCCACAAGCAAATAGGCGGGACGCGCGTAATCAAGAATCCATCCCGCCCAGGCTGCCAAGCCCGAAGTCGGAATGTTCAAGGAACCAGGTACATGCGCCAGGCGAAAGTTACTCTTGTCGGCCAAGTCCAGTAACGTCGCAGCCGGCTCCCGGCCAGCAAACTGCTTCGCGGACAACGGAACCACCGGGGTGTCTGTCCCCAATAGTTCCGGGCCAACTTTATTGACTCGTTTCATGACCGCAAAATACTTGGGCGCTTCCGGCTGGTCGGCCAAAATATAGTCGACAAAATCACCTTCATCGGTGAATTGCAGCGCTGGGTTGAACCGCTTTTCATAACCAACGGTCGATGAGGGGATAGCCCCCAAGCCTTTGCCACAGGCACTACCGGCCCCGTGAGCCGGCCAAATTTGCAGATAATCCGGCAGCGCACGAAACTTTTGTACGGACGCAAACAACTCATGCGCGCCGACCTTGGCACTGCCAAAAATCCCAGCGGCCTCTTCTAGCAAGTCCGGCCGACCAATCGACCCGACAAACACAAAGTCACCCGTGAATATCCCCATCGGCTCGGTGGCTCCGCCCCCTTGGTCCGTCAGCAAAAACGAAATGCTCTCGGGCGTATGGCCAGGGGTGTGAACGACCGTAAACTTGATGTTGCCAACCTTGAATTCATCGCCGTCTTTCAAGAGCTGGTGATCGTACCGAGCAACATATTGGTACTTCCATTCGGCCGGACCTTCGTCGGAAACATACAGCTTCGCTCCGACTCGTGCCGCCAATTCATGGGCTCCGGAAACGTAATCTGCGTGGATGTGGGTTTCGGCCACTCCCAACACTTTCATGCCGTTTTCCGCCGCGACTTGGAGGTAAGGCTGCACGTCACGCCCTGGGTCAACCACAATCGCCGTCCCCGATTTCTGGCAACCAACCAAATAAGAGGCATGAGCCAAGGTCTGGTCGTAAAAATACTTGAGCAACATCAAAAATCTCCCAATCCCGCGGAAAAACTCGCCCCCAAACCCACTCGCTAACCAACCACCCCGCCTTGGCTACACTTAATTATATCGACATATTACGATATGTAAACCACTAAATCTGGGGGGAAACTGGAGTGGGCTCCTGTCGGTCAAGGAAGCGGCCCCAGAGGTTCATCCGCAGCTCGGCTCTCCCATCCGCAGGGATCTCCAAACGCTCGAATTTTATCGCTCTGCCGCTCCGGCCATTCGGTGGCTCCGGCCATTCGGTGGCTCGCAAGACTCAACGTTGGGAGTTCGCAGATCAATCCACGTCGGATTCTCCCACTTCGGGAAGTTATTTTGGGACTTTTCCTCAGTGCCGGATCACGGGGGCGTCGATCGACCGTTTGTTCTGGGGCCAACTTCCACAGAAGGTCCGTGGCCAGTCAGAGACCCACGTTGGGACACGTTGAATGACAAGGGCGAAGCGACCGGCGGATGGCTCGACTGGACTCCGGAACCACCTCGAGTAGACATGCGCTGGATATCGCGTTTCGAACGCTGCCTACTCTGCCAAATCGCCAATACGTGGAGCGATTTGGCCGAGTATCAAGTCGCGTTCGGGAGAGCGAATTCGGTTTGACGCCCGCGAGATGTTTGCGGAATCCACGGCGTCTACCCCTGCATTCGTCGGCCGATTTCCTCGACGATGCCGTCCATCGGGACGCGAACCTGCTCCAGAGAATCTCGGTCGCGGATTGTGACCGTACGATCCTGCAGCGTCTGTCCATCGACCGTGATACAGTAAGGCGTACCCGCTTCATCTTGACGTCGATAGCGACGGCCCACCGCGCCTTTCTCGTCGTAGAACACCACCCAGCGTTTCTTCAACGCCAAGTAAATTTCTTTGGCCAGTTCGGGCATGCCGTCTTTTTTCACCAGCGGGAAGACGGCGGCTTTGATTGGCGCGAGACGGGGGTGGAATCGCATCACGACTCGCGTCTGCATCGCGCCATTTTCGTCTGGTGCTTGGTCTTCGTAATAGGCTTCACATAGGAACGCCAAGGTCCCACGATCGGCACCAGCCGAGGGTTCAATCACGTGCGGAATATATTTTTCGTTCGTGATCCCATCACGATACGACAAGTCTTTCCCACTGCCACGATACTTCGGCTGCCCATTCTCGTTCAATTGAACCTTGAGCGGGCGTTCTTTTTCGTCCAACTTGCCTTCCATGTGGCTGCGTAAATCAAAATCGCCTCGATGTGCGATACCTTCCAATTCGCCGAATTCCCCCTTCGGCAAGAATGGAAACGCGTATTCGATATCCGCCGTGCCAACCGAATAATGAGCCAACTCCGACGGTTCATGCTCCCGCAAAATTAGCCGGTCTTTGCTGATCCCCAAGTCTTGGTACCACTGCATTCGACGATCTCGCCAGTACCGATACCAGTCACTGGACTGAGCCGGATGGCAGAAGAACTCGATCTCCATTTGTTCGAATTCGCGCGATCTGAACGTGAAGTTCCTCGGCGTGATTTCGTTGCGAAAACTTTTGCCGATTTGAGCAATTCCCAACGGCAAGCTATACCGCGACGAATCCATGACGTTCTTGAAGTTGACGAAAATTCCCTGCGCCGTTTCGGGGCGCAAGAAGGCCATGTTCTCTTCGCTTTGTAGAGCTCCGGTATAAGTCTGGAACATCAAATTAAATTCTCGTGGCGCATTGAGCAGACCACCGCAGGCAGGGCAGGGCAGGGCCAAAGCACTTCCAAGCGGAGTACCCAACAGCTTGAGCAAATCCCCCGCCGTTACAGGCCCGGCCGCGACTGTCGTTCGGACGCGGTCCATAAAGCCCGGCACATCGTGAATCGCCGCCAAACCAGGAGCCACGTTCTTCGCTTTTTTCTCGAGCCAACGTTGCAGTTCGTTGACTTCAAAATTCAATACCTCTTTCAACTCGGTAAATTCGACGACATGCTTCTTGAGCGATGCCACCCATTCCGACTCGGTCAGTAGTCCAGCAACATGATCCGCGCGAAACAGCTTCTTACAATGTTGGCAGGACTGCATCATGTCGTGGAACAGATCGTAATGCCCCGAGCACTTCCACACTTGCGGATGCATGATGATCGTGGTGTCGATACCCGTCATGCTGTAGGCTTCGGGCGCTCCAGGCAAAACATCCAAATCGTTGTGCGATTGGATCATGTCTTCCCACCACGCGTTTTTCAGGTTCCGCTTCAACTCCACGCCCATTGGGCCATAGTCCCAAAACCCGTTGATCCCACCATAGATTTCGCTCGATTGAAACAGGAATCCACGTCGCTTGCAGAGGGCAACGATCTTGTCCATCAAAGACCCAGACGGATTCGAGGCTTGTTTTTCGGATGGTTGATTCATCGGCTTGGTAATATCTGTGGAGTTTTGGGGACCGGAAGCAAGTTGGTTTATTCGGGAGCCGACATTATTCCGCATTCGTACATGCTTGATAAGCCCGCTTTGTTGCCGCAAACGGCAAACTTTCCCAAAATGCCGCAAATCACTTCATGCCGTCAATCGAACTCTCGAGTGATTTTGGCGAGCAATACTGGACCGCGAACCGATACCCTCGAACGGACTCTGGCTCCCAAAGTCGGCCGTTGCGTTGCGCGCGGACGTGAAGTCGTAAGTCCAAGTTCCGGTGCTACGGTCGTTCCAAACGGAGAAGCAAAATGTCGGTCATCATTCGAGCCTTGGGCTTGCTGGTATTCATCATCTTCTTGAGCAGTCTGGTGGCGAACTCCGCCAGTGCTCAGATCGCGCGAAGTACCTTTCGCACGATCGGGGTTTTTCCCGGCAGCGGCTATCATGTGAAGGAGCCTTTGACGGACTCCAGTTACTACCATCCCTATTCGGCCGTCAACAGCGAACTAATGACCACCCCAGCAAGCTCCATGGTCCATGGAATTGTTTCGCCAGGCTACTCGAACGCCTACAATTTGGATTTCGGCAGTTACCCCGGCAACATCCATGCCGTCAACCGCTCGAGCACGCCACGCTGGTTCCGGTGGAATTCACCGACACGTGGGTGGTAATGCTAGGAGCTTCGCCGCGTGGAGATTAACACGACGGCTTCCGAGCATCATGAACGGACAAAACGTGGTGGACGGGCTTCAGTCAGAGAGTGCGTTTGCGGACACATTTTTCAGTTTGTCCGCCGACAGAAGCCCAACACCACCCCGTAAAGCGACCCAAACCTGGGTGTCCATGCGTGCAACGACCAACCACAAAACGTTTGGCACATTTTGCGTTCGGCACTACCCAAGAATCACTCAACCAAGAGCCACCAACCTAGGCGACCAAGTCGACCAGCCCATACTTCAACAGGGTCATTTGCAGGCGGCTGGTCTGAGCTTCGGTCAAAGGCGTCATGGGCAATCGCAAGTCACCGGTATCGCGGCCCAAGATTTTCATCGCCATCTTGATCGGGATCGGATTGGTGGCCAACGACAACAAATCGCGACACAACGTAAATAGCTTGCGATGCATTTGCTGAGCAAGTGCCCAATCGTCACGATTCACGGCGTTTACAAGTTTCAACAGATCGCCAGGCACAATATTGGCGACAACGCTAATCACTCCTTCGCCACCCACGCTCATTAGCGGCAACGTCATGCTGTCGTCACCCGAGAGCACCGTAAGATTTGTCTCCAGCAGAATCTGACTGGCTTGATCCATTTGCCCAGTGGCTTCTTTAACCATCACGATATTTTCGAGATCGGACAATCGAGCCATGGTTTCCGGTTCGATGTTCTTCGCAGCACGGCCAGGAATGTTGTAAACACACAAGGGAATGTCGCATTGTTCGGACACGGCTTTGTAGTGCTGGTAGAAACCTTCCTGCGTTGGTTTGTTATAATAAGGAGCGACCAACAGAGCTGCGTCCGCACCCTCTTTGGCAGCCCACCGAGTCAAACGAATGGCTTCCGCGGTGCTGTTCGAACCAGTTCCCGCCATTACCAGACAACGACCAGCGACATGCTGCATGGTTTCCGTAATGACTTGTTCGTGTTCGTCATGACTCAACGTCGGGCTCTCGCCCGTGGTCCCCACCGGCACGATCACCTGGACACCCGCATCGATTTGAAAATCGATCTGTTGTCGCAGGGTTTCGACGTCCACTCGACCGTCACGAAACGGAGTCACGATGGCAACACCAACACCAGCAAACCGAGAACCCTTGCGATTCATGTTCCTTGACCTCTTCCAATCCTATCCGTGAGTTTCTCTTGACCTGTTCTTTTATCTGCCTCATCGTGCCAGCCGTGCTCGAGGGGCAATGTTCCATCGGCAGCTCCGAATTCGGATCGAAATTCGTGAAAATGCCACGACCCAATTCCTTCGCAGATCAAGTTAGTTTTAGCCCATTGCCCCCGATCCGACAATAGCCCAAACCCGCGGGCCGAATTCAGGGTCAAGTCCCGTTGGGAATTTCCCGAACGCCTTGGCTCTC
>JAEUIP010000095.1 GCA_016795075.1 Planctomycetaceae bacterium | reverse complement strand
ATACATGGCAATCAACTGCGTTAGCAATGCTTCGCGCCGCGTTTCGGGAATCTCGGCCAAATCGAATTCGGCCAACCCTAACAGGATGGCGAAGCGTGCATGTTTGGGGTACCGATCCATCGGAGCAGTGCAAACGAGTTGAAAACAGTCAAGCAAAGCTTCCACGCCGACGCCACGCGGACGGCAGCGAAAGATAAACTGAGTGAGCGCCTCGGGGTCATCCGTCATTTCAAACAGGGGAAAAATCATTTCTCGTTCGCCCATTCTCAATAACGTCGCCGCTGCATTCGCGCGCCGCTGTCCGAAAGGTACCCTCGAGAGTGTATCCATGTCCACCTCGGGTTGAACAGCGACAATCTTGCCGAGGTCCGCGATGGTTGTTGGCGTCGGACTGGCCGACACAATCGGAAACAACACAGCATACTGTTCCGGCGTAGCGATGGTCAGCAATTCCGTTAGTTTTTCAATATCGTTGGTTGCATAATCAGCAAACGCATTGGCAGCGCCTAGCCGCTGGGCATCCGTGGCTTTGGTGTCGGCAAAGATACGGGCCAGTTCAGGCAGAATTTGCTGATGCAGGGGTCGAAGGGTTTCTCGCAACGTTGGTTGAGATTCCGCGTTGGCAGTTACCAATTGCCGAGCAACCAAAGTAAGGTCGTCGGCAGACCACAAAGACACTTGCGATTCCGGAACGTAATCGGCCAAAGCAATTGCCGCGCGAAACCGGCGCTCGGAGTTTGCTGTGGGATCTCGCAGAACAGCCCAAAGTCGATCCGTAAGTTCCCCCGCGTACGGCCGCAATTGCTGTCGTATAGGACCAACATAGGCGGCCTTGCTCGTGAGCATTTCTTCCATCAAGGGTTCGATCAGCGTCCGATCTCGCGACACCGATGCCAGTCGAGCATGTAGTTGCGATCGTTTTTCATCAAGCGTTGTGGCCGGCTGAGCGAGCAGTGAGGCAAGGTAAGTCGTTGCGATGTCCGAGCGTGCATTTAGTTGCTCAATGACGTCGGGCAATTGGTTCGGTTCGGTACTCACAAGTCGCCCGACCAGACCCTCGACTCGAGTTATTTCTTGCTGTTGAGCAATTTGGTTGCGAACGACGGTTCCGATGGATACCGCAACGATTAGGCTAACCGCCAATAATGTGAAGCGAATGCCGTAGACGCGACCCGCCCGGCTCATCATTTTTCGCTGAGGCTCGGTCCAACGCTTCGGGTTGGTCAACACACGAATGTTTATCCAGTCCAACAGCGAAGGCAGATAGCGGTTTTCCTGCTTGTAATTCCAGGTCAACGACGTGTCAAACAACTTGAGTTCCGCGCGACCTTTGCGAGATTCTCTCTGCTTGCGATTAAGCCAATCTCGCAACGAGTTGACGAGGTAGTCATGGGTGAGTTGAAAATACTTCTGACCGGTGTGCGTGCGCGACACCGACAGTTCTTCGACCTCTTTGCCTTCCGGATCGGTGGGAGTAATAAGCCGGATTTCACGATCCAGAATATGAATCAAGTCATCGAAGTCGTTTGGACGGCCGCCATATCCACTGGCTTCCAACAATTCGGCGTACGACCGCATGTATCCCTTGATGTCGGTACCGGAATCTGGCAGCAGATCTTTCAGTACCGCGCGAGCCGCTTTCTGATGATAACGGTGATCGGGCGAGGCAGTGGAGGCGCTGAACGATTCTTCGAGGAACGTCACGCCAATACCTTCTGTGCCTCCAACTTCCGCCAGAGTCGCCGGTGTCCAATTCTTGCCTTTCATCATCTCGGCAAACAAGGCCAACCGCACACAAATGATTTTGCCTTCTTCCACAAGTCCGGCCACCGACTGTTTGAGAAAGTCCTTGTGCTCCTTGGTGAATTCGCTGTCGTAACGCGGTAATGTTCCAAAGGCTTTTCCGAATTCTGCTAAAACCTTCTTCGCGTGGCTTTCTGGAAACAAATCGACGGCGGCCAAGTTATGCCCCTCGAACAATCGAATCTCCAAGTCGCGAAGGAATCGCGTTACCGCCATCCAGAAGTCATCCCGCACCATCAGGATGCACTGAACTCGCCTTCCATCACATTGCCGCAGAGCCTGTACCAGTTCCGTATTCTCTTCTTCTTTTTTCGCGTGCAACCACTGCTCGAATTGGTCGAGCACGATTAGCACCTTCTTGCCGACCGGCAGACCTTGGCCGCGTCGAAGCGCGGCCAGCGCTTCCGTTAGGCTCCGATTCTGTTCGAGATCAGGACATCGTTTTCGCAGGCCGCGTAAAAGGCGAGACTCCGTTTCATCCCGCGTCGCTTCGATGTAGACCGCAATCGTTTCCTCGGACAATCGAGGCAAAAGGCCGGCCTTCACGAGCGACGACTTGCCGCAACCCGATGGTCCGTAAATCAACCCCACCGAAAATGTATTGTCCGGGTCGCTTTCCTCGATCCGAGTCTTCCAGAATCGAAGGCTTTCTGGCAAGCCTTCTCGATCTCTTGGTCCAGGCAACAGTTCGAGAAAGAAATCGGAATCGTGTGCATCAAAAGATCGCAAACCCTTCGGCACGACCCGAATCGATTGGCTATCGGAGGTGTCTCGGATCGTTGAACCGTTAAGTGCGAGTTTGGCACCCGTCTGCCTGGAAGCAGAAGTTGACGTCGCCGGCATCAAATCGACACCGCCCGGTGTCAAGCGTCTGTCGCTAGCGCCTTCGTTGAGCAAAAAGTGCCGCAAGTCGTCGGCGAAGTCTTTGGCCGTTGAGTATCTTTCTGTGGCACGTTTGGCCATCGCCGTTTGGCAAATACGCTCCAGCTCTTTCGGGATCTTGTCGTCGTATTGACGCAACGGTTTGGGGTCGCAGTTGGTGACTTGCTCGAGTAGTTCCTGTTGCGTTTCCGCTTGAAATGGTTTCCGACCAGCCATCAACTCGTAGAAGACCACTCCCAGACTGAACACGTCACTGCGACCATCGACTCGATGACCTTCGCCGCGGGCTTGTTCGGGACTCATGTAAGCCGGTGTGCCGGCATACTTCGGACCTTTGCCGAGTTCCTTCTCCCGCAATGCCAAGCCGAAATCGACGACAAAGGGGCGCCCCTCTTTGCTAATCAGAATGTTGCCCGGTTTGATGTCTCGATGCACGATACCTTGCCGATGCGCATAATGCAGCGCGTCCGCAACGGTGGCCACCACTTCGACGACTTCATGATACTTCAGCCGACTTTCCTTTAGTTTTGCGGCGAGGTCGGACCCTTCAATGTACTTCGAAACGACATAACACGGACAGCTGACCGTGCTACCGACATCATGCACCGGTACGATACTTGGATGATCGAGATTGGCGACGGTACGAGCCTCCGTCAGATAGGCGTCAGCATCCTCGGGCCTCGAAATCAATTTGGCATGCGGCACTTTTATGGCGACAAGTCGATCCAACTGCTCGTCGTGGGCCAGATAAACCATGCCGAACCCGCCAACGCCTAAGGCTCGCTCGATGCGATAACGACCAATCCGGGTCACCACCCGATTCTTGTCGTCTTGGTTGCGGGTGTCTGCGGGTGAAGTGCTGGAGTTTGCCAGTGGTTGAATGACGAAATCCTCGGAATCAACTTTCGCAGGACCATGCGGTGAGTAGTCGCCCGTCACATCCAAGTGCCGGGCCGAGGGCATCGCCGTTGTGAGATCGATAAGGCTGGCCAGGCAACTTTCGGGGTCGACGCCCAGAGACTCCAAGAGATCCCCGTAGTCATCTGCCGAAACGACTTCGCCAACGCTTTGGCGATGCTCCACGTCCACTCTTAAAAGTCGTTGCAGCAAAGAACTCCGCAAATCGTCCGACACTCGACCAAGGTACTCGTTCAATGCCGGCCGGTTGCCCGATTGCCACGCCATTTCAAAGTCCGAAAGGATTTCCGAAAAATCGATCTCGGTGCGATCCATATGCCAACCTGTGGAACATCAAACTCAAAAAACAAACGGCCATGAACAAAAGGGCCGCAAAAGTTTAACGAGTATTGCCGCCGTTATCCACATCACATGAAACTAAAGAAACGCGTCGATTTGAAGCAATCGCAGAAATCGAATCCACGCGAATTACCCGACAAAGTTACCCGAATCCACATAATCGAAAGTCGAAGTAACCAGCCAGAATTCTCAGAGGGGCAACCAGCCAATCGGCGTTGGCCATTGGCTCAAATTGCGATTAACCGCAATGCCGTTCAACGGCGGACGGTCGTACCGACATTCCATGTTCCATGACACGCAAAAAGCCGGCGATTCAACAAGTCGGCGGACGGCACACGGAGTGTACCTGCTACCAAATTGAACGGTGTTGCAGTTAGCAGTGTCTCGATCTTTAGCCGTCGCCGTTAGGAAGCTGGGGCGAATGTTTCCGTTGCTTTCGATTAGTTTCCGAAAATGTTGTATCGCACACCGTTTGGAGCCGGCTGTGCCTTCTCGTCGGCTGGTTTTTGGCCTTCCCGTTCGGTGTTTGATCCGCGTGGTTCTTCCGGAGACGAAGTACTAGGGGCGGGGCCGCGGTTGCTGCGCATTCCACTGCGTCGTCCACCAACTGGGCGTCGCGTCCCCTCGGAACTTGAAGACGAGCGACTGGACGAACTGCTCGACCGTCCGCCACTGGCGGCTTCGGCCAAGGTAATGTAGCCGTCGCGGTTCTTGTCCCACCGACCAAACTCTTCACGCTGTGCATCGTCTAGGTCGGTAGCAAACTCGGCTAACGAGACCATTTTGTCGAGATTGGAGTCCTTCCGTTCCAAGTCCGAAGGCCATTCGCTTTCCGAGCCATCGGTCTTGCGAGCGAGTTCACCATCCCACAGGATCGTGCCTGGTAATGGCCCTCGGTCGGACTCCTCTTGCTCATCCCGGTTCGAGGTTGAAGGACCCGAAGAAGACTTTGGCGATTGACCGTCGCTGTAGTACGCATACAACTCGGCTTCGTTAAGCTTGCCGTCGTTATCCCCATCCGCACTCTTGGGAGGTGGGTTCCGCATTTCACCGGCTTCCTCTAAAGACATCAGGCCATCGCTGTCTTTGTCGAACCGGGTAATCAGATCCTTGACATAAGTAGCGACGCGGTCAGTACTGGAATTGCGTCGTTCTCGTTCCCGTTCGCGCCGTTCGGCAGCGGCTTTCTCCCGCTCGGCTTCTCGTTCTGCGCGTGCAGCATCCGCTTCCGGATCGGATGAGCCACGCTCACCGCGAGTCCGCGAACGTCGATCACTAGGCGCCGCGCCCGACAGCGTATTCAATCGCTCCGCCAATTCCACTTCGTTCAATTGTCCGTTTTGGTCCAGATCGGATTCCAGCGGGCTTGGTGGCCCCCACGGTACGTTGGTTATTTCACTTGCGTCCAAAACTCCATTGCCGTTTTCGTCGAAACGCACGATCAGGCTGCGAACTTCTTCCAAAATCAAAGCCGAGTACCGCTGATCAAGCGGCGTTGCGTCGGCGAGCAAAGGGTGAATCGTGAAATCGGCACTTGCGGGACTTCGGTTGGAAACTTCTGGAAAATCAAAGCTAGATGCCGCGGCTTCAGTCCGAATACCCGCTTGAACATTCAACGGAATCGTTTCCAAGTCCATTTGATTGACGAACCCACGTAGGGTCTCGATGTGGACCGACATTCCTGGGTCCAAACCCACAATTTCCATAATCTCGGCGGAAAGCACATTCCCTTCGCCGGCGTTTGGATCCAGTCGCCCGTCTTTATTCAGATCCAAGGCGACCAGTTGATTCATGACTTGTTCGCGCGGCGTGCCAGTGGCCGCGCCACCACCGCGCCGACGGTTGCTCGTCCCCTCGCCCCGTTCTCCACCCTCTCGTGGACGCCCTTCACCACGGCGTCCCTCATCACCGCGTCCTTCATCACCGCGTCCCGCCCGTCCGCGCCCTTCACTGCCCCGGCCTTCGGTTCCCCGACCTTCGCTTCCACGGCCTTCGCTACCTCGGCCTTCGCTTCCACGACCTTCGCTACCTCGGCCTTCGCTTCCACGACCTTCACTACCACGACCTTCGCTACCCCGGCCTTCGGTTCCTCGGCCTTCGCTACCACGGCCTTCACTGCCGCGACCTTCACTGCCGCGACCTTCACTGCCGCGACCTTCGCTTCCACGACCTTCAGACCCACGTCCGGAGGATCTTTCCTCACCCCGCGCGGGGCCTTCCCCCCGCCCTTCGCCGCGACCACCGCGAGTTCCTTCGTCAGTCGGTCGGTCCGATTCTTGTCGACCTCTGGGAGCCTCTTCTTGGCCGCCGCGTTGGAATCCACCGCGACGCTCGCCTTGGGCCAGCAATTCCGGGGCAGACCAAGACAAAATCGCGATCGCGCCGATGGAATACCACTGCAGACCTAATTTCCCGAGCATTCGAATACTTCCTGATTCTCAGTTCCCAAAGGCGCGCGAAGCGGTCAATCGACTGAAAAAAACGATCTCCCGAACCGCTACCCTAATTCTAAATAACCATTTTACGGACTGGAAGTTCCGGAAAATCCCCATTTGGCTAGGTTTTGGGTGAAATTCGATGCTGTTAAACGAAGGAAGCGACGATTAGCATGGAATCCTCCAGTTAAGGAAGGACATATTTGGCAGGAAAACTTTGTCCTCAAAGTCCAGATATCGCCGTCCAGGATTCGCTATGGCTGACCTCCGCTATGATCCCATCAACGATTTGTGGGTTGCTGTAGCCGAGGTTCGTACGGACCGTCCCAACGAGTATCGACCACGTGCGGAAATTGTACCGCTGGACCGCTGCCCGTTCTGTCTCGGGAATGAAGCCGAAACACCCGAGCCCATCGCCGAAGCGACATGGGACTCGGTCGCTCATGTTTCACGACCGGTTACCGACGGCCGATGGTTGGTGCGCGTTATCCCCAATCGTTTTCCCGCGTTTGACCCCAATGTGAGTCCTGTCGAGCGGACCCCTACGTCGCATGGCGATTCGATTGGGAGTACGGTTGAGCCGTATCAACAAGCCCATAGCCTCCACAGTTGCCAAGAGCTGGTCATCGAATCCCCGCGCCATGTGGAAAGCTACTCGCAACTGAGCGACGACGAGCGTCTCGTCAGTTTCTTTGTTTACCGCGAACGCCTGCAGTGTTATCGCCGGAATCGCCAACTCAAGTACGCGCTCCTGTTCAAGAACTGCCGGCCCGATGCGGGTGCCTCGTTGGCACATATTCATTCGCAATTGTTCGCGTTGGATTTTGTACCCTCATCGGTCTCGATCAAGAACCGGCGTCTTGGGCGTTTGGGGTCGACACCCAGTCAATGGCTACTCAAACAAATCACGGAATTCGAAATCGCTCGTGAAACTAGACTAGTCACCCAAGGGCAACGATGGTCGATGTTTTGTCCGTTCGCGAGTCGGTTTGGATTCCAGACGTGGATCGTACCGCATCACGACTGGGCTCCCCTGTGGAATCAGGACGATACCGCGATCATCGAGCTATCGCGGATGGTACAAATGTGGACTCGGGCGATTGAAAACACCGTCGAAAATCCCGCGTATAACGTCTTGTTTCATAATCCTTTGTTACGACAGAGCAACCTAAGTGGGCATTCCTACGTCGAGTTATTTGTTAGAATTGGGACGGTCGCCGGTTTCGAATGGGGCTCGAACTGCTGGATCAATCCCCACTCCCCAGAAGCAGCAGCCAGTCTGCTGCGTGAGAAGTTCAAAGAATGCGATTGGTAACTCTGAATTGCAATGGAATTCGCGCCGCCGATAAAAAAGGCCTTCGCGATTTCTTGACGAGTTTGGCCGCGGATATTGTTTGTTTTCAAGAGGTACGAGCCACCACGGATCAAATCCCGACCTGGGCCAACCAACCACAATCATTTTGGTTGCCAGCGGTCAAAAATGGCTACAGCGGCGTCGGGGTTGTGACCCAGCATGCCGTCCAGCGGGTGCGAACTGGAATCGGCGATCCACAGGTTGACGAAGAGGGACGAGTGCAGCGATTGGATTTCAAGGACTGGACCTTGATCAATGCCTATTTCCCATCGGGCAGTGCGGGCGAACATCGCCAAAACGCCAAGTATCATTTTCTAAACAAATTTGATCAATACATCCGGCATGTCATGGCCGAGCAACCCCGGCTGTTGGTTTGCGGTGACTTCAACATCGCTCACCACCCCATCGACCTGAAGAACTGGAAGTCGAACCAAACCACCAGTGGCTTCTTGCCAGAAGAACGTCAATGGCTCACGGATTTTTCGAGCCTGGGGTTTGTCGATGTCGTCCGCCGTTTAGCGGGCTCCGAAACGGCGGTTTACTCGTGGTGGAGTCAACGCGCCGGTTCGCGGCAGCGCGATGTCGGTTGGCGTTTGGACTATCAATGGGCGTCACCGGACCTTGCGGCGGGAGCGACCGCATTTCAGATCCCACGTGAACCCGTGTTCTCGGATCATGCCCCTGTTGTTGTGGACTATCAATGGTCCTAACGTCTCCGACGCAGCGAACGGAACCTTACGATTTCCTAATCATTGGGTCGGGATTTGCGTCGAGTGTCTTGGCGATCGTGCTGCAAAAATTGGGATATGGCTGCCTGATGGTCGAGTCCCACTCGCATCCCAGGTTTGCCATCGGCGAGTCCTCAACTCCCATTGCCGACCAGATTCTCTTGGACCTGGGGGGGGACTTTCAACTGCCGGAGCTGACCCGATTGGCGCGATGGGCAACCGCGCGTCACTTGCCCGATGTTGTGGTTGGTTGCAAGCAGGGCTTCACCTACCTCTTTCCCGAAGCGGCCGAGCAACAGGGCAGCGCACCCTTATTGTTGGTCCCCGCCAGCCCCAACGCGGCGGCGGCCGATAGTCATTGGCACCGTGAGAGCGTGGATCATTATTTGGCGCGGTGCGCTGTGGCACGCGGTGCCGACTTGTTCGAGCAGACGCGAGTGACGGGATTGCAGCGCCGCGATTTGGGTTGGTCCGTGGAACTGACTTCCCAGGATCGAGACGCCAACGTTTTCGGCGTAACGGCCAAGTTTTTGATCGATGGTTCGGGACCAGCTCGGGTTGTCGCGTCGCTGTTGGCCAAAGAACCACACGGCTCCGGTCCATCGCCTCCCGATTCGATTCAAGCGAGTTTTTCATTTGCGACAGATTCAGGTAGTCTCTTTGGACACTTTCGCCTTCCTGTCGACTGGGACACAACTTGGCGTCATTGGGCATTGCCCGTCGAACGCTTCTCGTTTCCACCGCAAAATGCGGCGTTGCACCATGTCACTGCCGAGGGCTGGATGTGGCATCTGGCCTTTGACAATGACGTCGTCAGCTTGGGTTGGGTCCTGCCGTCGCACGTCTGGGCCAAATTGGGGCCAGACGCGACCCCGCCACAACGGTGGCAGTTTTGGGAGTCGCAGTTGCGGCGTTACCCGCGTTTGCAAATGTTATATGGCGATGCCCCTTTGATTGATCCGCCCGGCGGATTGGGGCTAATCACGCGGCAACAACGCTTTCAACAACCAATCGCGGGGAGTCGATGGTTAGCGTTGCCCAATACGGTTGGCTTTATCGATCCGCTGCACAGCACGGGCATTGGCCATTCCCTTTGTGCGGTGCAGAAAATTGTTAGGACGTTGGTGCGTTGCCAGGAATTAAATGAATCCTTTCTGCAAATCTATGCGGATCGATTGAAGCAAGAATTTTGGTTGGTGGATCAATTGGTCGCTGCGGCCTACTCGAGTCTTGGTCAGCCCGAAAAATGGGAAGCCGCCACGATGTTGTACTTTGCCGCCGCGATCTCGTTTGAAGAATGGCGAGATCGGGCTCGACAAAGCCAATTCGCAAGGATCGTCGGTGAAGATCCGATACTGGCAGCGTACGCCAATGTCCCGTGGCAAAGTCCTGATTTTTTGATGGCGGATCAAACCGATTGGCTGGAGCGAGTCGTCCGAGCCCGCAGTTTGCTGCAACGACCCAAGCCACCCCGCGGCGGTTGGTTGGCCGAAATGTCGCAGATCCTCGGCCCGCTGAACACCGTCGGACTGTGCGACGAAAGTCTCGGAGGGATCTATCACTACACAACCGCGAACAAATAGCCGTCGATTCGAGATTAAATTGCTTCGAGATTCCAACGTCCCACGATGGACACGTTTCGATCGATCGTCGGCGACCCGGCTTCAATATCGTTTGGATCTAGTTTAGGCTCTATACCAAACGGGGTCTAACCCTTTGGAGGTCCTGAAATAGTTTCGGACCACGAGGCATGACCGGAGAGGGTCAGCCCCCTTTGGGACAGAGCCTAACATTCCGCAGTGCGTCAGGAGCTTGAATGTGATTCAAGGCCTGAACGGATATGGGGCTGGTCTGCGTACTTCATCGAGAGAGCCAATGGTCAAAACCGCTAGTACCATGTTACCGTTGGGGGAAATCGCCCCCGAGTTTTCGTTGCCGGATGTCGTGACGGGAGCGACCGTTCGATCGACCGATTTTCGTGATCGAAAAGGCTTGTTGGTCATTTTCATGTGCAATCATTGTCCGTTTGTCAAACATCTGGCGGAACCGTTGGCTCGATTCACGACCAAGTACCAAGAACAAGGCTTGGCCATTGTTGGCATCAACAGCAACGATGTCGAAAAGTACCCGGACGATAACGCCGACGCCATGCGGGCTGAAGTACAGCTGCGCGGATATCGCTTCCCTTATCTATTGGACGAAACCCAAGAGGTCGCCAAGGCCTATCAGGCCGCGTGTACGCCCGACTTTTTCCTGTTTGATGCACAAATGCGATTGGTTTATCGCGGCCAGTTTGATTCCAGTCGCCCCAAGTCAGATACTCCGATCACCGGTGAAGATTTAGGTCAAGCAATCGAGGCCCTGTTGCACGGCCAGCCGATCGCTGAACTGCAATACCCAAGTCTGGGTTGCAATATCAAGTGGAAGCCTGGGAACGAGCCACCGTATTTCCCAACAATCTGAATTCTCCCAACGGACGCTGAGTTAGCGACCACGGGTGTGCCCTTGTTTTCGCCCAAGACTGCACGTTGAGTAAGCGAACGACCCTGCTCGCGCGCCCGCTCAGAGACCGACTTCGAATGAGCAAGCTGTGGGGACGGGCTTCGAATGAGCGTGTTGGGGGACGGGCTCCGAATGTTCGCTAGGCGTTGTGAGCCTGAACCTCCTGGTCTCCCTACTCGGCTTCTTGCAATGATATGAAGCATTTTTCGCGGCGAGATTAGGCCCGAATGGGCCGACCACAACCTTTGCCGGTGAGCGCGAGCCACCGGTTAAGGTGGAATCTTGATCAGAAAAGGCCTGAAAGGTCGACACAAGAGTAAAGGCTAGGCATTCAACAGTGCTTCAAAGCGCGGCCTTTCGCGGTGGAGAATCGTTGGGAATCAGTGGGGCGGCATCGGGTTTCAGTCTCGATCTGACGGGGTTGACGTCTGACCGAGCGCGGAGGATATTGACCGCACGAAAAAAAAGGCCGAGTGGCGGAATGGCAGACGCTCAGGATTTAAAATCCTGTGTCCGTTAAGGACGTGCGGGTTCGAGTCCCGCCTCGGCTATCTTGTTTGCTGTCAAATACACGGTCGCGATGTCAGCAGTTACGTTTGCGTCGTTCGGCACCTTGTATCTTCTTGGACGCGAACGTGAGTTTCCAACACGTCATATCGCAGATTACATCTCCGGATCGCGAATCGACGATGGCAACGATCGATCCGACGCCGTCGTGTAATTCGCAGTTGACCACGAAATTCTCGTACACGGCGAAAAAGTCGTTCAAAGGCGATAACTGCCTAAAGGTACTTGTTGACCGAGCGTCTGAATCCACTTACGCTTTTAGCTGAGAGCTGTGAAAAAGCCCCAAAAATATCCTGTCGTCTCGTTGAATGTGGATAAGCGTGGTTTCGGCTACACGAATTTTATGTTGTGCGTGAGTGGAGAACGGTTATGGCTCGAAAAGAAACAACCAACAAGGCGCCAAACACACCGGCCTCCGTTAAAGATGGCGCGAAATGCAAAGTCATTGGTGGCACACATAAGGGCAAAAGCGGTATCGTACGAGACATCAACACAAGCAAAACGGGACAGATCACAATCACGGTTGTGCAAGCGGATGGAGTACGGTTCAAAACCTTGGCTCGAAACGTTGCCGTCGATTAGCTCGTCGTGGAACATGCGTGACCAGTGACTCTTCCCGAAACAGGAAAGGTTCGCACCTTGAACCGATCAAGCAATTCCGTCTCGTTGACGTTGCTCCATTCGGACCAAAACAAGTCACGTTCCCATGGCCAGTATGAACTCTCACGGAATCACACCCATCGGCAAAGGAAGTTTGGCCAGCATCCTCGAATAGTAGTCCACTGCAGCGGTCTGTTGACGCATTCGTTGCGGATTTGAAAGACATCCCATGAAACTACCGGTTGTCCGAGGAACCATCCAACGTCGTATCCTTGTGAACTATCGAATCGATCCAAACGTCGTGAAAGCGATACTTCCTCAACCGTTTCGTCCAAAACTCGTCAACGGCTCAGCGATTGGCGGGATTTGTTTGATACGACTCCACGGGATTCGACCTCGTTTCTTACCTTTCCGCTGGGGACTCCGTTCCGAAAACGTCGCTCATCGAATTGCCGTCGAGTGGGACGTCGATGGACAAACGCATGAAGGTGTATACATCCCCAGAAGAGACACCAGTTCACGGCTCAACTCGATCGTAGGCGGTCGGATCTTCCCGGGCGTTCATCATCACGCATCCTTTGTCGTCCAAGAAACACCAAGTTCCTTTTCAGTGGACGTGAATAGCGACGACGGAAAAACCCGCGTTTCCCTGCTTGGCACGGTAACGGAGACATTTCCGTCGAGCTCCGTATTCGGATCATTGAAGGAAGCTTCGGATTTTTTCCAGCGCGGATCACTGGGCTATTCGGATGCCCATATCCGGGGCCAATTTGATGGCCTGGAACTTCGCTGTGGCGACTGGAAAATGGAAACTCTCCATGTCGAAAAGATCCAATCGAGCTTCTTCGATGATCGCTCGCGATTCCCGGCAGATTCAATCCAATTGGATGCCACTCTGTTGATGCGAGAACTGGAACATGAATGGCATAGCCGAGAAGATCTGTGTTGTTCCACGCCCCAACGGCTCTCATCCTTGAATGCACAGAACCCACGGGGCGGCTCGGTTTTGAATTCAACGCTTGAGAAATGATTCCATGATGACTTGTCCCCATTGTAAAACCGAGTTGCCTGTATCGAGCTACAACTGTCCGGACTGCGGTTATGGGCTTGCGTGCCAACCGAAACCCACAAAGCGCGGGCCGCGTTTTCTTGGCGACACTGCGGATGAATCGCGGGACGACGAACTGGCGCGGACTTTCCGCTGTTCGAACTGCCGATCATGTGGTGGAACCGTCAAGCGAATTTCACTGGAAGCCGCAGGGGCCGCGCGCTTGTTCGGTTTTCCGTTTGAAAAATTTATCGTTGTGAGTTGTGCCTTTTGCGGTGTGGTTCAACTTTACGATCCGAAAATTGTCGACCGAGGTTCCTCAGGTTGGCCATTCATCGATTCGTTCTCCGGCGAAGGATGATTCACCGGCCCGCGACCGCCGCCCGACCATGGGCAATGGGAGTCACGTCGACACGGATTCAGGTGTCAAAAAAAAAAGGCCTGAAGGGTATTCCCTTCAGGCCTCTTGGATAGTCGGAAAAACTACCGATCTTTAGGATCGATGCCAAAACCGCTTCGGTTGGGGCTGGCCGGACGTTGCGGGGGCTTGTATCCCTTCGTCTCGATTTCTTCCAACATTAGGGCGATGCCGCGGTCCAATTGTGGATCGCCACCATCGGTCATCAACGCCGGATCATCGATCACTTCCAAATCGGGATCCACGCCGTGACCTTCGATGCCCCATCCGCCATCCACCCGGTAATAACCAAACGACGGGATGGTCACCGACGCCCCATCAATCAAGCTTGGCGCTCCCGAAATGCCGACCAATCCGCCCCACGTTCGCATGCCAATCAACTTGCCCAAGCCGTTCTGCCGAAATAGTGCGGGGAACATGTCACCACCTGATCCGGCCAAACCATTGATCAACATGCACTTTGGACCTTGATGACTGTCCGGTGGCCAAGTCCAATCGGTCCCATCACGCCGCGCCCAATAATTCGTAACCGGACGATTCAACAGTTCGATAAACCGAGTCGGAATTTGACCGCCACCGTTCCAGCGATCATCAATGATCAGGGCCTCTTTGCCGATTTGCCCAAAGAACTGGCGAACCAAGTCGTTCTGCCCAGGAACTCCGGTGTTCACGACATAGATGTAACCGATTTTGCCACCGGACTTCTCTTCAACGTACCGACGTTTGCTCTCGATCCAATTCCGGAAACGAAGATCTTCGTCGCTACCGGTGACTTTGTAAGCGATCGTCTTGTCTTTGTCGCTGGCGGTCGCTTGGTCACTGACCGTGAGCAGAACCGTTCCACCAACGCTGCCGATCAAGCGAGCATACGGGTTCTCATTGGTTCGCAACGGCTGGTGGTTGATCGCCAACAGGTACTGGCCCGCGCGAACTCCGGCCTCGTACAACGGATTGCGAGCATCAACGTCCCAAGCCGATCCCATGTAGAGTTCGGCGATCTTGAACGCTTCGCCTTCGACTTCCAATCGCATCCCTAAGGTACCGACGTTGTTACTCGGCCCGGACTCCAGCGCTGCCTCACGATAATAAGCATGACCGACATTGAGTTCTGAAATCATTTCGCTAATGACAAACCCCACGTCACGACGCGTGACACAATCGGCCAACAACGCTTCGTATTGTTTGCCGATCGCTGGCCAATCAACACCGTGTAGTGTCGGTTCGTAAAAGAAATCACGTTCCAAACGCCATGCTTCCCAGAATAGCTGCTTCCATTCGGCTCGTGGGTCGATCACCACGGTCATCCCTGCGGTAGGTACGGTCTTTTCAAGTTTCTGACCTGCTTTTGCATCCACAATGTAGATATTGTCGCCACGTGAAACCAACAGCTTCTTTCGATCGGCCGACAATTCGAATCGTCCAACACCGGCCAAGACTTCCTTTTCAGCCTTCTCCTTATCTTGTAGATCGAACACTTTGATGGACGGAGGAGTGTTGCTGCCCCGAGAACCGCCACGTGAGTAGAGCAAGTGCCCATCACTGTTGACCGCCAACGAGTTGAACGAACCTTGGGGCACGGGCAGTTGGAACGAGCGGGTTTCCGCACCTTCCACTTCGATCACCACAGGCTTGATCGCGTCTTTGGCAGCTTCTTCTTTGGACTTGTCACTTTCCGCGGGCTTGTCACCATCGGCCGGTTTGGCGTCATCGCCTTTGGGTGTGTCTGTCGCTTTCGTTTCGGCAGCGGCGGGAGCGTCTTTCTGCTCGGCGTCTTTCTCGCCGTCTGGCTTCGCATCCGATTTGGCGTCGGGCTTCGTTTCATCCTTCCAGGTTTCTTCGTCGACTTCTGGCAAGTAAGGATGCTTCACGTCGGCCCGCAGCGGCATCGCCATCAAGACGGCCGTGTCCGCGTAAATGAACGTGGTGCCCAAGTCTTCGTATTGCGGATTGTTGAAGGCTCGATTGCTACTGAAGAAAATGTAATCGCCCTTCGTATCAAACACAGGGTTCGAATCGTTGAAGAATCCTGCGGTCATGCGATGTGTGGAACCATCCGCCAATTTATAAACCCAGACGCTGCTACCAGCGGAACGTTGGTCCGGGTTCAAGGAATAGGTTAACCAGCCAGAATCCGGGGACCACGCGGCCGACATCTGATTGCCTTGCGGGTCTTTGACCACCAACTTGGTGTCGCCGGCCTCGATTTGATGGACAAACAGCGATCCCGTCTTGTCGCCGAACACAATTGCCTTGGAATCGGGTGACCATTGCGGACTGTAACGGAATGCCGAGCCGTTCTTCGTCAATTGCCGCGTCTCACCACGACCATCCGATTGCATCACGTACAGTTCGTATTCGCCGGTCGCATCGCTCAAGTAAGCGATCCAACGCCCATCGGGGCTCCAAGCGGGATCACGTTCGAAACTGCCATTGGAGTTCGTTAGATTTCGCGGCGATCCGTTCTTCGCTGGCAGGGTCCAAACATCTCCTCGCGCTTGAACGACCACTCGTTGGCCGGTTGGCGACAGGGAAGCATTGCCGACAAACTCCGCGGCGTTCACTTGCTGCGGACGCAGCGTTGGTCGATCACCGGGAATGGTGATGTTGACCGGTTCGGCGGCGCGCGTCGCCAAATTCAACAGCAGGAGTTGCGAACCCTTTTGGAAAATGATCTCTCCTTCGCCGTTGGGGCCCGGTCCCATGGAAGGCGACTTGCAGTCATAGTCCGCGTAATTGGTAATTGCTTGGCGTTCCCCAGTCTCGGTATTGTACGACCAGATGTTCAGTCGATGGGTATCGCCAGCGTCCGAAAGATAATACACCGTTTTGCCGTGCCACATCGGATAACTGTCGGTGCCTTCAAAATCGGTCATGCGTTTGGATGTTTTGGTTGGCAAATGGAACAACCAAATATCCGAGGCCATCCCACCACGATATCGCTTCCAAGTGCGTTGGTCCGTGCCATACGGAATATAGGCCAGCCATTCGCCATCGCTACTCAAACTGCCATTTTCGCCGTAAGGAATCGGCAACAGCTTGGGCAACGGTTGTTGCTTGGAAACGGTAAAGAGTTGATTCATGCGCGCCAAACCGGCAAAGCCATTCGACGAATGCAACAGCGAGTTGCCGTCCGGTGTCCATTCACACAAACGCTCGGCCGATGGATGATGCGTCCAGCGTTCCGAAATGCCGCCGGCAGTGGGAATCACGTACAGGTCACGCCCGCCTTCATAGTTGCCTTCGAACGCAATCGCTTGACCATTGGGACTGAACCGAGGATTGGACTCGGCTCCCGGTGGACTGGCCAAAGGAGTTGCGACGCCACCGGCCCGATCCACGAGCCATAGGTCGTCCCCATAAGAAAACACGATTTTTTCGGCACTCACATCGGGGCTACGCATCATCCGCGCATCCGGTTGGACCTGACCG
>JAEUIP010000094.1:6405-17177 GCA_016795075.1 Planctomycetaceae bacterium | reverse complement strand
GAAATGGTGATCGTGTGCGGCCACTTCGATTCGTGGAACGGCCCGGGTTCAGTCGGCGCCAATGACAACGGCACCGGCTCGAGCGTTACGCTCGAAGCCGCGCGCTTGCTCGCCAAGAGCGGCGTGAAGCCCAAACGCACGATTCGCTTCATTCTGTGGTCGGGGGAAGAGCAAGGCTTGCTCGGGTCTCGAGCTTATGTCGACAGTTTATCGGAAGAGGAGCGAGCCAAGATCTCGGCCGTGTTCGTCGATGACAGCGGGACCAATCAGCAGTCGTCGTTAAGTTGCGTGGCGGCCATGGAGCCCATGTTCAAGCAGGCCATTGCGCCGATGAATCACGCGTTCCCGGACGCTCCGATCGAACTGGTAATCAGTCCAACCATGCCTCGTGGGGGAGCCAGTGATCACGCGTCGTTTAATCGAGTCGGAGTTCCTGGGTTTTTCTGGGGCAAGACAGGCCGAGCATTTTATCGACACGCATGGCATACGCAGAACGACAAGGTGGATCAAGCGGTTCCTGAGTACTTGATCAAGAACGCCACCGTTTCGGCCATCGTGGCTTATGTGTTCGCGGAAGCCGATACTCTGCTGCCTCGTCCGGAGCCCGTGGCTGAAGACGCTGAAGCGACTGAAGAAAGCGAAAACCGACCGCGAAGAAATCGGGATAACTAAGCCTTGCCCTATCGGAATATCCGATAACTCGCTGCATCCGGAGGAAGGTCGGCTTGGTGGTTTGGTTTGGTTGAGTTGACGTTGGTGTGCCGACTTAGGCCGTCACACCAGCGATCGCTAGGTTCCGTTTCAAGGAAAGGTATTCGAATTCGGCTTAGGGGTTCTCTGCCGGTGTCTCTTGGCCTTGACCTTCTTCTTCGGTCGGTGGGGCAGACGCTAACACGGGCATTTTGCCGTCTTCGCACAAATACACGTAGGCAAAGTCCCCTCGGAAAAACTGCATTTGAAACGGTTCACCCTTCTTCTGTTGAGGCAAGGGAGCGTTGGGCGTTTCGCTGGCCGGCTTCGGAAATCCAATCATCTCGGTAAGCGAGACCAAGCCTTTCTGTCCTTCCATTTCGGATTCTTCAACGTCGGTGTCTCCCATTCCACGAACGGCCAATTTGATACTGGCGGTCGAGCTAACCAAAGTGAGCATTTCCGATTGACGTTCGGTGACGACCAAGCTAACCGTAATGTCGTCCTCGTTGCTCTTCGCGTTTTCGCCACTTTCCAATGCGGTCTTGTTGCTGACCGAATAGACTTTGATCCCGCGAAGGATTGTCTTCGAGAACGAACGGTCTTCGTGGTCGAAGATGCCGATCACGTCGACCGTATGTCCCGGTTGCAACAGACCTGCGATATGATCTTCGGCCGGCAACTTCAAGCCCACAACCTTCTTGCCTGGGGGAACGGTCACCAAAACTCGGTCGTGTTTGTCGAGCAAGTCGCGAGTGAAAATGGGGGTGTTCTTGCCCAGTCGGGTGTTCAGCCGCTTGTCCGTGACTTCTTCCAGTGAGCCGACGATTCCCTCCGGAATGAGGTTCTGCGGCCATTGCTCCACGCGACAATTCTTGTCGGTCAATTGCCCGCCAATTTCAATGTCTTCGACCACGATCAAAACCGGTTTGGTCGGCCCCGTTCCGCCGGGTTGCCCCATCGCATTGGTGAACAGAGCGGCAGCAACCAACCCAAACAACCCGGAAACTCCGAGTAGAATCATGGATTTCGGTTTCATAGCAGAGATCCTTTGAAGCTAGCAAGCACAGGGCCGTTCCCCGTAAACTTCGGAAATGGCCGACCGAGATTCGAGAAATACTTCTCAAGGTCCTACAATAGGCACAACATGTCCTAGAACAGGCGGCCGATCCAAGCAAAATGGAGGATTGTGCCGATCGCAATTGGAATGCCGTAAGGCAACAATCGCATCGTGTGTTTCCGGGCTGCTGCAATCTCCGATAGTTTGTCCGGGTTCTTGACCGCGAGGATTTCGTTCAAAATGCCAAAGAACTGGTAGTAATGCTTCGAACTGGTTTTGCTAAACACGATCATCAAAACGGCCATCAAACCGCCAATGATCGCGGACAGGAAGAAGGCCCACATGGTGATCGAGCAATGGACCCAAGCACCGACGGCCGCCAACATTTTGACATCTCCGCCGCCCATGCCGCCAATGGCATAAAACGGATACAAACAGGCCAATCCGACCGCGGTTCCCGCGATACTCCACATAAGGCCCATGTACCAGCCGTCACCAGACATTCCATAAGTGATGCTACTAAACAGCCAGCCCGCGATAATCATCGGAAACGTGATGGCGTTGGGGACCTTCAGTTGAGTCCCGTCGATGTACGCAGCCACGACACAGAAAATGCTAACAAACCAAAATACCCCATTTTCGGTGAGGCTACTCAATAACCACTCGGCAGACATCATATCACGTTCCTCCTCAAACAACTTATTACGGAAGCGTCAGTTCCACGGGGATGACTGGGGTCGATCCCCGTAAGAAATTAGGTTGCCAAGCAGGAAAGTGAGGCAATTTGTCAACAAAAGAGAGCGACTGGTGTCAAAAAATGGCGCTGACGCAGATTTTGAGGGTTCTAACGATGGTGTACTGGGTTGCCATTTCGACAGTTTTTGACTAAGGTCGCAGGTTATGGAGCACGAGCCAACTTCTCTACAACGGATGAAAACGGCGGCCTCGCCGGAACAGCGGTTTCACGAATACTTGCAAAGTCGTGGGATGCGCAGCACTCGGCAACGCCAAGTCCTGCTCGAGCAGGTTTTTGCCGAACACGATCATTTCGACGCGGACCAATTGATCGAGAAACTTCCTCGACGCGGTTCGACGGACTACGTGAGTCGGCCAACGGTCTATCGAACTTTAGGCGAATTTGTCGATGCGGGCCTATTAAAGAAGTTCGAAGTGGACGGTCGGAGTGTTTACGATTTTGATTACGGCTACCCGGATCATGACCATCTCCATTGTCAGACATGTGATCGACTGATCGAATTCCAGGCCGATGGATTGGAGCAAGTCTTGCGGCAAGTGGCCGAACAACATGGCTTTCGCATCAAGTCGCACACGTTGATCGTCGACGGCATCTGCGAAGAATGCTTCAAAGCTCGGCGACGGGTGCCACAGCGTGTCGATCGCATTTAGGCCCGTGTTCACGAAACTCGCGAGCGAGGATCTTTGACGGTTTGCGGTAGACCGCAGCGGCCTACCTGGACAGTCTTTCTCCCAAAACCGCTCTCGACGAAGCAACGCCCCCAACGGGCTTGTTCCCGTTGGAGAGTAAGTTTCAAAGCTAGAAGCCAACCCCGCGCCAAAGAAGTGGTCGAGTGATAGCCTGCCTTGTTTAGCAAAACTCGCTTCACCGAGACCGCAACGGTTAACCCTCGCAGGGCCGGATAATTTGTACCTAAGTCCGAACCCAATCGGCCTTCTTGCAGACGTGACGAAAGCGACGCTAATCGTACTACCGTTAAAACTGTAGCTGGCCAGTCATCGCCCCACTGGCATAAAGCCGGCATAACGCCAATGTTGGCGGGTTGACCGCGTTACTATTCACCCGCGGTCGAAGTGCAGTCGGGGCGCCGGCGGCAAAGCTTGTCTCGGTTGAGCCAAGGCTTCACCATACGAGACAAATTTGCAAACATGCGGGGAACCGATTCGCTCTTAACGATAGGGGTTCAGGGCGGCCGATTGTTCCCCAGCTTCAAAGACAACCTGAGCTCGACCGACTAGCAGTGGGTCGACGATTCCGATCTTCTCCAAGTCTCGTCCTTCATACGCCAAGCGGTGCAACACATAACGCATGGCGTTCAAGCGGGCTCGTTTTTTGCAATCGGATTTGACCACGGTCCAAGGCGCGTCCGGGGTATCTGTATAAAAGAACATGGCCTCTTTGGCTCGCGTGTATTCTTCCCATTTGTCCAACGAGGCTTGATCGATTGGCGATAACTTCCACTGTTTCAGTGGATGTGTTTCGCGTTCCTTGAAACGACGGCGTTGTTCTTGTTGGCTGACGGAAAACCAAAACTTGATCAGGTGAATGCCACTGCGACAGAGATTGCGTTCGAACTCCGGTGCTTGCCGCATGAATTCCTGGTATTGATCGTTGGTGCAAAACCCCATCACTCGTTCGACACCGGCCCGGTTGTACCAGGAGCGATCGAACAGCACAATTTCGCCGCTGGTGGGGAGGTGCTCGACGTATCGCTGGAAGTACCACTGGCCTTGCTCCAACGCCGTGGGTTTTTCCAGGGCGATGACCCGAGCGCCGCGCGGATTCAAGTGCTCCATGAACCGTTTGATGGCACCTCCCTTACCTGCCGCGTCACGCCCTTCAAAAATGATGATGACCTTTTGCCCGGTTCGTTTGACCCATGATTGCAGTTTTAGTAATTCGACCTGCAAACGATATTTTTGCTTTTCGTAGGTTTTTCGCGACAAAAGGTATTGGTAGGGATAACCTCCCGCGCGCCAGTCTTTGGCCAGAGCTAGGTCAAAATCGATCGCCGCTTCGACCGTTTGATCGACGTCCAAGAGCTTTCGCAAGGCCGCTAGATCGTCGGCGGAAGTCCCTTGGCGAATGGCGGCCAGGCCGGCGTCTCGCTGTTCTGAATCGGACTTCGATAACTGCCCCAACACATCTTTTAGAACGCTTAGCTGAGCTTGTTGGCGTTTTTCGACTGCCGTGCCGACCTCCTGACGTTCGATTCCATTGGAGGAGCTTGCCGAAAGGACGTCACCCAACCTTGTGATTCGAGGTTCGTCGGTTGGCGGTCCGATCGCCGAAGGAGATTTTGGCGACCGCCCCGGTTGCTTGCTGGGGTGACGATTCACCGGGGGGGTGTCCGTCGCTTTGCCGTTTTTATGGGAGGTTGGTTTGGTCAAGTCGCCGTCTTTCGGAGCCGCCCGATACGCCACCTGGCCCGGTCGGCGTCTGAACTTTCTGAACGAAACCCCACTGTAATTCGTATTCTAATTCACGAGTTGGGGGCCGACAACAAATTCGGGCATTTCGCCGCATCCGGTCATGGGGTTTTGTCTTGGTCGATAGGGAGCGTTCGCTGGCGGGTAGAATCAATCGGTCCAACCCGGAAAATTGGTGAAAGTCGGATCTTCGTTTGCCAATTGGTTGGCGAAACCCGCCCTGGCCGACTACAGTAGAACGAGGCTGCGTTCGCCAAAGCGGACCGGTCATTGGGTTCTCCTTATCGCGGGTACCGACTCCGAGAATCAAATGGCCGCTGGTTGCTTGGACGGAGCCGCGTCAGCCGGCGGTAATGTTTCAGGTTTGAAGTTCATCGTCACTTTCTGGTTTTTTGCCCCATGCTTTTGATTCAACGTCTCCTGGCAAGTTACCGTAGCACCACGCGCGACCGAGGATTACGGAACGCGGGCCCCGTTCGAAGGGGTATTCAACCGGGAATGAAATGGACGCTGGTCGCGACGTTATCATTCGCGATTGGCAGTTCGGTTTTGGCCCAAGATCCAGCGGGGCAAACGAACCCGTTCGGTGGTGCGGACCCGTTCGGTGGCGGCACCGCCGTACCGGCGACTCAGGCTCGGCCAGAAAGTCCCGATACCGAGCCCTTGGACCCGTTATTGTATGCCATTACCAAGCAAGATTTATCTCAACCATCACAGCGACTGTTGGTGGCTGAAACGCTTTTCTTGCTCAAGCGACCCGATCAAGCGAATAAGATCTTGGATGAGCTGAAGCAGCCGCTAACTGGTAGCGAGGCCTACGACTTCGTTTTTGCCGTGACCTCCTCGCGGCTCCTGTGGGTGCAATCTCAAAGCGAGTTGAGTCCGGCTGCCGGAACGTGGTTAAGCAGTACCTTGGCCAATGCCATGGCCTACTCCAACAGTGAGGAGTCGGCCAACGCCGCCATTGCCGAGCTCTTGAACGGAAGTGTCACCCAGCAAACCGCTGCCACCGAAAAGTTGTTGGCTCAAGGTCTGACGGCTGCCATGCCTTTGCTGCGTGGCATACAGACGATGGTTCAGAGCGGTGACCTGCAGTCGCCGCAATTGCGACGCTTGATTCAGGTCATTCAAGCCGGGCCCACCGATTGGGATGTGACCCTCCGTTCGCTGGTCGGAAGTGAATCCGAGTTAGAAACGGCGGCGATTCTTGGCTTGGCTGCTCGTAGTCGCGCGGTGCTCAATCAGGCGGCGGTGTTGGAATGGTCGGTGCGTCAGCCCGATCGATTGCCGGAACCCGCTTTGGGCTCGGTTATTGCACACTGGCGGAAGATGTTTCAGTCTCAACACGGATTTGACCCCTCGCAACACGAGTTCACAAGCCGTTGGTTGGAACAAGCGAATCAAGCGGAGCTTGCCCAGTGGAACGTTCTTCAATCACCGCGAACGCAGTTCCAAGGTACACCACCGACGATGTGGCTCTGGGATGCCAGCGTCCAAAACTTAACACCTCAGTTGTTGGATCCGGTGGATCTGGTTGGACGCAATCAAGCGTTGTTGGCGACGGCCTGGTTGCGAGTTGATCCCGAGAACGATGCGGCGCTTCGAAACTATGTAGCGGCCCAGTTCAAACGCGCCAAGTTGCTCAACGGGGTTGATTTGCCGTTGCCCAAAGCGGCCGTCGATGTCGCGGCGGAATACTTAACGCCCGTCCAAATGACCGAGATGTTGCTGTCGGCACTGGAGAATCAGCAATGGTTGGTCGCTCAAGCGTTGCTCGAATCGCTGCAAACGGTTGGGAATAGCGAGCTGTTGGTACCGTCGTCCGGAAATTTGTCTCCCGTGGTTCTGGCGTTGAAGGCCACGGATCAGCGAGTACGTTCTGCAGCGGTGCAGACGATCTTGGCGTGGAATCCGGAGAAGAGCTTCAGCGGCGCGAGTTACTTCAATCAAGGGCTTCGGGAACTATTGAGCAATCCGATCGGAACCTATGCGATGGTCGCGTCGATGAACCCTTATCACTCGGCTTATTTGGAAGGTTTGGTTCGCACCTCCGGATGGAATGCAACGGTCGCGTCATCGGCTGGACAACTGGTTACGGATCTCGACTTGTATCCGGCAACCTTTCTGATCATCACCGATTCTCTAGGGGAAGTTCCGTACTTGACGGTCGTGGATCAGGTTCGCGCAACTGCCAAAGGCAAAACCATGCCAATCCTGCTGCTCGTTCGGCCGGAAAACTTGGCCAATGCTCGCGAGATGCTGCAAGTCGAACGCAACGATCACTACACGCTTGTGGCAGAGTTTAGCGAAAACGGGGGCGACCTTTTGCCGTGGATCGAGCGAATGGGGACTTTGAAAGAAATCACCGGTCAATTGCCAAACCGCGTGGCCCTCGAGCAAGCAGAACGTGGCTTGGGAAGCTTGTCCGCTTGGTTGGGCAATGACCGGTCGCGACGCTTGTTGGACTTCGCGACGTTTGCTCCGACGGCCCGCGGATTGATGGGCCGTTCTCCAGTGGCGGACCGTTTGGTGCTCGAACTCTTGTCGTATTTTGGCGATGCCGAAACTCAAGTCTATTTGGCCAGCCTCGCCAGTGATGCCTCGGCTGCGCCCGAGAACCGTTCGGCCGCCGCAGTCGCCTTTCGACGATCGGTGCAACGGTTTGGCACGCTGCTGACCAGCAAACAAATCGAGTCGCAGTACGATCGTCAGAACCAGAGTCGACACGAAGGTCCGTTTACCCAAGCCATTCTTAATTCGCTACTTGATACACTGGAGGCACGTTCGAAACGCGTGCCTTTTGTGGACCTTCCTCCGGTACCTGGAATGTAGTTGCCCTGTCCCGCCAGTGTAACAAGCGGATCGTTCAATTTCTTTGCCACAATCAACGACGTTGTCTTACGACCGACCCCGGTTAGGATATATCCAATGGGGCTCCGCGGGACAGGCTGCGCCTTGCAGTTGCATTACAGGTCGATGTTAGAGACGAGATACATCAAAAATGATTGGCATGGAAAGTCGTTGGGCCGCATGTTGGTATTCGATCGGGTTGATGATTTTGGTCGGCGGTTGCTATGGTGGTAGCCAGTCCCAAGAACCACGCGCGGGCTTTCGAATGTCGGGTGTTGACAAGACACAGCCTCACGTTGCGGGCCGTCAAAGCGAACATCTGGCCCGCGCGATTCATTTGATCAAGAAGGACGATGTTGCCGAATGGGATGTTTTTGAACGAAGTGTGACCGATTCGCTCAACACGGCCTGGAATACTGCCAAAGCGTCCGAAGGTTTCGCTTCTATGGCTCAGGCCCATTCGACGTGGGAGCGTTCGAAGTTGCTCGACACGATCCCCACCGTCTATCAGGATTCGTTGTGGTGGAAGAGTATTGCCAGCGAGACCTATTTGTACACGGATGCGTTTTACCTCCAGGAGCAATTTTGGCTCAGTCAAATTGTGACTCGCGTTCAAGAAGAAAAAACCGGGACTCGCTTTGCGTACGTCACGCATGCTGGTCGCCAAGAACCGCGAACGTTGGAGCAAGTGGTTCAGGCTGGCAACCCGCAACTGCAAACCGCCGGTGCCGCCCGATTGGGACTGGCGATGAAGTTATTCGATTGGACGATGCGAAATGTGTCGGGCGAACCTTTTCCAGAGGTTCCCACGGCGGAAGCCGCCCAGGAAATGGCCGTAAAGCCAATCGTTGCGGAACAGCCATGGTCGAAATTTGGGGTGCGTGGAGCGGGATATCGCAACTATCTGTGGCAGACCTTGAACTATGGACGCGGCGATGCTTGGGAGCAAGGTCATCTGTTCTTGCAGTTGGCGCGGCACGCCGGATTGGACGCCTGCGTCTTGAGTTTGCCGGAACCGGCCCCCACCAAGCAACTACCCCGAGTTTCCCATCCCGAACTGACGCCTTGGGCCATAGGCATCTTGATTGACTCGGAGATCTTTTTGTTTGATCCTCGGTTGGGGCTGCCGCTGCATCATCCCGAAACATTGGCGGTGTTGACGTTGAGGCAAGCGATCGAAAACCCCGAATGGCTCCAGTGGCAAGGTTTGACGCCGGAGGAGTCTTCGGAGCCTGATTCGGCCTATCCGGTTCGTGCCGCGGACTTGAAGAACATCGTCGCGCTGTTGGATTATCCTTTGGAGTGTTTCGCTTTACGGAGCCAATTCTTGCAACGCAATTTGACCGGGGCAGAACGCGTTGACGTGTACTTCTCGCCTGACGAAGTAGCGGCGCGATTTCAGGCCAATCCGTTGATTAGTGGAGTGCAGTTGTGGGCTTTACCATTGGAGATTCAGATCTTCCGAGAATCGATTCGCGAGGCCAAGTTGCGGGCAACTCGAGATCGTTTTGTGATGAGCAAGATTCAATGGCAACAAAGGGAAGAAAGTTACTTTGATGAATTTCCGTTGCTGCGTCGCTCGCGGGTGCTGTATTTGTTAGGACGGTTTCAGCCCGATAGTGCGGAGTTGGTGACCGACTGCTTCAAGGAACTGCAGCGGATGCACTATAGCGACGACGACTGGAAGAACATTGCCGACAATCCGGATTTGCAAGAATCGCTGGGTCTGTACCGGGCTACCGGGCAGTCGGCCGCAGAGTTTCGGCAGGCGTTGGATGGACAGAAAGCGGCGATGTTTGTTGTTCGTGGCGATGCCAAAATGTACATGGCGATGGCTCATTGCGAGATACAGAACCACGGCACGGCGCTTAATTTGCTGAAGCATGTTGAAAAATACGATCTTGCAGGCAAGTGGAAACGCCATTTGGACTACCTCACGGCACGATCCCAGGAAGCGATGAGGAACTACGAAGAAGCCATGGCCATGTACCTTGGTTCAAGTCGACAGTTTCGCGATGCTCGGTCCCCCCGAGAATTTGGCAATCTGTTGCGAGCACGCATTCTGCGACAGCAAACCCAAAAAACGTAACCGTTGTCGCTTCGACTCCCATCCGCTAGAATTTCCGGATTGGGGCGTGCGGCAACGAGTTCCAAGTGATTCGTGTGCTTGGGTCGGAGTGGTCCTCCATTACATATGGAATAAGAAGTATGTCTCGAAATTGGCAAATGGTTGGGCAGGCCGGCGTTTGGCGTTTTTTGGCTTGGATGTGTTTGGGGCTATGCTGGGCAAGCTCCGTCACGAACTGTGGGGCCTGGATGCCTCAAGACGACACGCCCGGACCACTGGAGCGTTGGCAAACCGCGTACGCGGAAATTCAGTCCATGAATGTGAAGGCCCGGACGCTGCCCGCTGGTGACCAGGCGGAGTTTTGGCAGGACTATCAGGCGAAGGTGAAGGCACTTTCGGAATTGCGTAAAGAGATTGAACCGCAGCTTTTGCAAACGGTGCAGGACAGCACCGAAATTCCGCAGCCACTGCACGACACCTTGCTGCAGTTGGGACGCATTGCCATCAGCGAAGACAATTATCAACGCGGATTTCGCTTGCTTAAGCCGCTGGTCGATAGCGGCAGCAAGGACGAACTGGTCTACCAATTTGCGGCCCTGGCAGCGTTCGGCTCCGATCAATTCACGTTGGCCCAGCAGTTGATCGATAAGATCAAGTCCGAGGGTGGTCAAGTGCGTACCGAATTCATGCGACGAATGGCTTCTGGACTCGCCGAACGCGCCGCCGAATGGAAAGTCGAAGAAGCGATTCGTGCGGCGGAAGCCGAGAAAGATGACTTGCCGCGGGTGAAGTTCGAAACTTCGGCCGGCGACATCGTGATCGAACTCTATGAGGACCAAGCGCCCAACACGGTTGCCAACTTCATTTCTTTGGTGGAGAAGGGCTACTACGACGGATTGACGTTTCATCGCGTTCTAC
>JAEUIP010000094.1:301-6395 GCA_016795075.1 Planctomycetaceae bacterium | reverse complement strand
AACGGAACTGGCGGAGGTGGCCCGGGGTACTCGGTCCCATGCGAGTGTTACGAGCCAAATTATCGGAAACACTTCGCGGGAACGCTCAGCATGGCCCATGCTGGGAAAGACACGGGCGGCAGTCAGTTCTTCCTGACGTTCTTGGCCACGCCGCACCTCGATAACCGACACACGGCGTTTGGCCGAGTGATTGAAGGATTGGATAATGTCGCCGGCTTGAATAAAGTCAACCCCGAAGCGCCAGACCCAGACCTGCAACCGTCCAAGATTATCAAGGCGACCGTCCTGCGGAAACGCGCGCACGAATACAAACCCAAGACATTGCCCGCGAGTCGTTGATGCCCCACTATCCGCAAAGCCGCCTGCGGCGGCTACGTCGTTGGCCATGGCTGCGCGATCTGGTGCAAGAGCACCATTTGCGAACCAGTGACTTGATCTGGCCAGTGTTTATTGCCAGTGGAGCGGAACGCGAATCGATTCCCAGTCTACCTGGCGTGTCTCGAATTCCGCTTTCTCAAATAGCTGCCGAAGTTTCACAAGCGGCAGACTTGGGGATTCGCGTTGTCGCGTTGTTCCCAGCCACGCCGCACGCGCTCAAGAGTGAGGATGCTAGGGAGGCTTTGAATCCGGACAACTTGATCAACCGAGCGACCGCGTTGATCAAAGCAGCCTGTCCATCGATCGGTGTGTTGTGTGACGTGGCTTTGGATCCGTATTCGAGCCACGGACATGATGGCCTGTTGTACGACGACTACGTTGTCAACGATGCGACTGTCGAAATCCTCTGTCGCCAAGCGGTCGTCCAAGCGCAAGCGGGGTGCGACATTATCGCCCCGTCCGACATGATGGATGGCCGCGTCGGCCGAATTCGGTCAGCGTTGGATCATGCGGGCTTTCAGCAAGTCAGTATCATGGCGTATTCAGCGAAGTACGCTTCGGCGTTTTATGGGCCGTTTCGCCAAGCGGTTGGCAGCGCTGCCAGTTTGGGCTCCGGCGACAAGAAGACGTATCAAATGAACCCGGCCAACTTGGAGGAAGCCTTGCGCGAAGTGGAGTTGGACATTCGCGAAGGGGCCGATATGGTGATGGTCAAACCCGGAATGCCTTACCTGGATGTGGTCAGTCGAATCAAGCAACAGTTCCAGTTTCCCACGTTTGTTTATCAAGTTTCTGGCGAATACGCGATGCTCATGGCGGCAGCCGCCAATGGTTGGCTGGACGGCCCAGCGGTCATGATGGAAAGTCTCTTGGCCTTCAAACGAGCCGGGGCCGATGGCATTTTGACTTATTTTGCCCGCGACGCCGCTCGGATTCTCGGATGAAGCCGGCGGTAGCCCGGGCCGTTTCGTGAGCATCTGGCACACCTCTTGTACACGCCGGCGATCCTCAAAAAACGAGCGTTTTTTGCTGGTCGCGGCACATGGAAGGTGCCTTCGACCGTCCGGCGTTGAACGCTTTTGCAGTCAAGGGATGGGTCGAAGACGTTGCCTCGTTGAACGGGCTTACGGTTAACAACCAACATTGGCCCAAAAGATGCATTGAACAGCTTCTGTCGCTCGTTGCTGCAGGATTGGCAGCGACAGGCGTGTAGTTTGCGTACTGACTCGGACGGGAGCTGACCATGACTTTCTCATTCGAAAAACTAACGACCAAATCTCAAGAAGCACTGGCGGCTGGCCAACAATTGGCTCAAACCGCTGGGAATCCAGAAATCACGCCATTGCATTTACTCTCGGCCCTGTTATCCGAACGACAAGGCTTGACGGTCCCGCTGTTGCAGAAACTGCAAGTGCCTGCGGATTCCTTGAAAACGGCAGTGGCCAGCGAACTCAAGCGTTTGCCGACCTCTTCGAACACGTCGCCACGTGGTGTGGGCCATCAGTTGAATCAAGTACTGACCCAAGCCCAACAATTTGCCGAGAACATGCAGGACGAGTTTGTCTCGACCGAGCACTTGTTGCTTGCCCTGACGAAAGTGGATTCGACGGCCAAGACAATCTTGCAAACTCGGGCAGTGACCGAAAAGGACATTCGTGAAGCGCTGAAAGGACTGCGTGGCAGTGCCAAGGTGACGGACCAGGACCCCGAGAGCAAATTCCAAGCCTTGGAGAAATACGGCATCGATTTGGTGGCACGGGCGAAGGCTGGCAAGTTGGACCCGGTTATCGGTCGCGATCAAGAAATTCGCCGCGTCGTGCAAGTCTTATCACGCCGCACGAAAAACAACCCCGTTCTCATCGGTCAACCGGGCGTTGGCAAAACCGCGATCGCTGAAGGCCTGGCGTTGCGCATCGTCGAAGGCGATGTGCCCAATAGCCTGCAAAACACTCGAGTTGTCGCGCTCGATATGGGTGCTTTAGTCGCCGGAGCCAAATTTCGCGGCGAGTTTGAGGAGCGACTCAAGGCAGTCTTGCGCGAGGTTGCTGATGCCGAAGGACGGGTCGTCTTGTTTATCGACGAGCTGCATACGGTTGTTGGTGCCGGAGCCGCGGAAGGTGGCAACGATGCTGCCAATTTGTTGAAGCCTGCCTTGGCTCGCGGGGAACTTCGCTGCGTCGGTGCGACGACCTTGGACGAGTATCGAAAATACATTGAAAAGGATGCGGCACTGGAACGACGGTTTCAGCCGGTCTTTGTCGATCAACCGAATATTGAAGACACCATCACGATCTTACGCGGCTTGAAGCAACGCTACGAATCCCATCACGGTGTCCAAATCAAGGACGCCGCCTTGGTCGCTGCCGCACAGTTGTCTGCTCGTTATATCACGGACCGTTTTTTGCCGGACAAAGCGATCGACTTGGTGGATGAAGCTTGCAGCAAGTTGGCGATGGAACGGGACAGCGTGCCAGGTGAAATCGATTCCGTGCAACGCCGCCTAACTCAGTTGGAGCTGGCCGCGCGACAGTTGGCCGACGAAACCGAAGCCAGCGCCCGTGAACGGTTGGCTGAAGTCAATGAAGAGATGAGCGAATTACGCGGCAAATTAGCCAGCCTGCGCGAACAATGGGACGCGGAGAAGCTAGGTATGGTGGACTCCCAGAATTTACGCAAACAATTGGACGAGGCACAGCGGCAATTCAACAAACAACAAGCAGAGCTCAATTCGAAACTTGCAACCGGACAAATGGTGAGCGAGGCCGAATATCAAAGCTTGTACGAATTGGACATGCGACAAAAATCGCTTGTGAAACAATTGGATCAAGCCACCGCGAGAGAAAGTGAAACGCCGACCAACGAAAGCGAAACACGTCGGTTGCTCCGCGAAAATGTCACCGAAGAAGAAATCGCTGAAGTCGTGAGTGCTTGGACAGGCATTCCAGTCAGTCGCATGGTCGAATCGGAGCGAGCGAAGCTGTTGGTTTTGGAGGAACGAATCCACCAGCGCGTCGTGGGCCAAGACGAAGCGGTAACGGCTGTGGCCAATGCTGTGCGCCGCAGTCGTTCGGGCTTGCAAGATCCCCATCGTCCGATCGGCTCGTTTTTGTTTCTCGGACCGACCGGTGTGGGCAAGACCGAACTGTGCAAAGCACTGGCGGAAGTTCTGTTCGATGATCAAAACGCCATGGTGCGAATCGACATGAGCGAATACATGGAGAAACACAACGTTAGTCGGTTGATCGGCGCACCTCCAGGTTATGTAGGTTACGAGGAGGGTGGAAAATTAACCGAGGCTGTTCGCCGCCGGCCATTCTGCGTGGTGTTGTTGGACGAGATTGAAAAAGCGCATAACGATGTCTTCAATATCCTGCTCCAAGTATTGGACGATGGGCGATTGACGGACAATCACGGCCACACCGTGGACTTTACCAACACGATCATTGTCATGACCAGCAACATTGGCAGCCAATTGATTCAGAAGATCACACAAGAGGGTGGCGATTCGGATGAATTGCGTGCGGCCGTGGAAACTTCATTGCAGGCGCGCTTCTTGCCCGAACTGTTGAACCGCATCGATGACAAAATTATTTTTCATCCGCTGCAGGTTGCTCAGATTCGCAAAGTTGTCGATATCCAAATCAGAACGTTGGCCAAACGCTTGGAAGAGCAAGGAGTGCAACTTGTGGTACCGGTGGATGTACTCGATGCGTTGGCGCGCCAAGGCTACGATCCTCAATATGGCGCGCGTCCGTTGAAGCGAGTGATTCAAAATCACTTGATCAATCCATTGGCCACCGAGATCCTCAAAGGGAACTTGATCGAACACGGAACGGTCGAAGTTCAATACGACGATGCAGCGGGGTTTAGGTTCCAGACCTTGGCACCGGCAACCACTTGAGGCGAATCGCAATCTTAAGGGTGCGGAGTTGGGCTTTGGCCGGTACATCAACGCCAGTTAACTTGGCGAAACTTTACGGTATTGGTTAAAGCCTGGGCGTCGTCGTCCTGGAGTTGGTTGGTGGGCATGGCAGTCAACCGACGGTGCTGGACGTGGAGTTCACGCCCATTTCGGATTTGGAAGTCCCTTAGGAACGCCTCAATGCCTTCAACTCTTGCTCCTTCGACACGTTTGGTCGCGCTGATTACGGGTGCAGGTCGGCGACGGCTCGGTAGTCATATCGCTCATGGTCTGGCGGCCGATGGGATGGATGTGGCTATCCATTATCACCAGTCGCGGGAAGAGGCGGAGTTGTTGGTGACGGAACTGCGGGCGAATGGGGTTCAAGCCCGGCTGTTTCAGGCAGACCTTCGTTCGCGAGCCGCCATCGAAAAGCTTGTTGCTTCGGTCGTTGCCACCTTTGGGCGACTGGATGTGTTGGTCAATACAGCGAGCGTGTGGCGGCCAATTCCCCTGGAAGAGATCACCGAGTTGGACTTGCAAGAACAGTTCGACGTGGACTTGAAGGCGACCTTCTTTTGTAGTCAATTGGCAGGGCTGCAGATGGTTCGGCAAGCGGAAGGTGGGGTGATCATCAATTTTGGTGATTGGGCCTGGGAGAGACCATATCCCAATCATGCCGCGTACTTTGCCTTAAAAGGGGCCATTCCCGGGTTGACTCGGAGTTTGGCCCGAGAACTTGCCGAACGAAACCCAAAGATCCGAGTGAATTGCATTTTGCCTGGTCCGGTGTTGTTGCCTCCGAACTCGGACGAAGTCGAACAACAACAACTTTTGCAGTCGACCTTGGTGCAGCAAGTGAATCGTCCGGACGCGATCGTACGCGCTGTGCGTTACTTCATTGCCGAGGACTTTGTGACGGGCGTTTGCGTGCCCGTTGATGGCGGTCGGACGATCTTCGCCGGTGAAGATCGCTAACCCAACGCATTTCGAACCATTGGGCCACTCATGACCAGTCATAGTCTGATTGTCGGCGTTCTGCTTCTGATCTTGGGAGGCGGAATGTTGGCGCTCAACATCAATGAAGCTATAGAGCTTCGCGACGCGCGCATCGCTGCTGCAAACGGTAAGGACAGTACGCGAACCGACCCAGCGAATTTGGAGCAAGTCCCAGTTCCGGACATCCCAGATTCGGACATCCCAGTGCCCCCGTCGGGTTCCCAATCTCCGTCCAAAGGCATTCCATCTAACGGACTGCAGTCGCGGCAGCCAGAAAATGGGGAATCGGCCGTCCCGCCCGTCGTCAATCGAATTCCACGGGTCCGAGTTGCTGCGTTGGCAATGCCATTGGCGGTCGGATTTCTCTTGCTGGTGGGTGCGGCCGTGACCTGGGTATCGAAATCGGAGCAAGGCATCCAAGTTACAGCGACCCTAGCAGCGGTGGCGGGCGTATTGATGTTTTTTTTGGGTTTGGAACATGCGGGCAGTCTGCTAAACTGGGGAGCTGATCCTTTGGGAAGGTCGGCTTTGGTCTTGGTGACCAGCGGCCTCTTGTGTTTGAGTTTACCCAGCCGATGGTGGTGGTCGCGAACGAATGTCGATTCAAGTCCCGGTCTCTGAAGTTGCTTCACCATCGGCCGCTGCGGAACCGCGGCCGATCGCCGTACCGTTTCAGATTGGCTCCGTGCTGATTGATCCACCGATCTTGCAAGCTCCGATGGCGGGTTTTACGAACTATGCTTATCGACAGATTGTTCGCGAATACGGCGGCGCTGGTTTATTGGCGACGGAAATGGTTCACGCGACGGGGATGGC
>JAEUIP010000094.1:0-291 GCA_016795075.1 Planctomycetaceae bacterium | reverse complement strand
CGAGCACCCCGACCGTTTGTGGGGCGTGACCGAAGAAGCCCGCCCATTGGCTGTGCAAATCTGGGACAATGATCCTTACGTCATGGCCAATGTCGCGCGTCGTTTGGTCGGCGAATAGGGTGTCAGCAGTGTCGACATCAACTTTGGCTGCCCGGTAAAGAAGGTCACGGAAAACGCCAAGAGCGGCTCTTATCTGCTGTCCGTTCCTGATCGTATGGGCCAAATCATCGAGTGTGTCGTTGCCGCCAGCGCACCGACTCCCGTAACTGCCAAAATTCGGTTGGGATGCTC
>JAEUIP010000093.1 GCA_016795075.1 Planctomycetaceae bacterium | reverse complement strand
GGCGAAAGATCGTGAGATCTCCGTCCGCGAACCCACGCCTCGCAAGACACTGACGACCGACGAAACACGCAGCGCCCACGTTCCGATGTTTCCGTCGGGCTTGACGGGGCCACCACGCTCAACCTCACGCGAGAATTCGCGGAAATTTGGATCGGCGCGGGACTAGGTCACTCCATTCCATCGATTGAAAGCCAACTATTAATGAACGCGAAATATTGCTTACTGTTCCTGCTGTTTTTGACAGGCTCCCGAGTTTCGTTGGCCCAATCTCAGGAAGCGTTCACGCCACTGGTCGGTTGGGACAAACAATGTTTCCCCTCGTTTATCATTGGGACGGCCGCGATGAAATTGGAGGGCATTACTGCTCCGACCGACTCCTTGGGCGATCCGAACGGTTTGTTGGGCATCAGCCTTGCTGCGCCCGCGGACAACACCGAGATCGACGTCACGATCGAATGTCCACCGTTTGCAGCCGCCAGTCGATTTGTCGGCAAATTGCCGAAGTCCGGGACGACCTACTCGGTTTATCCGAAAATGAACTACGACTACAACGCGTTGAGCCAATGCACGCAAGTGACTCCGGTGAATGTCGTTTTTCGAGTTCAATTGAACGCCGAACCTATCTTAGAAAAAACGGTCACGATGATCGTCCGCCCGGTCAACGATTGTCCATTAAAAATTCGGGTCGGCGATCAAGTGTTCGATCGCAGCTTCACTTTCGCGACCTACGTCAACGAACAGCATCCGTTTACTGACAGACTCTTGCGCGAAGCATTGGACATTGGCGTCGTTGATCAATTTGATGGCTATCAAGGCAAGTGCGAAGAGGCCGTGCTTCGCCAGGTTTATGCGATCTGGGATTTGTTGGTCGCTCGCGATGTCCGCTACAGCAGCATTACCACGACGTCGAGTGATTCCGAGCACATCCTCAGCCAAAATGTGCGACTGTTGGAAGACACCATCAACAACCAGCAAGCCAATTGTGTGGATGGATCCGTCTTGTTTGTGTCGCTATTGCGAAAAATCGATATCGAGTCGTTCTTGGTTTTGGTGCCCGGGCATTGCTATGTGGGATTCTATCTAGACCCCGAACACACGAAGGTCATGGCCATTGAAACCACGTTGCTGGGTTCGGAGGTTGAATCTCCGGAAACCGTCTCCGAGCTGCTCGAATCGGCGGTAGAAGAAGATCTGCGCGACGAATATTCGTGGGCCAGTTATGTCCAAGCATTAGAGACTGGCACGCAACACTGGTTGGAATCTCAGGAAAAGTTCAACGACGCCGACCAGATCGACTATCGGGTGATCGATGTTGCCGCCGCGAGAAAATTGGGAGTGTTACCGATGCCGTTTCGCAGCGGAGCCGATTTTTTGGCCTTCGATCACTCCGAAAACTCTCGCTACGCCGAAATGTCGGATGAAGAAAGTGAAATGGAGGACGAGGCGGACGGCGACTATGCAGCGGCCGACGATGAGGAAGAGTGGAGCGAGGAAGACGAATATGAGGATGAATTAGAAGAAGAAGAAGAATAGGATGCCGACGAGAGCGACAAAGAAGACGCCGACGACGAGTAATGGAATGGTCGTTGGAGTTCGATGACGCGTTGGAGTTGCGAATGGCGTAAGAGCCAGAAGTGGCCGCGGAACTTGAGCTATGGCTTCTCTTCCGGCGGGCAGATACAGACAAGTTGCTGGCACCCGGGGCAGCCAGTGCCATACTTTTTGTGAATGGCTTGAGTCAAATCGATGTTGGCCACATTCGCAATGGTTGTCAACCACGCGACGACATCCGCAAACTCGCCCTCCAACTCTTCTTTCCGACCTTCGCGCAAAGCCGTGGCTAATTCGCCCACTTCTTCCATGAACCACATAAACGTCCCTTCGATTCCGCGTTCACGGTCTTTTGCCCCATACATCTTGTCGATGAGTTTTTGAAAGTCCGTCAAACTTAGTGCTGGTGAATTGGACGTGGTTGAGTTGGGTTCATGAGGGGTCGTCATTTTTGATGTACTTTTCTGGTTTGCGTCAAGTTACGGTTTGGGTCAGGCAGCAGAAGGCGTGTGGGCCCCGAGTATCGCATCGATCACGCCCGCGAAGGTGGCGACGCGTGCTTCGGCCGCAACCTCAAAACCGTGTTCTCGAATTCGTTGGGAAGTCAGGGGAGAAATCGTTGCCAATCGAGTGTTTCGTAGGCTCGCACCAAATTGTCGGACCAAGTTGTCAACAATGGCGTTGGATGTCGCCGTAACCCAATGGATCTTGCCGGTGTTCATGGCGTGCCGGATTTCAGGTGGCACCTGTTCGGTGTCCACGTTCTGATAGGCCGCAACTTGCGTGACCGCAGCACCCGACGTCCGCAAACGGTCGGCCAGTACCTCTCGTCCACGACTCGCGCGGACGATCAAGCAAGAACCCGAACCGACATCACGCACGAGATCGTCGGCCAAATGATCGGCATCAAAGCGAGCCGGAACCAAATCGGCTCGTAAATGAAAACGCTCCAACTCCTTGGCAGTTTGAGCGCCAACGGCAGCCAAATGACAATTGGCCAGCGCGCGGGCGTCACGCCCCAAAGACCAGAGCCGCTGCATCAATGCGCGAACCCCATTAGAACTAGGAAATACGACCCAGCGAAATTTGTATAATCCCTCAATCGCTTGGTCCAACTCCCGATAGTCGTCAAGCGGACGAATCGAAATCGCGGGCCAATGGAGTGCTTGAGCTCCCAAGAGTTCGAGGTCCCTTAGAACGCCCGCCCCGCCTTCATTTGGGCGAGTCACCAAAATAGTTTGCCCGCGCAACGGCCGCCGAGAAAACCAGTCCGACGCTTGGGGCGATGCGATTGCCGAACCAATCAGAAATACCACGGGCGGACGGATTCGCTTGGGCGTCGTGGCCACTTCGATCAAGTTCGCCAACGTTGTCCGGACCATCGATTGGTCGGTGAACCCGCAACGTCGCAAAATCGCGACCGGCGTTTGGGGGTCTTTGCCGAATCGCAGCAACTCGCCCACCCAATATTCCAATTGGGTGGTCCCCATGTACACCACCAGTGTGCCGGGGAATTTCGCAAGTGCTTCCCAATCGAGACTGGGGGCCCGATTCGCTGGCATTTCCGGTTCGCCGGCTGCCAGAGGTTTTTCGGCCGCTGGATGGCCGGTCACGAGGGCAACGGCCGAAGCATGCTCTCGATTGGTCAAGGGAATACCAGCGTAGCTCCCGGCCGCAAATGCCGACGTAATCCCGGGGACGACCTCACAAGGAAGACCCGCGTTTTGCACCGCGTCCAGTTCCTCCGATGCCCGAGCAAAGATCAGCGGATCACCACACTTGAGCCGCACGACGTTCTGCCCCTGATTGGCCAACTCGACCATCATTTGGCAGATTTCGGCTTGGGACATCATTCGTTGGGGAGTTCCCAAATCCGAGGTACGGTTGGCTCCTGACAACTTAGGGTCACCGTGGCCACCCAACGAGATCAGGCGGACGTTCGGCCGGGTTGCCCAGCGCAACAAAGAAGGATTGACCAAATAGTCGAACAAGACCGCGTCCGCTTGGGCCAAACATTCCAAAGCGCGAAGCGTAATCGCGCCTGGCTCGCCGGGCCCGGCACCAACGAGGAAAACTTGGCCGCGAGCGGTTTGTTCGCCGGTTTTCAATCGCTCACTCGGATCGACGGTTGGGGTCCAAATCGCGGGGAACTCGGGCGTCGTCATAATGATTTGATGGCAGGAAGTAGTGGATCGCGACGCTGGAGATGGACGGAATCAAAGGATAACATACTCAAATTAACGTTTACCACTGGACATTGCCGAGAAAAACTCCCATAATACGCCCCCTGTAGCACGACCAACCGGGTTGGTTGGCCGGCCAATGGTGGCCGGGCAGTGCGATGTGGAAGGAATTCTCGGTTTTAGTAGTTCTATGCCAAACACCAAAAGTGCTGCCAAACGTTTGAAGCAAAGTGAAGTCCGACGGGTCCGCAACAAGGCCATCAAGTCGCGCACGAAGACAGAAATGAAGCGAGTTCTGGACGCGGTACAGTCCGGCGACATCGCGGCAGCGGAAGCGAATTTTAAGGTCGCAGCCAAGAAGTTGGATCAAGCAGGCAGCCAAGGCGTGATCCACAAGAACACGGCGGCTCGGCACAAGAGTCGCCTACAACGCACGATCAAGGCTGCAAAGAACGGTGCGTCCAAGACGGCCTGAGATTGTGATCGCGGCATGTGCTCGCGATAAGCGCGTCGAAATTAGGGACGCGAAACAAGGCCCCGATTCGACTTCACGCAGTAGCGGCAGAGGAATTCGTTAAGAGTTCCGGGGGCGTGTTTGGGGGATTAACATGGCCACTTGGGATCGCGACTTGTGGAAATTGTGGCCATTGGTTGTCATGGCGTTTGTTGTCTTGATTGCCGGCTATGCCGGGTATTGGCCATCGATACCTTTGTCTCTCAATCGGTTCGGGAAAAATGCCTTGCGGCCGGAAGGCGCGGCCACACCACAGCTTGTTGAATGGCTGGCGCAGCAAGAATCGAGCGGTCGCCGCACCGTAAGCGCCGATCATTATTCGGTGATCGACATTTCTTCGGCTGCGATTCCAGGACTCAACTCCGCCGCCTTGACTCGGCCTCAATTGACTCGAGTTGGCTCGCGGTTCTACTGCCAATGGCAGATGCAAAATTTGGCGGATTCGGCTAGTCCGGTGGCGATCTATGGGGCTTGGTCGACAGACGGCCAACGCTGGTCGGAACCTCAGCTTGTGTTTTCACACGAGGGCGAACCTGCTTCCAAGCAGATCTTAGCGTCCGCGGCGTTCCTTTCGATCCAAGATGAAGTCTATTCGGTCGCCGCGGTTCAAGAAATCATGGGGTACAGTACCTCCGATGCGACGACATTTTCTGAACCGAAGTCAACGGAAAATTCAGCGGAGTTCCCTCGCGCGGTCCGTGAAATTGTGGGCTATTTTGTCCGCCGGGTCCAATCAGACGGATCGCTCGGTCCACGAATCACGTTGCTACGCCAATCCGACGAGGGCTTCTCGGTTGCGGACGCGATGCGCGGGATTGAGATCGTCGACCAGCCCTTGATCCCTGACATTGTGCGTCAGTTGGCGACGCCCGAATCGCGATACGGCGGAAAGATGGAGTTCCCGGTCCCCGAAATTGAAACGGAGGATCGCTACCGTCTGGGGTATCCCACCTCGGTGGCAATTCCCAACAATCGCTTGCTGAGATTGTGGGTTAGCGAGCAAGGCTTGGACCGCTTGTACGGCCAAGTCAGTCCTGACAACGGGATCACGTGGGAAAAACCCATTCTCACAAATATTCGCAACGAGGGGCGTTTCGCAGTGTTGGGGACACTGCCTTCGGGCGCGATTTTTTTGATCGGCAATCAACTTAGGGGAGCCGGGGAAATTGCCGATCCTTTGACGATCGCCTTGGCCTTCGAAAACCTGCAATTTACCGAGTGTTTTGAACTGCGCCGCGGCGCGCCGACCCGGCGGAGAACGCAAGAACCAGCAGATCGCAGGGACGCGGTTGCTCAAATGGGGTTTCAGGTCGGTGCTTGCCTGGTAAATGGGGCAGAGGTTTGGATCATTTATTCTGTCAATGCGGAGTCGATTGAAGTATGCCGCGTACGTTTGCGTGACTTGGCACCGGCTTTAGCCCAATCCGAATTGACGAAGGAGACTGCGGAGAGCCGTTAGCAGTGCGACTAGAATTGCCTGCGATAGAACTCGCTTGCTTCGCTGGCTGAAGCTGCTACAATCTTTCCTCTCGGGCGACTGATGAACGAACATTTTTTTGATTGATAGGGTCAACATGGCTGGAAGTGAACGGCAACGCGAACTACGACGACGACGCAAACGCAAGACTCAGTTTGATAAATGGAAGAAACGCGCCGAAAAAGCCTCGAAGAATGAAAAAGCCTTGATTGCAGCGAAGTTTCGTCGTGCTACTCCCGGTGCCGAGATCATCATCAAGAAGCTAGGGATTGTCGGCTGATTAAAGAAGCCACTGTCAACTGGAACGTCATGGCGGCGTTCCAGTCGGCAATTCTATTGCTGGGCATCGCACTTGGAGTCGGCCTCAGCTACGCACCGAATTCCGGATCGGACCGGGTATTGAAGTCGGCTACTTGGTGGGGATCGGTTGGATCCGACCGCCAAGCCGAAATGGGCTCCATGTTATTTCTGAGCCCTGCCGCGTCTCTCATCATGGGTGTGACGCTGGCTTTTATGATGTTGGGCGGCGTGTATTGGCTCAGCCGGATGGGTTGGGCGTGGTTCTCTGAAATCGAGGCCTTGTTGGATCAGGCATTGGTTCCGTCCTTGCGCCGTTGCCGCATTTGGCAACTTCTCATGTTGGCGATCTTGGCGGGCGTGGGTGAAGAACTGTTGTTCCGTTGGGCAATTCAGGGATGGCTGGAGTACTTCGGTAGGTGGGCGATTGTCGATGTATATTATTCGCAAAACACTTCTCGTGATTTTTTGAATTGGTTGGCGTATGGATTCGCCGCTACTGTAACGGCAATATTGTTTGGACTCTGCCATGCGGTAACCCGAGCTTATTGGGTGTTGGCAGCGGGGATGGGATTGATCTTCTCGTTAGTTGTTGTTGCTGGTGGTGGCTTGGTGGCGGCGATCGTCGCGCACGGCCTTTATGATTTTTTGGCATTTATGTGGTTGTGCCAACGGTTGGAAGAAAAGCATGGGGACGGGGCTGAAAACGAATTCATGGTTGGCTAGAATGGGGACGGAGTAGCCGCTGCGTATTTCATTTGATCGAAAATCAAGCGAACGATTTGGAGTCTGTGCGAATGTCCAAAGAAGTTGATAACCAGCCCATGGTCTTAGGGCACCCAGCCGGCTTGTATACTCTGTTCTTTGCCGAGATGTGGGAGCGTTTTTCGTACTACGGCATGCGCGCCATCTTGATTTTCTATATGACCAAAGGGCTGTTGGCGATGAGCGATGCTCAATCGTCGACAATATATGGCGCTTATACGGCCCTTGTGTACATGACCCCCTTTATTGGCGGCATGTTGGCCGATCGGATTTTGGGCAAACGAATTGCGGTCGTGATGGGTGGAACCTTGATGGCAGCTGGGCATCTGCTGATGACCTACGAAAGTGAGTGGCCATTTTATTTTGCCTTGGCGATGATCATTGCCGGCAATGGTTTTTTCAAACCAAACATTTCGACGATGGTTGGAACGCTTTACGGGCCGAAAGATCTTCGCCGCGACAATGCGTTCAACATTTTTTACATGGGCATCAATTTGGGTGCTGCCATTAGCCCGCTTTTGTGTGGATATATCGGTGAAGTCTACGGTTGGCACTATGGCTTTGGTCTGGCGACGATCGGAATGATGGTTGGGTTGGCGGTTTTCATTATGCCGAACATGGTATCAGCCGCACTGATCATGGTCGCGGCCATAGGTACATCCGTCGCACTGTTTGTATTTCGCCCGGACAATATCGCGGCCATCGGCCTGAATATTCTAGTTGCCATTTGTTTGCTGGCTGCGGCAATCATCGCCTGCGTCGCGTTGAAACGAGGCGGCTTGCCGGATTGGGCGGGGCGGCGGCCTGTAAATGTTGACAGCCGGAACGATTGGAAAGTCTACTTAGGGACAGCCATCTCGATTCCCATATTTGCTCTGTTGGTATCTGGATTTGCTCCGTTTATGCCACCTGGAAAAGCGGACGTTACCGCAGAAGACGTCAAGAGCGATCGTGAGAAAATGATCACGAGGTTTGGATTATCCGAGGAAATCGCTGCCGACGTTCGCGCGTTACCGATCGTTGTCCCGGCAAGCTCACGCGACGGTATCTCCTTGTTGCCAGCGAGTATCTATCAAGGCACGATTACCCTGGACGTGGACACCCCAGATGTGATCGATCGCACTTTGGTAACGGCGGTCAAATCGCGCGATGGCAGTCGCACTTTAGCGGAGGCGGACAGCACACTGACGGCAGATGTTGTTCAACAGCTTCGCGCCGAGGGTGTGACCCAAGTCGTTGTATTGAAGTCAGCAAAAGAGGTGACCGGATTAGGAAAGGTTGGGGCAACATTTTTAAAGAACATTGCAAAACCAGCGGGATTGATTCTGATCGCGCTTGGGGTATTGGCTTTGGGGTACTTGTTTGTCGAGATATTCCGCTTGCCCTGGCTGCTGCGCGATCGCATGTTGGCAGCGATGGTGCTCATTTTCTTTCAGTTGATTTTCTTTGCCTTCTTCGAACAGGCCGGAAACAGTCTCAATGTTTACACGGACCGAAATGTGTCCCGAGTATCCGCTTCAAGCACGGTTACCGAAGAAATGGTTGGGCAAACCATTCGAATTCAACCGACACAGTTTCAGCTTGGGTACATGCACGACAACAAGCCATTTACGATTAAGGATCTCGATCAGTTGCGAGGCACCATGCAACGACTGCCTGAGCATCAGGCGTTTGAAGTCGCGTGGACTCTGGATCAATCACATGTGGGCATGCAAATTGGCGAACGCCGCTCCGAATTACCGGCCTCGATTTTTCAGGCGCTAAACGCGATCTTCATACTATTATTTGCCCTGGCCTTTAATGCTCTTTGGACGTGGTTAGAGGGAAAAGGATTCAATCCATCAGCTGCCGTCAAGTTTGCCTTGGGTTTGTTACAAGTCGGTTTGGGCTTTTACGCGTTGGTGATTGGAGCGAAATTTGCGAACCAAGGGATGATTTCGGTTTGGTGGTTGGTCCTGGCGTATTATCTGCACACGACGGGCGAGTTGTGTCTTTCGCCGGTTGGCTTGTCTGCGATGACAAAATTGTCCGCCAAACATCTCGTTAGCACGTTGATGGGAACATGGTTCTTGGCGACTGCGTTTTCCCAATACGTAGCCGGGATTATTTCGGAATTGGCCGGAGTCGACGAATCGGCACTCGAAAATGGATTCCCGACACCAGTCGAAACGCTGAACACCAGTACGATTGTATTTGAACAGGTTGCGTATGTTGCGATGGGAAGCGCGGTCGTGTGTTTGTTATTTGCACCAATCATTACTTATTGGATGCACCAAAATGTGGCCGACCCGGACGAGCCCGCAGCTTAAGTCGCGGGAACTCCGACTGTTGCGGTCCAACCTTTCCAGGTTCGTCGTTTGATTTACGTTTGAAAGCTTGACGATGAGTTTTGATTTGACGACGGTCCAAGAAGCGATTCGTAGCATGAACTTGGATGGTTGGTTGCTGTACGATTTTCGTGGATTAAATGTGCTGGCATTGCGAGTCGTGGGACACGAGGCCCAGTCGCGCCGCGTGGCTGCATTTATTCCGGCCCATGGCGAACCCAAGGTCTTGGTGCACGCCATCGAACCCGGTGCTTGGAGCAACTTGCCAGGTCAGCGACGCCGCTATTTGCATTGGAGCGAGTTCCGGGCTGGCATGCAGTGGCTGGTCGAGGGTGTCCAACGAATTGCCATGGAATACTCGCCCTTTAACGACAACCCTTATATATCCCGCGTCGACGGTGGCACGATTGAATTGGTCAAGTCGTTTGGCGTAGAGATTGAATCGAGTGGCGATTTGATTCAGATCTTTGAAGCTCGTTGGGATCAAGCTCAATGGGAAATGCATCAGCAAGCCAGTGTTCTGAATCAGCAAGCGTTTGATGTCGCGTGGGAGTTTATTAGCCAGCAAATCCGGCAAAACGGCAACGTGCGCGAATATGCCGTCCAACAACACATTATGGAGTTTTTTGCAGCCAACGGACTAACGACCTATCATGCCCCCATTGTGGGAGTCAACGCGAATGCCGGCGATCCCCATTACGAACCACTTCCGGGTCGTGATGCGGTCATCGGGCGAAACGACTTGGTGTTGTTGGACATTTGGTGTCGCTTGGATCAACCCCGAGCTGTTTACAGCGACTTAACAAAAATGGGATTTACGGGCGAGCGACCAAGTGCGAAACATGTCGAAGTTTTCGACATCGTCGCTGCAGGGCGCGACGCGGGAATACGTTTGGCCCAAGAAGCCTTTGCGGAAGGTCGCGAGATTCGCGGCTATGAAGTCGATGATGCGACACGGAACGTGATTAAGAACGCTGGCTACGGCGAATTCTTCATACATAGAACGGGACATAACATGGGGCAGGAGACCCATGGAAATGGTGCCCACATCGATAATCTGGAAACCCGCGATACGCGGCGGCTGCTTCCCGGCACTTGTTTTACGATCGAACCTGGCATCTATCTACCAGAGTTTGGGGTGCGTTCGGAGGTCGATGTGTTTGTGGATTGGCAAGGTCAAGTTCATGTAACGGGTGGGCTACAATCCGAAATCAAGTGCTTGAATATCTGAGCCAAGATTGTTGGGCAAACCCTATTCCAAGGAATCCAGCCGGAAGCTATCCTGTGAACATGCAACCAAAAATTGAGGCAGGCGATTCAAAAGATTTGAATGGTTGAGTTTCAACGCCGTGTACGGTATATGGAAATGTGGTCAGGTGTTTCGTTGTCATGGCCGTTGGTTGTATTTGATTCCGACTATTGGAAAGATTTATGCCGGTACGGTAACCCGCGTTTTGCGTAGATGTGTGCCGAATTAGTCGATCAGTTTGTATCAAAACGTGGACAGGTGATTTGGTTTTTTTGGCCCATGGCGCAGGATTTGCGATGGGCCGTACTTGCCACGGGTACAATTATTTTTTAGAGAAAGTTGAGTAGAAGTCATGGATTACGGCTCAGAATACGATGATTTTATGGAACATCCCACCTGGCTACATGCGGTGGGAACTTATGTCGTCACCCTCGTTGACCTCACCAATGATATTGGTCGTGTATTGCATCCGCGTGGCGCGGTTGGTGTGCTCGTTCGCCAAGGTTTGAATCCTCCTGATTCGTACCGAGTTCGCTTTGTTGATGGCTATGAGACGTGGCTGCGTGAACACGAATTGATGCCCATCTCGAGCGTTTCAAGCCGCGAAATCGATCCGGCCGATCCAGTTGATGAATTGTTCGATCGAGCGATTATCCGTTCGCTCACAGGATCACACGCTTACAAATTGGCCGACGCCGAATCACGAATCGAACATCGTGGCGTCTACTTGGCCAAGGGAACAAGTTTCTGGTCGTTGTTTGGCGTCCCCGAACAGATTGAGAAACACGCTGAACGCGAATCCTTTCTCGAGTTGCAACGGTTCATGGTGATGGCTCTGAAGGCACAACCACCGGCTCTCGAATGTTTGTATAGCCCAGCATTGGAAACCTACAGCGAAATCGGCGAACAGTTGGTTGCCATTCGCAGTAGTTTTCTCTCGAAGTTGGTCTTCAATACCTACCATGAGTATGTGTCTTCGCAGTTTTCCCGTTTGTTCTCGACGCTGCGCCGTGGCCGCGAGATTCCTTGGAAGCGTTTGATGCACTTGGTTCGGTTGTTGTTCTCTGGTGTGGCGACACTGAAGTCGGGTGAAGTTCTGGTGGACATGTCGGACTATTTGGATGACTTGATGCCCATCCGTCATGGCGAAGTGGGCCTTGATGAAATCGATCGTCTCCGCTTAGAGTTACAACGGGCTTTCCGTTACGAATTCGAACGGACCAAATTGCCGGATCGACCGAACTATTCCGAAGCAAACAAGGTTCTGTTGGCCGCCCGCTTCTCGGCGTTGAAGGACTAGCATGAAAATCGCGGCCTCGTTCCAGAGTTTGAAGCCAGTATTATCCTACGAGCTGTTTCCGCCAAAGACGGAAACGGCTCTGCAGGGATTGTACGAGCACGTTCTTCAACTGATGGCGTTCAAGCCATCGTTCATCACCTGCACCTATGGCGCCGGTGGATCAACTCGCAATAAGACGCTGGAAGTCATCACGGAAGTTCGGCGGCGCTTCGATGTGACAGTTGCTTCGCATCTGACGTTGGTGGGCTCCACCATCGATGATTTGCGGCAGTACCTCACCGAGGCAAAAGAAGCCGGGATTGATGGGATTGTTGCCCTGCGCGGTGATCCGCCGAAGGATAGCCCTCAGTTTCGCATGACACCCGGCGGATTTCAATTCGCTAATCAACTGGTCGAGTTGTTGTCCCGGGAGTTTCCGGAGTTCAGTGTGTTGGTTGCCGGTTATCCAGAAACGCACCGCGAGGCGCCGAACCTGGAGGTCGACTTGGACAACTTGAAGCGAAAAGTGGATGCCGGTTCCGATGTGATCGTGACGCAGCTATTTTTCGATAATCAGGATTTCTTTCGTTTTCGTGATCGGTGCTGGGCTCGAGGGATCACGATTCCCATCGTGCCCGGAATTCTGCCGGCACAAAGTGCGGAACAACTGAATCGCTTGGGGCAACTGTGCGGTGCCAAAATGCCGGCGGATTTGCTGAAGCGGCTAAGTCTTCAACCGGATTCGGAAGGGCAGGCCGCAATCGGTGTTGACTTCGCGACTCAGCAAGTTCGTGAATTGATCGACGCAGACGTGCCCGGAATTCACTTCTATGTGTTGAATCAGTCTCGTGCCACCAAACAAGTGTTGACCAACTTGGGGTTCGAGCAGCACGTCGTCGGTTCGGCAACTTAGGTCCGTTCCGCCAGGGATCGGACTTTGGTGGCAGTGCCTACGTTATCGTGATTGCAGAGTGTTTCCGGCCAGGACCCTCCAGGGTTTGGTTCTGGGTGTGCTCGTGAAACTGCGGGATGGATCAAAGGGAGGAATCGGCATGTCGCAAATCACTCGGTCGTTGTCCAACTTGATCCAACAACTGACCAAGTTGCCAGGGATTGGTCCGAAGTCGGCCGAACGTCTCGCATATCACCTCCTACGCGTTCACAAATCGGAGGCATTGGCTTTGGCGGCCGCCATTTCCGATGTCCGCGAGAACGTCTCGTATTGTCCCGATTGTTTTAATCTGTCCGAAGGTGGATTGTGCCCAATCTGTCGGAATCCGAACCGCGATCGATCACTGTTGTGCGTGGTCGAACAACCGCGGGACTTGATTGCGATCGAAGATTCCGGCGTTTACCGGGGACTCTATCATATTTTGCTAGGCCGAATTGCTCCTTTGGAAAACATCGGTGCCGAGCAATTGACGATCGAACGTTTGGTGCAACGCATCGAACGGGGTGAATTCAAAGAACTAATCTTGGCGACGAACCCCACCGTCGAAGGGGATGGAACCGCGCTGTATGTTTCCAACTTGTTGGCAGACCAGTCTTTAGCGATCACGCGATTGGCTCGCGGTGTAACGACGGGCTCGATTCTTGAACACACCAACAAAGAAGTCTTGGCGGATGCACTGTCGGACCGTCGGCCATTTTGACGACTTCCGCGTTGGGACCAAGCGGACGTAATGGTCACGCCCCTACGTCCGTCATACACGGAACCTTGGGAACGACCACGGCAACCCAACACGGTGTTCGATATTTTTTCGACAAGGTCGAAATTAGATTTGTCCGAAATACGAGTTGGAGGCAAGAGTCTCGGGCCCGAAGGTACGCTCTTGCCCAACTCAGAAAGACAGAACCATGCGCGCGCTTCAACCGGCAGAAACTGAAGTTTATTTGCGGCAAGCCGAAAAGGCGCTTCGCGGCCAACCTCACCTCACTTTTCGTCCCATGCGTCTACATTGCACCGAGGGTTGTTTGCATCTCGAGGGCCAGGTTTCCTCGTTCTACGAAAAACAAATGGCGCAAGAGGTGCTCCGCCAATTCGATCAAGGAATCCACATCGACAATCGCTTGGATGTCGCTTGGGCTTGATTGCTAACTCATGATTCTGATCGTCGTTTGTTTCTAAAGACGTTCGGTATCGACTCTCCGAAAAGGTGGAACTCGAATATTGCGGCGAAGTGATCCGCTTGAGGCACTTCACACCGGGCAGGTAATCACATTTTCTTCATCGTTTGGCCAACCTGCTTGGCAACGCCCTAAACGACGGTTCGCGGCGAATTGAATCTCGAATGGGAAGGTCAGTCTGCCTCCCAGTACGCACTTAACGCACCTGAATTTTCAAATTTCCCGACGCAGTATCCGATGTGGCCTGGTTTGTTGGGAAAGGAAATTCAGAAAGCGACGCGAAGATTCTTGTCTCGACAGTTGCAAGCAAACAGTTGTTCGAATCGTAGGCCGCCTTAAGAGCTGACGTTTGGGTCGTTCTCGCGGCAAAATTCGAAGATTCCGGCGAAAAAGTTCCCGCAAAGGTTAGAATCCGAGTTACACTTAGGCGGAATTCCGGCAATACAAACGGCGGACTCCCGAATCACTCCGCGTAGACCGTCAGTCTGACCAATCAAGCGTCGTTCGACTCCAATCGTCGACCACTGCGATTCGGAGAATCCTGCGACGCGTCGGAGATTTCGAGCGACGGGTCAAGACGACCTGGAGAGGAAGTAGCGATGGATGTGATCTCGAGCTTTTTCAACGCCGTCAATTTGCCTGCGACGGTGCTTTTGATCCTAGTGCTATTTTATTGGTCGTTGGTGATTTTTGGGATGCTGGACCTAGGGGTTTTTGATTTCGATTGGAACTACGAAACTTCTGCACCGACGGACGGGGTTCCTGACGTCGCAAGTGCCTCGGCAGGTTTCGGTGGTGCGCTCAAAGCGGTCCTAGGCTTCTTCTATCTCGGGCGAGTGCCAACCATGATCTTGGTATCGGCCTTTGCTCTCATATTCTGGACGGCGACGGTTTCCACGAACCTCTATCTGAACGAAGCCGCGGAACTGTCACGAGGATTGCTCCTGTGGGCTCCGATTATGTTAGGAAGCCTTCTTCTCACCAAAGTGTTTTTCTGGCCGTTTTTGTCGTTCTTCGATGAAATGGCCACCAATCACAGCGAACTAGAAAACACCTTGGTGGGCAAAATGGCGACCGTGACGACCAGCGAAGTAACGGAAACATTTGGGCAGATTACGATAGAACAACAAGGACCGCCGATCGTGCTGAACGCGCGGGCGGCTGCGATGGATCGCTTTGCCAAAGGCGAGGTCGTGAAGATCTTGTCGCATGATTCTCAGTCCAATACCTATTTGATCGCAGCCGTGGGAGGAAAGAAGTAGTATGGAACCGTGGATGATTATTTTGTCGGTGCTATTAGCCGCAATATTGTTTATCGGCGTTGGCATCATTGCGTTCTATATCATGTGCCTAAGAATTGTCAAACAAGGCACGGCGATCGTTCGCAACGGTGTCGGTGGCACTCGTGTCGCCTTCGACAAATTGATGTGCATTCCCGTCGTCCATCGCGTGGAGTGGATGGATATCTCGGTCAAACGAATTGAAATCAAACGACGCGCGCAAGATGGTTTGATCTGCAAAGACAACATCCGAGCCGATATCGAAGTGGCCTTCTTCGTTCGCGTGAACATGAAGCCAGAAGAAGTGCAAAAAGTCGCCCAGTTCTTGGGTTGCGAACGAGCCAGCCAACAGCCGGCGTTGATGGCCCTTTTCGAACCAAAATTCTCGGAAGCTCTGAAGACCGTGGGCAAGCATTTCGACTTCACCGAACTGTATACCGAACGTGACAAGTTCCGCGAAGAAATTCTCCGGGTCATTGGCAAGGACCTGAACGGGTACGTATTGGACGACGCGTCGATCGACTACTTGGAACAAACCTCCATCGAGTTGTTGAACGAAAACAACGTTTTGGATGCGGAAGGTATCAAGAAGATCACGGAGTTGACAGCCCTGGAACAAGTCCGCGCGAACTTGATTCGCCGCGAACGTGAAAAGACGATCACCAAACAAGACGTCGAAGCTCGCGAAGCGATCTTGGCTCTACAACGCCAACAACGTGAAGCGGAAGAAAAGCAACAGCGCGAAATTGCCGAAATCGAAGCACGACAACGGGCCGAGGCTGAAATTGTTGGCCAACAAGAACGCCAACGGTCGGAAATGGCTCGCATTTCAGCGGATGAAGAGATCGCGATCGCGGACCAAAATCGCTTGCGAGCGATTATTGTCGCTCAAAAGAACAAAGAGCGAACCGATGCCGTCGAAACCGAACGCGTGGAAAAAGATCGCGGCTTGGAGATCACCGAACGTGAACGCGTGGTGACCTTGGCTCAGATCGAGAAAGAAAAAGTTGTCGAAGTTGAAAAGAAGAATATTCAAGAAGTCATTCGCCAACGGGTCATGGTCGAACGAGCCGTTGTCGAAGAGAAAGAACGCATCGAAGACACCAAGCAGTTTGCGGGTGCCGATCGTTCCAAGCGGGTCGCTGTGACCAAAGCGGAAGAAGAAGCCGAGCAATTGTTGGTCGCGGAGATCAAGAAGGCCGAAGCTGAACTCAAGGCTCAGGATTTCAACGCCAAGACCGTCATTATCCGGGCGGAAGCCGAACGCAACGCGGCAGAGAAACAATCGGAAGGCAAGAAGTTGCTGGCCGATGCCTTGAAGGTCGAAACAGCCGCTCCTGGTTTGGCCGAAGCCGAAGTCACCGAACGCACTCTGCAGGCCCAAGCCCGTGGTAAAGAATCGTTGGCCGAGGCGCTCCGCAAGGAAGGGACCGCCGAAGCCGAGGTCATGGAACTGAAGTTTGCCGCGGATGCCAAGGGCATCACGCAGAAAGCCGAAGCCATGAAGCTGTTCGATGGTGTCGGTCGCGAACACGAAGAATTCAAGCTGCGGTTGAACAAAGACCGCGACATCGAAATGGAAGCCATCGCAGTCCAACAACGAATCGCCGAAGCACAAGCCAGCATGATTGCTAAATCGCTGGAACATGCCAAGATCGATATCGTCGGCGGAGACAACAAGTTCTTCGAGGCCATGGTTGGGTCGATCACAGCTGGCAAGCAAGTGGATCGGTTGGTCCAAGGAAGTCATGTGTTGACGGATGTCAAAGAAACGTTCTTCAACGGTGATGCACAAAATTTCAAACAACAGGTTCAACACTTTGTGGATTTGTTTGGGATCTCCAGTGCCGACATCAAGAACTTAACGATTTCGGCATTGCTCGGTCAGATGATCGGCAAGTCGGAGGACATGTCGATCCAAAATCAACTGGAAGGATTGTTACGCATGGCTCAGAGCCTAGGATTAGGCGCATCGAAGGCCGCTTCGATCAGCCTGTTGCCAGCTCAAAAGAAGGCCTAACGCAACAAACGAGTATGACGGATAACAAGCGGCCGGTTCGTTGATGAGCCGGCTGCTTGGTTCTCACCTCACGTTCCACCATTTCCGCGCGGCGAATAAAGATCCGCAATTCGGCAATGT
>JAEUIP010000092.1 GCA_016795075.1 Planctomycetaceae bacterium | reverse complement strand
TCATTTGAAGAACGCTCCAGCACGAGATATTTCGGCAGCCATCAATCAGTTTTTGCTGAATCAACGGCAGTTGAATCAAGCCGCTCCGGGTTCGACGAATCCCTACCAGCAATTGGAGCAGGAAGTCATCATCGTCCCTGAGCCCGTGGGCAATCGCTTGATCCTTAGTGCAACCAGTCGCTACTTCGACGAGGTTTCGCAGTTGATCCAAAAACTCGACGAGGCTCCGCCGCAAGTGATGATTCAAGTCTTGATCGCGGAAGTTTCGCTCAACAGCGCCGACGAATTTGGAATCGAGTTGGGTTTGCAGGACACCGTTCTTTTTGATCGTAGTCTGTTGGGTGACTTGTTGACCACCGTCAACAGCACCACAACGTCCACGCCGGCCGGTGTGGTGACGGTTACCGAAGAAATCATTCAAGCTGCCTCGAATCAGCCGGGCTTCAATTTCAATTCCACAGGTCCGTTGGGCAACAGTGGTTCGCAGCGAGCCTTGGCCAACAGCAAGGCAACCGGTGGGCAAGGTGTGTCGAACTTTGCTGTGGGAAGAGTCAATAATGAGTTGGGATTTGGCGGATTGGTTTTGTCCGCCAGTGGTCGGAATGTTTCGGCTTTATTGCGAGCATTACAAGAGTCACGCCGATTGGAAATCTTGTCACGGCCACAAATTCGCAGTTTGGATAATCAGCCGGCGTACATTCAGGTCGGTCAAAAGGTCCCGCGCATCACAGGCTCGGTGGTCAATCAAAATGGACAGACCAACACGGTCGACTTGGAGAATGTCGGTTTGATTCTGGGGGTGACGCCACGGATTTCCCCCGATGGAACGGTGGTGATGGAAGTGGATGCCGAGAAGAGTCAACTTGGTACGGAAATCGATGGAATCCCGATCACCGTTTCCAACGACGGCACGATCATCCGCTCGCCTCGAATTGAAACCACCACCGCTCAAACCACGGTCAGTGCTGCCAGTGGCGAAACGATCGTCTTGGGTGGTTTGATTTCGAAGTCGCAGCAACAAGTGAATCGCAAAGTCCCCTGGCTCGGTGACCTGCCACTCTTGGGACGACTGTTTCGTTTCGACAGCGACATTGGCAAACGCACGGAGCTGGTCATTATCTTGACGCCGCACGTGATTCGCTCGTCGTACGATAACGAACGAATCAAGGAACTGGAGTTGGCGCGGATGAGTTGGTGCGCGGCGGACGTGTATGAAGTTCATGGCGATATCAACATGGATCATCGCTTTTACGACACCGAAGCAGATACGCATGTTGTCTATCCCAACGGAGCACCACCGGAACTGCCCGGTTTGGAGGACAAGAAGTAGCATGAATCGATCTATCGTTCAGTCGTGCCTGATGTCAGGCCTCGTGTTCCTGGGACTGGGTTCATTCAGTGGTTGCACTTCGTTTATTGGCCAAGAAAAGTCTGCGTCGGTCTGGCCGTGGCAAAAGACGAAAGAGGAGCCCAAGCTTCCCACGCGGATCTTAACGATTTGGACGGATGCTGTTCATCATCAAGCCGGAGAAAAAGCCCAGCGAGGTTTTGGGGGTCGTGTCGTGTTTTACGCCGACGGTGAGCAACCCATTCAAGTCGACGGCACGCTCACGATTTATGTGTTCGCGGACGAGCCCGGCCAAGAGAGTCCATCACCCGAACGGAAGTATGTCTTTCCTGCATCCGAGTTGAAACAACACTATAGCAAATGTAGTTTGGGCGATTCGTATAGCGTCTGGTTGCCATGGGATGTTGTCGGAGGAACTTCGCGTCAATTGACCTTGATCGCTCGATTCGATTCCAGCATCGGTGGGACCGTGATGTCGGACCCGGCCAAAAAAATGCTGCCTGGCTTATCAAAACGGCCTGTGTCGGAAGTGGATGCCACGACCACGTCCGCCGAGACTTCAACGCTCACAGAAGCAAATGACTCTGGTCGACTTGCGCCGTTGGCCGAGCCGCAGAAATTGAAGCCTCAAGTGGTGTTGGAGAGTCGTCCGACCAGCGCGCGTTCGGCCCCTGCCCAGCGAACCACCGCGAAATCGATCGCCGAGGTGCTGCAAGAGCAAGCAGGTGCTCCAAGTTCGCCGAAAAACGCCGAGCCCGAGGGTGAAGCGGATGAGACTGGAGTGACGCAAGTCGGATACAACGAATTGGAAGTAAATTTGACGCCGAATCCAACCGAATCTTCGGCCGTGAATTCCCGAGTCGAGACCATTGAATTGGGACGCTTGCGTTCCAGTGCCACATCGGTCGTCAACGTCCCGCAACATCTGCTGCATGGAGCATGGAACGAGGTTCCGGAAGAGAACGTTGACTTGTCTGAAGTTCACAGTCCAACACCACCTGCGTCGCCAGTTCCACGGACCAGTGTATCTTACGGTCGTCCTGGCGAAATCCGCACGAACTCTAGTTCACGAACGCCGAGCGAAGACGAACCGACCGAATCAATCGAAGAACGCAAAGAAGAAACGTGGCCCCGTCGTAGCCGAACCATGGGCAGTGGTCGTCGCTCCATCGCCGAATCTCGCCGAGACGCGATGGCCGAACGGCAACCATTGAACAAATGAGAATCATGTCGAAGCATGACTACGGCAATGGCGATCTGACAACGGAAACATTATCAATGACGGAAGAAACCCCCGGTTGAATTGATGTGATCAGAACGGCTAATGCTCGTTGATGTTCTGTTTCTACTTGACCGGACAGGTAGGCGACTCGATTCTCGAGGCGAACTTCGAGCGAGTGGGGTCCGATTCGCTCGATGGCCTGAGCGATTTCGAGACGAGTTTGTTCGATCCGGTCGACCGCTTCAACTTGGTTACCTGAGTTCGGTGATTCAGAGGGCTCGAAGGCCACGATTAGTCGCGGCGCGTAGGGCTGGGCTGGGCCGGCGGGAGCCAGTCGGCGATTGATTTGTGTCGCGAGATCTGTAGCGGGCGGAAGTGATTCGACGGCCGATTGGACTCGGCCGGATTCGATCACTGCTCCCGAGCCGACAAAACGTGTGGTCGCTTGATCCGACCCCACGAACTCGCCGGGCCGGCGCCGATCACGCAGAAAACGCTCTGATCCGGTAATCCCGCCAGCCGTTTCTGCTTCGGCCGCGGCATTTTGTAGTCGTTGAGGACCAGGCTGCCGTTGCAAGGGCCGACCGAACGTGCGCTGTTGTTGAGCGACCGCACCCGAAACGTTGATCATGACCAAGAATAACATGATCAAGCCTTGGATCGCTAGTTTTTGCATCGGGATACCTTTTCCGGGAAAAATGGGCGACCGGTCATGGTCGTAGACCGCTCCGCGGTCCAATTTGGATCGCGGAGCGATCCACGACAGAGTTAGGTCATAGTAGTGGACCGCTCCGCGGTCCAAATTGGATCGCGGAGCGATCCACTACAATGGCCGGTCTTCGGTTGCTGTCGTCTGCGACCATTCGTGACTTGATGAAATTGTACCACGCCCATCGAAATCTTTGATGTGTCTGACGAAAAGGCCGATTGCACCAGTCGAAAGGGGGGACGCGTGTTGCCGACGCTGGGCCATTCGATTATCGTGATCCTGTGGAGTAGCTGAAGACCTTCCAGTCATTTCGGAAGCCTCAAGAGTAACGCAACGTCCAGAAAATTATAACTTACTGCGAGACCATTTGATGACGACGCGAGCTATCGGGACAATTTCTGGAATGAATGGACTCGCGTGTTTGAGCCGCTTTCTCTTTGGCTTGATTTTCATGGTCACCGTTGCGTTGAACGGCCAGGAATCGAACGGACAAGATTCGAATCGTGCCGTTACGGACTCCTCGCCTCAAGAACTGGAACGGCTGACCTCCCAGCATGTACCGAACTTGATTCGTGTCACCGCAGGTGTTTATTCCGGTGGGTTGCCCGAGGGGGAGGCCGCCTTTCGTGAAATAGCGGAGTTGGGGATCAAGACCATCATCAGTGTCGATGGCATGAAACCCGATGTTGAAACGGCCGCGCGATTCGGTTTGCGTTACGTGCATTTGCCACATGGCTACGATGGTATCTCGGAATCGCGCAGCCAGGAATTAGCGAAAGCAGTTCGCGATTTGCCGGGGCCCATTCTCCTGCATTGTCATCATGGCAAACATCGTAGCCCAACCGCGGCGGCCGTCGCCTGTGTGTTGTCGGGCAGGATCGATTCGGCCACTGCCCCTTCGGTGCTGAAATTGGCGGGGACCAGTCCGCATTACCTTGGCCTCTATCAGGTTGCCCAACAAGCTCGGCCACTTACTGACGAGCAACTGGACGCGGTTCAGGTCGAATTCAAGCCGATCGCCGAAGTCCCACCCATGACGGAAGCCATGGTTGAAATGGAGCACCGTTTGGGCCACTTGCAGTTGATCGAAACCGCGAACTGGCGGGCCCCAGCTTCACATCCCGATTTGGTGCCTGCTCATGAAGCGTTGCTGCTGCGGGAATTGTATGCCGAGTTGTTGCGATCCGACGAAGTGGCCAACACGTCCGCCGAGTTCAAGACTTGGCTCAAAGACGGCGTGGCATTATTGCAGGATTTGGAACGCGATCTTGCGGCCGTGACGACCAGCAACGAACCGGCCGAACTTCAGCGGCAGCTCGTGAAAACTCAAAAGGCGATTCAAGCCAATTGCCAAGGCTGCCATCGCCAATTCCGCGATGTGCCCCGACGTTAATTCCGAAATTACTCGAGCCAAAACATCGACTCGGTGGGGCCTTGATACTTGACCGCCATCTGCGGCGTGAGATAGGGCGTTTCTCCTTGATGCAACGATTCGACGCCGCCGATCACCATGCCCGAGGTTAGTAGCGTGCGCTCGATCGGGTAGATCGTTTTGCCATCGACGATCATCTGTTCCACGTGTCGAGTCAACGGATTGAAAAAGTCGGCGGTTGTAGCACTGGAGCCGGGCATCGGCAACATCATTTGACATCCGACGATGGTGTCGTTGTCGGCGCGCAAGCCAGCGTAATTGAAGTCTTGAATTCCGGTCAAGAACATGGAGGTGCGGAACCCGTCGCGGTGTTCGATGAAATAGGCTGTGGTGTTCGGCAACACCCGTCGGGCCCATTCGATCGACAGCCGATCGGTGGGATAACCTTGCTCCACCGGCAAGGTATGACTTCGCGCCAACGCGGACAAGAAAAGCCGTTGCGTGTCGTCTTGTTTGGCCAATTGTTCCCAAACTTTGTCGCCTTTGATCGCGTGCACGGAAGAAATCCCCACTTCACCACCGCGCCGTCGTTCCGACATGCATTGTGCGGTCTCTAACGCGTGAAAGTCGTAACTGTCGACGCCCCCGTACGCCACGCACACACTTTCACGCAGGGGGACATCGAAGGGCATGTCGATTGACGGCAATCGCCAAGTCACGGGGAGCGAAGATCCGGCATAGAAGGCGAAACCCAATCGCCGCGAGTCGTCCACCATTTCTTGGCACTCGGTCCAAGTGGTCGAGAGGTGTTTGTCGTTAAAGACGGGAACACTGCGTCCGCTATCTTCGAACACCTTGACAATCTTCTTGAACCATTCGTAGCGGGGGTACCGCATTTGACCTTTTTCGTTTCGTGCGTAATCGCCATGTTCTGCGATGATCACGACCCCATCGACCGCCAACTTCTCGCCTCCAAGAGTGAGGGCTTCCTCAATCGACGGAAACACGGGCGATTGGTATTTCTCGAAACGTTGTCGCCCCAAGTCATTGGCGGGAAACTGGTCGATGTAAACACCGGCCATCTCCACCATGGGCTCGCGCCATTGGCCGCCCATCATGTAGCCAATCGTCAGCCGATCCAAGAAATGCTGGGCGTGCGAGTGTTGAAAAACGGTGGTACCCAGGAACGCGATTTTGGGACGCCGACGGGCTAGAGGCTGACGACCATAGGCGGCCCCCAGCGTCAGGGCTCCCCAGGCACTCAAGCCTGCACCGATTCCGGCTTGATGGAATTGACGACGATTGAGCATGTTCATTCCCTCCACGGATGGCCATTCCAACAACGGATGCGGTCAACCAAGGCCGCAACGCCTGTTGCAAATAGTGTAAACAAATATTCGCCCTTTTCGGGGCTGGCTAAAGCCGGAAAGCCGATATGGCCGACGGGGGAACGATCCTGCGTCACCCAGGCTCGATAGGCTGGCAAGAAACTGCCCTGGGGATCGACGTCGGCAGCCTGTTGATAATCGCCGACCAGTTGCGGGCCCAACTGCAACATCATCGACGTTTCCCATTCGCACGCATGTCCCATCTCGGTTTGTCGAAATCCTCGTGCTGGATCGACCTCGGTCGGACGCAGTTTCCAATACGAACTAAAGAGCAATAACAAATCGTCACGTCGCCGTTGTTGTTGTCGAATTTCGAACATCGACTGCTGTCCGGGAATATCATTCCCGCCATGACCATTAAGCACCAGGATTCGGCTGAAGCCATCTTCGAGGAAGTTGTTGACCAGGCCTTGCACAAGATCCAAATACAATCTTGGTTGAGCGGATAGGGTTCCCGGGAAATCGCGATGGTGGTGCGAGTTGCCCAGCCATTGCAATGGAGCGATCAAGACCTCCGTCGATCGCGCGACTTCGGTGCGTCGCACAACTTCGCCTAACAAGTAGCTGTCCGTAAACAACGGCAAGTGGGCGCCGTGTTGCTCATGGGCGGCGATCGGGATGATCACGGGCAGATTTCGATCGAGTTTGCGAACTTGGGGCGAAGTCAAATCAGCCAAAAGCATACACGTCTCCCATTCAAAACATTGGATCCAATTAGCCGGTATACAACGGTGATTCCAGGCCCAAGCGAGTCAACATGGCTTGCAAGCGATCAAAGACCAGTTGAACCAACGGGTCGCCATCGGCTCCGCGCCGACCAGCTCGGTCGGTTGTAACTTCAATCGCTTCGCCGATTTCGATCACACTCTTGAGTGGCCGAAACAGCGGTGCCTTGTCGGTGATGTCTTCTTCAAAACGTTCCACGGTTTCGCGGATGCGATCGACCGTTGGGCGTTCGTTCACATAGGTGAGCGGAAAGCAGGCCATTTGATAGGCGATGTAGGTGTCACGCAGGTCCGAGAATCGAGCGGGCATCTCGTGGGCTGGAACTTTCCCTTCCGCCATGTCCGGCAGGATCTTGGTTCGCAGGGTCTTGATTCGCGCGGAAGTCGTGCCCGTCTGCGGACCGCCCAGCCACTTGCTTTCCAAGGGTTGCAATAGTCGTTCGATCAAGTTGACCAATCGTTCCTCAAGAGCCCCCGATTGCTCATGGCCAAACATCTCAATCTCTTTGATCGAAAGTAACGCCATTCCAATCCGGTTGATGCGGGGCAATAACTGTGCGACACGATTGGGTTGCCAGGTGAGTCGTTCTTCGATCCGATCCAAAATGGGCGTGACGGCGGACTCCAAGTCTCCTTCGTATCGGTAGTGAAATGCAATGGGGTGGATCACGGTTTTGCCGCCATCGCTGGCCTGTCGTTTCTTGGCCCCGGTGCGCGCGATAAAGCCAAGTCCGTCCATAAATGGCATCAAACGGTCCGCGGTGCGGCTGGTCGAGCCTTCAGGAAAAATCACCAGCGGTCGTTCGTGAGTTTCCAGAATTTTGAGGGCATAATCGATCGAGGCCCGGTCCAATCCTTCGCGGTTGACGCTAAAGGCCCCCAGACCACGCACGACGTGGGTTGTTAGCCAACTTTGGTTGAACACATGCCAGCTGGCCATGGCAAACAGATCGATTTTCAGTTCCTCTTCCAGAAATCCAAAGGCGATGGGATCCGCCGTGCGACTGTGGTTGGGCGCCAAGACAATGCTATGTCCGGCGGCAACCGACTCCTGGAGATGCTGCGCGCCCCGGACTTCGTGACCCCGGACTCCTTCTAGTTTCCAAATGAGCCTGCGATGGAACCGAATGAATCGCGAAATCTTGGAAAACCAACGACTGCGGTACGGAGGAATGAAGCGATAAGGCTTCAGTGAAAAAATCTCTTGCATCGAATTCCTAGGTTCTAATGTAAACACCGTCGCCAGACGGTGGACGCGATATCTGAAGCAACGATCGCCAGCCGGTGGGACGCGGTGTCTCCCAGCGTCTGGCGACGGTAGCTTCGGTTGATCCGGTCAATCGCTGCCGTCGGGCGACGGTAGCGACTCCGTTCGTCCTACAACCGTTACAGGCGGGGCGTGGTTTGGCCGATGATCAATAAAAGTCGGTGCCGATCGGTCCCAACCCCGTTCGTATCGCGAACAATGAAGGGCATTCATCACCGAAATTCTTTTCACCGGGGTTCTCATGTCACCAAAGCCTGTCGATGGATCGCCAAAGCTGATCAAAGGAGGGCGCCGAGGCAATCGGGTCACCAGTGGTCCTGCTTCCGCGGCACCGGCTCCGACCAACACCGAACGGGTTTGGGTCGATGCTTTTTTAGACTATTGTCGCAGTGAATGCCACTTGGCAGACAATACGATTTCCGCCTACCAACGTGATTTGCGCCGGTTTTCGACTTGGTTGGGTCGGCGCCGCGAATCCGATTTGACCGTCGCTCATCTGTCGGACTTCATGGGGTCGTTGTCCGACGCGGGGTTGGCTCCCGCTAGTATCGCACGTTCGATTGTGGCCTTGCGAATGTACTTCAAGTACTTGCAGTTGGAGGGTGTGCTGCGAGAAAATCGAGCCGAGTTGTTAGGTAGCCAAAAACTATGGCAGCGGATTCCCTCGGTTTTGTCCCCCAAGCTCGTGGATCGATTCTTGCAAGCTCCCCGAATCAGTTTCTCCCTGTATCTTCGCGATCGAGCCTTGTTGGAAGCCCTCTACGCCAGTGGTTGCCGAGTCTCCGAAGTGGCGCAACTGCGGATTCCGGACCTGAATCTCGACGAAGGTTATGCCAAAGTGAAAGGCAAGGGCAGCAAGCAACGCATGACACCCCTCGGGCAGCCAGCGGTCGCCGCTATTCGGACGTACTTGTCGGAATTGCGGCCCAAGCTCATGGAAGGCAAAACCGACTACGAGCACTGGGTGTTTGTCTCGAGAACCGGAAAGCCACTTCGCCGCGAGGCGATTTGGGAATTGGTCAAAAAGTACGCGCTGGACGCAGGAATCCCCGATTCGATCAGTCCACACAGCCTGCGACACAGTTTCGCCACGCATTTGTTGGCGGGAGGAGCGGATCTGCGCCAGGTGCAGGAAATGCTGGGGCATGCTAGTATTGCCACCACCCAGATCTACACGCACGTGGATCAGTCTCGGTTGAAGCAAGTGCACAACCGCTTTCACCCGAGATCGTAGGGTTGTTCGTTTCCGCATGTTTTTCCCAGTTCGTCGAAGTTCCGGCGTAGTTCGCTACACTCACCAGAGAGTGGTGGCGCGATGTCATAAAGGCGTTTTGGTGCTCGAGCGATTAGCGGCTGCCGTCGTGTATTATCCGACATTTTTTTGGAATGTCTTTCAGGGACGATTGACTCACCGTTGGCAATGGTGGACGGTGCTGGAGCCTACTTTGATCTTGGGTGCGGTGCCATTTCGTGGCGATGTCGAGAAGCTGGCCGAGTTAGGCGTCAAAGCGGTCGTGAACACCTGCGAGGAGTTTCCGGGGCACCTCGACTTGTACGAGAAATATGGGATCGAACAGTTTTGGATGCCCACGGTTGATTTTCGTCCGCCGAAATTGGCGGATGTGCAAGCGGCGGTGGCATTCATGCAACGCCAAGTTGCGGCAGGAAAGCCGGTTTATGTCCATTGCAAGGCGGGAAGGGCTCGCAGCGCAACCGTGGTCGTATGTTATTTGGTCGCCCAACGCGGTTGGACGCCGCAGCAAGCCCTGCAGTGGATCTTGGAACGAAGGCCGCAAGTACTCAAAACGATCGCCAAACGCCAGGTTGTTCGCGACTTCACCGCAGCCCAAGATGGCGCGCGTCTAAAACGTTAAGGACGGTTCATTCGAGGACATTCGCCGATTTTGCGGCTTTGGCGGGAAAAAAGCTCTATTCAAATTGGAGCAAACGGATAAAATTTCTGGTTCGGGGCTCGGGATCTTTTTTTGTACGACCTGGAAAGGCGGACTTTGATGGAACACAACCACGCTGAGAGTTGGAACATCGATCACGCGATCGACACGTATCAAATTGACCGCTGGGGCGACGAGTTCTTTTCGATCGGCGAGAATGGTCACATCATGGTTCATCCTAGTCCTGGTAAAGATATTGCCTGGGACTTGGTCGAAATCGTCAATCAGGGCTTGGCGCAGGATCTGACGCCACCGGTCTTGATCCGACTGCCTGGCATTATTCGGTCCAGGGTTCAGCAACTTTATGCAGCTTTTGCCGCCGGGCGTGAGAAATACGGTTATCGCGGCAAATACACGTTGGTGTTTCCGATCAAGGTCAACCAGCATCAAGAGGTTTTGGATGCGGTTTACGCCAGCGGTGCGACGGTCAATTCGGCGGTTGGGATGGAGGCCGGTAGCAAGGCGGAAATGATGGCCGCCATTTGCAAAGCGGACAACAATACGCCGGTGTTCTGCAATGGCTTCAAGGACGACACCTACATTGAACTGGCTGTTCGGGCGTTTCAATTGGGGCGGAATGTCACGATTATTATTGAAAAGCCGCATGAGATCCAAATGGTCGCCAACTGCGTCAAGCGGTTGGGCGTCTGCCCCCGGTTGGGCGTGCGGGTGAAATTGGCTGCTCGGGTTAGTGGTCACTGGCAGAGTTCTGCTGGTTCGAACTCGAAGTTTGGTCTTTCGACCAGCCAATTGTTGGAAGGCATCGATCAATTGCGGGCGTTGGGTTTGATCCACCGTCTGGAGTTGATGCACTTCCATCCCGGTAGTCAGATCAACAATGTCCGTCACATCAAAGCGTCGATTATCGAAGCGACGCGAATCTATGGTGACTTGTACAAGCAAGGAATTCCACTAAAGACGATTGACGTTGGTGGCGGCTTGGCGGTCGATTACACGGGCAACCGCAACACGGAAGCCTCCAGTATGAACTACACGTTGCAGGAATATGCCAACGACGTGGTGTATTACATGCAGCAAGTTTGCAATCAAATGGGCGTGCCCCATCCGGACATAGTGTCGGAAAGTGGCCGCGCGGTGGCTGCACATCACGGTGTGTTGGTTGTACCGGTCCTGGGCGCTGGGCAAGCGACTCGGCAAGAAGGTCTGAATCTAACGGCCGAAGAGGAAAAGATCCCACCGCTGTTTGAGCTACAAGGCAACTTGGTCGAATTGAACGACGACAACGTCTTGGAAGTTTATCACGACGGTCAACAGGCCGTGGAAATGGCCTTGCAGTTGTTTGCCAACGGTCACATGACGCTAGATCAGCGCGTCAAGGCCGAGCGGATGTTCTATGTCCTTTGCCAACGTGTCCGCGAACGACTAGAGCAATTGGAATTTATTCCCAAAGAGTTGCAGGAACTGAGCCAGTCGTTGGCTGAGACCTATTATGCGAACTTTTCGTTGTTTCAATCGCTACCCGACAATTGGGCGATCGATCAATTGTTCCCCTTGATGCCGATCCATCGTTTGTTGGAAAAGCCGACCGCTCAAGGGACGCTGGGCGATATCACGTGCGATTCGGACGGTTGCATCGTTAACTTTGTGGGGCCGAACGGCAAGCGAAAAACTCTGCCGCTGCACCCCATGCAAAAAGATGAACCCTATTGGCTAGGGATCTTCTTGGTCGGTGCGTACCAAGAGGTCTTGGGTGATTACCACAACCTGCTAGGCCGTTTGCACGTCCTGACCGTTGACGCCGACGCGAACGATCGGATGATGGTCTTCACGCGGCGTGGAACGGTCGTTTCCGAAGCACTGGAGTTGGTCAACCACACTCCGGAAGACGTGATGCGTGGCGTGCGGTCGATGATCCATTCGGCAGTCAACGAGAAACGCGTTTCGACGGTCGAAGCCCAATCGTCTTCGCGGTTCTTCCAACGCTTAGCCACGGAATACACGTATTTGACCGATGATTTGGATTCGCCTTCCGAGGTAGCGCTGACACGTGCCGTCGAGGAGCGAGTCAACGGCACGTTTGTCAATCCAGTGGTCCCCAGTTTGGATTTTGTCCATGAACCGGAACCAAGTGGAGACGTGGAAGAATACGTGGCTGTCGACGGCTAACATCGGACCATCACACGCCGTGCGCCGTCTATAAACGATCAGGCGCACTCTTCCCGTTGCTTGCGGTTCACGCGAAGTGGCTCTGCTGCATTGCGGGGATTAATTGGGCGGGGACGATTCGTTACAAGTTACCTATTTCGAGCAAAAAAAAGTCTGCCATCCATTTTGGATTGGCAGACTTTTTTGTTTCGGAAATAGCGATGAAGCCCGGGTCTAAAGATTAGACCATGTCCTTCAGGGCTTTCAGTGGTCGAACTTTGATCACGCGCTTGGCTGGTTTAGCCGCGACGTCCATGAATTCACCGGGCTTGAATGGGTTAGGAACGTTTTTCTTAGCAGGTTGAGCGGGCTTGTTGACAACAACGATTTTGCAAAGACCAGGAATCGCGTACGCGCCAGCACCTTTCTTCGAGCAAGCCTTGGCGATTTGAGCGTTCATAGCGTCGAGAACGGCGCTGACGTCTTTCTTCGCAAGACCGGTCGCTTCAGCAATACCAGCCAAAATTTCGGACTTGGTCATTGCCTTCGGTGCTTCGACTTTGGATTTTGCCATAGGGTGAAACCCTCCTTGAGCTGTGGGGACTTGAGTAATGTTTTCGGTTTACGCAAACCGTAGCGAAACATTGAACGCGTGGAATTAGACTGTTTTAATAGGCTTTTGCAAGCGTAAGTGACCGCAAAATGCCTATTTGAGCCAAGTTTTTCGGCAAAAACCTGGGGAAATCCGCAGGTTTTTCGGGTTCGACGACGAAAAACGTCCGTTTTCTCGCGTTTTTTTGCGGTTTCCTCATCTACCGACCGTACCCTCGCTGGAATTCAGTGGATCGTTAAACTGTCCTTACGTCAGCCGCCACCGGCTGAATGTTGTCGCGCTTACGATTCGGTCCAATCGGAAACCCACCTTTCATGGATGTTGATACCACCGCCCGAACGAATTCCTCGGACAATCCGTTTCAACCGCCTCGCAGTCTTCCTGAACCAGAGACGACCGCGAAATCCGGCTCGCTGTTGGTGATCTTCTTGGTGGTCATGATTGATCTGTTGGGGTTCGGCATGGTTCTACCCTTGTTGCCGATTTACGCCAAACAGTTCACTTTGGACGAGTCCGGTTGGCAGTTGGGACTGCTGATGGCTAGTTTCTCGGCAATGCAGTTTTTGTTTGCGCCGATTTGGGGAATATTGTCGGATCGGGTTGGGCGGCGTCCGGTATTGATGTTTGGTTTGTTCGGTTCGGTTGTCTTTTACACCTTGTTTGGTTTCGCGACGATCTGGCAAAGCTTGCCGTGGATTTTTGCCGCGCGCATTGGTGCGGGAATTTGCGGAGCGACCATCAGTACCGCCCAGGCCTATATTGCGGACACGACCAGCGACGCAGGGCGATCGCGCGGCATGGCTTTGGTTGGTATGGCGTTTGGCGTTGGTTTTACTTTTGGTCCGCTATTGGGTTATTTTGCGGTTCCCGATGGCAAGTCCGCACCGGGTCCGTGGCTAGGTTACTTGGCGGCGATCTTGTCGGGCGTGGCCTTGATCATGGCGGCGTTTTTGTTGCCCGAGTCGTTGAACAAGAATAGTCGCTCGGCGGCCGCTCGGTTCAAGTTGTCCAATTTTGGCATTGCTTGGCAGTTAGCCGGCGTGCCTGCGATCTTGGGCTTGATCTTTATGGTGGTGTTTTCATTTGCTGGATTTGAAACCACGCTGACATTGTTGCTCAAAGGGGAGCTATTCGATTTCGCGTGGGGAGAATTGTGTTTGACGATGGCCTTGATTGGGTTTTCGTCGGCGATCTTGCAAGGCGCGGTTGTGCGACCGTTGTACAAACGCTTGAGTGACAAGCAGATGGCCTTGATGGGCTCGGTGTTGGAAGTGATTGGGTTTCTGATGATGGCTGGGGCTGTGTATGGCCAAACACTCGTGGGATTCTTTGGAGCCTTGCTGATCGTGGTGGCAGGCTTTGCCTTCATTCAGCCGTCGGTCCACTCGCTTTTATCCCGCATGGCGCCCGAAGATCGGCAAGGCGCGGTGTTGGGTACCGGGCAAAGCGTCAATGCGTTGGCGCGAATTTTAGGTTCGGCCTTGGCGATTCCCTTGTTGAAATGGAATCTGTTCGCGCCGTATATAGTAGCCGCAGGTCTCTTGGCCATCGCGGGTATTTTTCTGCAACGGTCACTACGGGCTCGAGGTTGATTGCCGATGCTTGTTAAGTCGGCTTATCGATTTCGCAGATTCATTCTTTGACGTAAACCCGAGCGGTGTCGCGAAAGGGTTGGACCTCATACCCACCAACGTTTTCACATTCGGAAATTTCGAACGTGACTTCGTATTGTTTGTAGGCGCCAAACGGCTCTTGGGATCGCTTTAGCAACTTGGCGTTGCTGATCTTGCAGGATTCCATCGGAATGTCCTCCGAATGGCTTGGCTCGGCAGTCTCGGGAAACAGAGCATCCGAATATTGATTGTTGATCCAAGCGTTGATGCCATCGGCAGTCGAGTCATCAGGGAAAACGTGCACCGTCGCCTTGATTGGGAACTCGCCGTTATTGCCAATCTTTACTCGCACGACAACTTTCTGCTCCGGCAAGCGATAAAATATCTGAGTGTCCGCAAAGCCGATCATGCTTTCCGCGACTTCTGATTTGTTGGTTTCTTCGTTGATCACCAGTGTTGAGTTATCGGCTGCAGGTTTTGGACTCGGTCGAGCGATCATCAGAAACTTCATCTGCCCCATTTCGGCTCGAATCACGCGAATCTTCTGGCCATCGGCAAAAGTCGCCTCAGCCGAGAAAAGTTTTGCCGTTTTGTTGGTCGAGGAACTCAATACGCCCGGAGTCGTTTCCGTGAAACGCAAATCCGAAAACATTTCACGCAGTTGATAACCCTGATCCGTTTGAACGATGGTGAATTTACTTTCAGGCGGCTGCTTCCCTTCGGAAGGGACCACTTGATAGGTTCCGCTCCAAGTGTCCACCGGGTGTTGGGGCCGAGCCGTTGTCTGCTTGGATTCCTCGTGCGCTGCCCGGGTCGCGGACGTTGTCGTTACACAACAGGTTGCCATAACAACCATCCAACCCAAACAGATACAGTTACGAACCATGGAGATCTCCCAAAGCTGAATCAAACACCACGCTGATGGCCCGACTCCGCAAGGATTCGCTCGGTGGAGCCATCGGAAGGCAATTGGACATCCAAGGTCGTCGCCAAGTTCCCCGGAATTTTCACGGACTTGGTCAGTTGTACTTCGCGGGGTTGATGGCGCGGCGGAGGGCTTCGGCCATGACTTCTTTGTCGGCTTCGCGCCCGGTGAAGTACTTGTATTGCATCGCGGCCTGCTCCACAAACATGTCGCTACCAAACACGACGCGGCAGCCAGCTTCCCGGGCTTGTTTGATCAGTAACGTATTCTGCGGGTTATAGATAGTGTCGAACACAACCATGCCTTCCCGCAATGCATCTGCAGGGAACGGTGTCTCGTTCATGTTCGGGAACATTCCAACGGGTGTGCCGTTGATGAGGATATCGCCGTTAAAATTCTGCCGCGTCTCCCATTCCAGTGACTCGATCTTGAGATCCGCAGCGATGACATCGGCTTGTTGCTTGTTTCGCGCCGAGATAAAAACTCGAGCTCCCTCTTGCTGCAAGCCCCACGCAATTGCTTTGCTTACGCCACCGCCACCCAAGACCAACGCCTTGAGTCCGATTAGTGACCTTTTCTGCTCCAGATCCAGTTCCAAGCCCAGCTTGAGGACTCGCATGGCAGCCGAAATGTCGGTGTTCTTGCCTGCTCGTAAATTCTTCCGCAGTAACACGGTATTGCACGCCTTCACCGCCGAGACATCGTTGTCGATATCGTTCACACAACGCAGGATTCGCTCCTTATGCGGGATCGTGACACTGAGGCCAGTGATATCGAACTTGGCCGCTTGGTCAATAAACGCATCCAAGCCTTCAGCCGGGACGCGGAAGGGCAAATAAACCATGTCCAAGCCGTCTTTGCGCAAACAGGCGTTGTGAATCACCGGGCTCATGCTGTGTGCGACGGGATCAGCGATCACGCCCAGGATTTTGGTCGAAGGCTTGATATCGTCGTAGTGATAAGTCGTGCGCATGGTATCGAAGGAGATTTGCCCCGGGGCCAATTGCTTCTCCGACGAAATCGAGGCAAACGTGAACGGAGCTCCGAACTTGCCACATAGAATACGACTCGGGGTTCCCATGTCGCCCATGCAAAACGCGATGGTTGGGATATCGGCGTTTTTGGTAATTCCCAAGGTGACCCAATTGTCTTCGGGCGAGTTGGCCATCGTCGCAATCTTGATGATGTCCGGATCCAGAGCCCGCATCTTCTCCCAAATCGCCGGTAAATTGGCCGGCGTCTCTTGGAAGTTGTGGTACGAGACGACTCGCTTGGTTTTGCCATATCGCCGCACGTTGAGGGCCACGTCCCATTCCAAGTCAACGTACTCGGCTCCCTGGGCGATAGCGGTCCGGAGGAGCGTCAATCGTTGCTCTTCGCTATAACGCCAACGACCTCCGTCCTGCGGTCGGCGACACGTGACCAGCACCGGCGTTGGCCGCTCACGTAATAAACGCGAGATATCGACGTCGCGGGTGATGAAATCGACTCGCAACTCGGTCAGTGGGATTTGCTGGTCCGCTAACAACTGCTGTTCGGCCTGAACCATCCGATGCCGACCACGAGCGACAGTAACACAAATCATGCGAGGCTATTTCAGTTGAGGTTGATTCCATCATGGCGACGCTTTGTCGCCCTGGGGGATGGGCAAGGATTCGAGGGTCCGCCGCCTCGGGTGCCGCCGATGCTGGGCGCCATGCAGACGCCGGCGACCCATCTTGTATTCTGCTTGACCTTAGGTCGGGCTTCAAATCCTCTTGAACTTTTTATCGAGCTCTTCTTGGGAAAAAACCAGCCAACTGGGCCGGCCATGCGGACAATGATGGGCGTCCCGGCACAAATCGCGGTGTTCGATCAACGCCAACATCTCGGCTTGACTGAGCCGATCACCGGCTTTGACGGCCGCTTTACAGGCCATGGTCGCCATCATGTGATCCAGCCAATCCTGGGGGTCCGGTCGCTGTTTGCCTTGCGCCAATTGAT
>JAEUIP010000091.1:10069-17375 GCA_016795075.1 Planctomycetaceae bacterium | reverse complement strand
TCGATCAACTGCAAACTCGCGAGCAACTCTATCAGCACTTGGGCTATCACGCGTTCGAACAAAAACTAGACCAACTGTTCGCCAAGGAGAACCAATGAGCGATCCCAAGAAAAACAGCGATCCCAAAAAGAAGACCGGCGGTTTGGCCGGAGTGACGGCCGGTGAGACGGCTATCGCTACGGTTGGCAAAGAAGGAGCTGGGCTCAACTATCGCGGATACTCGATCTTTGATCTGGCGGAGCAAGCAACCTTCGAGGAAGTCGCTTACTTGTTGTTGGAAGGCCAATTACCGAATGCCGCTCAGCTGGCAGTCTTCACCGACCAATTGGTCGCTCAACGAGACCTACCCGCCGCACTCAAAGCGACTTTGAGAAGCATCCCCGCGAACACACATCCGATGGACGTGCTGCGGACCGGTTGCTCCCTTCTCGGATGTCTGGAACCCGAACCCCAACGGCCGACCCCCGCGCAAGGCAAAGCCGTGGCCACGCGGTTGCTGGCTTGCTTTCCTTCGATGCTTTTGTATTGGTACCGTTTTCATCAGGACGGTCGCGAAATTGCACTGAGCGGCCAACAACGCAGCTTGGCTGGCTACTTCCTTGAATTGCTGCATGGGCGTCAACCTAGTCGCACGCACGAACGCGCGATGGACGCTTCGCTCACCTTGTATGCCGAACACGAGTTCAATGCTTCGACGTTTGCCGCTCGGGTCTGCACGGCCACCCTATCGGATATGCACTCCGCCATCACGGCGGCGATCGGAACGTTGCGTGGCCCTTTGCATGGCGGTGCCAACGAAGCGGCTATGGAGTTGATCGAACGTTTCGCGACCCCGGAAGCGGCGGAAACCGGGATCATGCAAGCCCTGCAAGACAAAGAACTGATCATGGGCTTTGGCCATCGCGTGTATCGGGATTCTGATCCTCGCAACGAGGTGATCAAACTCTGGGCCAAGAAGTTGTCGGGTGAAGCCGGCGACCGCGTGCTCTATCCCGTCTCCGAGCGCATTGAAGCGGTCATGTGGCGGGAAAAGAAGCTATTTCCCAACCTGGACTTCTACAGCGCGACGGCCTACCACTTCATGGGAATCCCCACGCCCATGTTCACGCCCATTTTTGTTTGTTCGCGAATCACAGGCTGGGCGGCCCACGTTTTGGAACAACGAGCCAACAATCGCTTGATTCGACCTGCTGCCGACTACATCGGACCCGAGCAACAAACGTTTATACCTCTGGCAGATCGTGTGTGATTCAGACCGCTGTTGTTTGGTCCTCGCATTTGCCAAAACGTGACCGTACGTGGCAGTGGAACGGCTGCCGACAAGCGGACATGACCGAAAAGGGGGAGACCTCTTTTACGCCAAACTCAAGCCCCAATCCCTTTCAAGCAAGAACGACATGAGTGCCTCGACTTACACTGCCCCCACGCAAACAGATCCATTGTTGACCGAAATCGTTGACTACGTTTACGGCCCGCCGATCAAGAGCGAACTGGCTTGGGACACGGCCCGCTGGTGCCTGATGGACTCGTTGGGCTGCGCGATGATGGCGTTGAAGTTTCCTGCGTGCACCAAGTTGTTAGGCCCCATTGTCCCGGGTGCGTCGCTCGAGCCCGGCGCTCGCGTCCCCGGCACGGGTTTTAGTCTGGAGCCCGTCATGGCTGCGTTCAACATCGGTGCGATGGTGCGCTGGCTGGACTACAACGATACGTGGTTGGCCGCCGAATGGGGCCACCCGTCCGATAACTTGGGCGCCATCTTGGCCTGCGCGGACTATCAAGCCGGGAATGGACAGCCCAACCTAACGATGGATACGGTGCTGGAGGCGATGATCCGAGCCCATGAAATCCAAGGTATCTTGGCAATCAACAACGGCTTCAATCGCGTTGGGTTGGACCACGTGTTACTGGTGCGAATCGCATCGACTGCCGTCGCCGCCAAATTGTTGGGTTGCACCCGCCAACAAGCGTTGAACGCCGTCAGCCTAGCGTGGATCGACGGCGGTGCCCTGCGAACCTATCGACATGCTCCCAGTACAGGGTCGCGCAAGAGTTGGGCGGCCGGCGATGCAACCAGCCGAGCCGTGCGATTGGCATTGATCGCTCGGGCGGGTGAAATGGGCTACCCTCTAGCGTTGTCCTCGCCAAAGTGGGGCTTCCAAGACGTGTTGTTCCGGAACCAACCGGTCACCCTTGCCCGACCGCTCGAGTCCTACGTTATGGAACATGTTTTGTTCAAGATTTCGTTCCCCGCCGAATTCCACGCGCAAACCGCCGTGGAAGCGGCTCTTACGTTGCACCCGCAAGTCAAGGGTCGATTGGAACGGATTGCTCGTATCGAAATCGAAACTCAAGAGCCTGGCGTGCGAATCATCGACAAACGCGGGCCGCTCAACAATCCCGCTGATCGCGATCATTGCTTGCAATACATGATCGCCGTGCCGTTAATCTTCGGCCGTCTCGTCGCGGAAGATTACGAAGACTCTGTGGCTGCTGATCCACAAATCGACGCCCTGCGGGCCAAGATGGTCGTCCGAGAAAACGAATCCTTCTCGCGAGATTATTACGACTTGAATTTGCGCTCGATCCCAAACAGCATTCAGGTTTTCTTTGCCGATGGAACCGCGACCGAAAAAGTCGAAGTCCACTTCCCCGTCGGTCATCGACGAAGACGGGCCGAGGGTCTGCCACTGATGCAGCAAAAGTATCAAGCAGCCATCGACCGACACTTTTCAGCAGCCCAAGCAGCCTCGTTGGCCCAACAATTCGACGACCTAGAAAGACTGCGTGCCACTCCTGTCCGGGAATTTATCGACCAATGGGTCACGCGATCTTAGACAGTCCTGGGGACGGAATCGCGGTTACTTTTTGACGTCCGAGGGAGGTTCAGGCTTCGCCTCGACATCGTCGTACAACATGCGCTGAGGCGGCGTTTCGAGGTCGTCAAATTGGCCCCCGCGCGCCGCCAGGATAAACGCAACGACCGCCACCGCACCCAACAGTAACGCAACTGGCAAAGCCACAAACAAGACTTCCATGGTTCACACGATTCGCCGCCGAACAGCTCCCATTCCCACCACAACGAGTCCGACCAACGCCAACGCCGACGGCTCGGGAACAGCCGTCATGGCGTCAAAGGACGTTCCAACCCGAACATTGTCAAACGACCAAGTATGAGTGGAGAAGTTCATTCCGCCATGATGACCGTGCAGCATAATACTGTTGAAGCTAATGTCCAACCCTGTCAAATCAGCGGTCGCACCGTCTAAGTTCGATTCGGTAGTCATGTTGGAGGGGTTTACCCACATCTTCACGGTGTCGTTTCCCGCGAGGTGCAGGATGCGTACCCAAATATCACCGCCCGTATAAACCGGAACTGTGGTGCTTGCCGAACCGGAACTAGTACCCATCGACCAATTCGTCCCACCGCCGAATTTGCCGATCAACAAACTCTCGTTCACGCCATTCATCAGGCTTAGCCCACCAAACGGAAGCGGCGGCGGGGAGATAAAATTCGAGTTGTTCAAATACGATCCATTGAATCGAATCCAAGTCGTTGTGCCATCGGCCCCCAACGTTGTGTTTAGATTTCGACTGGCTTGACTTTGTACTAATCCATCCGTAAACGCCAGTTTCGCAACGCCGCCGTCGACGGTTGGCGTCGTACCACTGCCTTGGCTCCAGCTCCCACTCCATCCAGTCCCACCGCCTTGCCCAGGGAGATTGCCATTGGAATAACTGAAGCCATCGTACGCCACCAATCCTGCGTGAGACGTTGACACAAGTCCGCAAAACAGAGCGATGACCAACAAACACGAAACGAGCACCTGAGCACGTCGCTGGGTTAAGAATTGCATCGGGAGCAGCTTGTTGTTAGGTGAAAGACCGTGCAGAAATACCCCGACGGGTCGCATTCTAATTTGTTCGTTCGTCGTTGTCGATGTTCCTGTTTTCCAAAAAGCTAATCTCAAACGCTTCAGGGTGAACTTCGCTGGGCGAGAAAGCTAGCGAAGGTGGACGGGGTCTTGGTATAGCACCCGTTTTAATGAGTTATTAAATGCTGGTCGTTGTCCTAAAATGGGGCTGACCGTTCGAAACGGATTTAAAGTCCCGGACAAAAAAGACAACACCGGAGAGGAGCAGATCTCTCGGAAGACGAATCTGTGAGACTGCGGGTCACCACTAACAACGGATGCCCAACTCCAGCGCGACGACTATTGTCCCGCGTTCGCATGAATCGCGTTCCAGATCGTTGGGACAATTCGTGTACCCGTACACGCATCAACGCCCAGCAATACCGCGACCAGGACTCCAATCAATACGACGTTCCCCCATGCGCCCTGATTCCACGGGGCCGATGCTGGTGCACTGGAATAACAATTCGGACACCAATGGGCATTCTCGTCGATTGGAAGGTTGCATTTGGGGCATTCAATGGGACCGACGTACATGGGTGATCCTCAACTGTGTTCGTTTTCGTATCGTGACGTGACACACCATCTCCTTGGAAAAATAACATGTGACGGCCCTCGCGCGGCTGCGAATGGGCAAACGCCAGATAAAACAGGCACCTTCGCCCCTTCCAATGACGGAAGCTAACGATTATTCAGGCGTTCGAGCATTGATTCCGCCACTCTCCACTCTGGCACAGGTTCATCGAGTCCTAACGTAGAGGGATTGGGTTTACGGGCGAGTCGGTTAATAAGGCTGCTTCCACAATGAGACCAGGTCCAAAGCCGAGTACAACGGTTGGCCCCGGCACCGGTTTCCGATTTTGTTCTTTCAAGATGAAGAAAACCGTTGGCGAAGACATGTTGCCATAGTCCGCAAGAATCTGCCACGAATCTGTCAGGGCCGTTGCCGGAAGTGTCAGCGATGATTGAACCGCTTCGAGGATTTTGGGTCCGCCCGGATGGACCGCCCAGCGAGCAATGTCGCCCAGGGACATGCCACGTGCTCGCAACCACGTCTCGATCCAGGCACACAAATGTTGTTCGATCAAGCGGGGAATTTGTTTGGTCATCGTCATCCCAAAGCCATGATCGCCAATCACCCAACCCATCTCTCGTTCCGAATTTGGCAACAACTGCGAGCCCGATGCCAATACCGCCCTGCCCGGGATTTTCTGGCTGACCAGCATCGCGGCAGCTCCATCAGCAAACAAGGCATTGGCAATGACTTTGCTTGGTTCGGCACCATAATAGTAGTGCAGGCTACACAGCTCCACGGCAACCAGCAGTACCACGGCCTCAGGGTTAGCTTCGCAAAACGCTTTGGCAACTCGCAATCCATTCAGCGCCCCGTGGCAACCCATAAAGCCGACATGAGTTCGCTCCGCACCTGGCGACATTCCCAACTCACGCATCAGCAAGACGTCGATTCCGGGAGCTTGAAACCCGGTGCAAGATACGGTCACCAAGTGAGTGACGAGGTCGCCCGACAGTTTGGCCTCCTGCAGCGTTTTCCTCGCAGCTTGCAACGCCAACGGCCCAGCCTCCTTGGTATAGATCGCCATCCGCTCGGCAGTTGTCGGGCCGCCGATTTTTCCCGGCAAAAACGGAGACTGCGATATCCGCGTATCGTGCAACAAGTCATTGACAATGGCCTGTCCCAACACTTGGTACCGCTGCTTGACGCCGCAGTTCTCATACACGGCTGGCAACCACCCCGCGTCACTCATGTAGGGCCCGCACAAGGCGTTCGCAATATGGAACGATTCGTGTGATTGTACGCAGGTTTCGGGCACGGCCGTTTCAATGCAACTCAGTTGAACAGTCATAGCTTTACTCGTTGCGGATTTGCAGAAGACCGACTCAGATGCCGCAATACAGGCCGAGCCAATCCAGGAAACATTCGCAATCCGCCGACGAGGCCTCGCGACAACCAAGGCCAACGCAGCACTTGCGCCAAGAGACGACAAGGCCACTGTTGCCGCACGATCGTTCGCTGATGGACATGCTTCCATTCACGGATGGCTTGCGGCTGCCATTGCACGACCGAGCGTTCCACAATCGGAGCCAGGGCCAGCGCTCCGTTCATGGCCCAAGCCATGCCTTCCCCCGTGAATGGTTCGACATAACCAGTCGCGTCTCCGACCGCAAACCAACGTTCTCCGGCGATTTGCTGTGGTTGTCGAGTCAACAACGGCGTGCCTCTCCAATCCGCTGCGGCGACGTCAGCGATTTCAGCAAAGCCAGCCTGTCGAAAGAGATCTTGAACGGCGTTGGCAATCGTGCCGTGCCTCTTCAAAAAATCAACATCCAACGCCGCGGCCAAATCATATTGGCCCTTTTCGACCCGAACCCCGCCCACATAGCCACCGCGACCAATCACCATCAACAGACCCTCATCACGCAAGGGTTGTGGTACTTGAGCCAAAATCGTCCCAGCCCCTAGTCGCGAGTTCTTTGCAATCGTTCCCTGCTTCAGTCCGTGTGCAATGATGACGATTCGAGCAGCGATGGTCGAAGGCCCCGATCGAGAGTGCAATTCGACCTGGCGACAACTGCCTTTGATGTCGCCCATCGTCGCCCGATGGGACGGAGCAAACGTTACCCCGGCCGCTTGAGCTTCTTGGATCAATGCCCAATCGAAACAGAACCGAGAAAGACTCCAATTCTCTTGAAGCGACAACTCGGCAGATTGCCCGCCGTACATCATCCGCACGCGTTTTACAGGTTGCGCGCCAAGTCGTGCCGGTAACTCGGCTAAACCGCAGGACTTCAAGGCGGCCATCGAATTCCCGTTCAAACAACCGCCGCACACTTTCCGGCGCGGGAACTCGGATTGATCCAACAAAAGCACGGACAATCCGAGTCGAGCCAAGATCAACGACGAGAGGCTGCCGCTTGGACCGGCTCCAATGATTGCGACATCCCAAACAGGACCAGCGGCCGAAGACATTATTGAGGTTTTCTCCAAACAAGCAGCCAACGAGCCGGGAACTGAGAACGCACGACGGCGTTCTCCAGTCCCCCGCGATGAGCCAATTCGCTTAGCTCCGCTTTCGTGAAGGCCGCCTGCACCGAGACCGGACCGTCGAAGTGAACCACCGAGGACCGGCTCAATAACCGTGAAGCAAGATAAACCGCACCAAAATTCCACCAACTTCTTGCCAAATCGTTCACTAAAACAAGACGCTTTGTCGCTTGCCCCAATTTCGACAATAACGCTACGATCTGCTCGTCCGTCAAATGATGTAAAAAGAGAGACACCGTGATGACGTCAAACTCTAACGGAATGGCATCGAGCAACGCATCCAACTGGAAAAACTGGATGGAGACCTGCGCTCGGGCCGCGGCTTGAGCTG
>JAEUIP010000091.1:0-10059 GCA_016795075.1 Planctomycetaceae bacterium | reverse complement strand
GCGCGGTCGGGCTCCAATCACACGCGGAAAAGTGTATTGGCAGGTTGGCCGAGCGAGCCCTGTGGGATAGCCGGATGGGCAAATCGCCCGATCCCGTCGCAATGTCCAACACGCGTAACGGACGTGGAGAAACCCGCCGAGCCTCCGCTTGCAACATCTGCCACAAACCTGCATCACCACGCGACCATCGATTCAATCGCGCCAAGCCTGCCAAAGCGAGTTGGTGTTCCGCCTTGGACAACCCAGGATCATCCATTTGTTCCGGAGTGAGTCGTCGTTTTTTCACAAACACTTGACATGGGTAAAGAGCATCAGATTTTGCAGGGAGAGTTTTTGTGTGCCGGACGAAAACAGGTCAAAAGTTTGACCTTGGCACAGTTTTATGTTTCCCTGCCGCACTTTTCAAGCGTATCGAGTGCCACAGAATTAGATTTGTCGTGAGATCTCAACGATTGAATTTTGTTTTAGGCTCGACGCAGCGAGCCGCAACCACACCAAATGGTTCAGGCACTGTACCGAGTGGACATTGGGAGAGGGGCATTGGGTGGCCTAAATTTTGGGGTAAGCGCGGCGGACGACATCACGTCAGCATGGCTAACCGCAGCAGGGACACTTTGTCCCGAAAAGAACGCGCATCGCGCCACCTCGTGGCAAACGTGCCGTTCCACCTGCGGCGTTTTCGTTCTGTTTCTTTGCTCCAAGGATTACGCTATGAAAGTGGTTACTTTGGCAGTCGTGGCCCTGTTGGTCGCGCTGCCGCAGTTCGTGTCGGCTCAAGGTGTCGAGAACTTCACGCTCCCAGCGATTGTCGGAGACTCCAAAACCAAAACCGAAGTCGCAGCGAAGTTTGAATTGAAGGATCATCAAGGCAAGAAAATTGTTTTGCACTTCCTGCTCAAAACCGAGTGTCCGTTCTGTCTCCGTTATACGCACGAATACGCTCAACTTGCGGCGTCCACTCCCGATGTGATCCACTTGTTTATCAAGCCAGACAGCGAAAAAGACATCCGCGCATGGGTCAAGCAGCTCGTAAAAACTGAGGACACCCCGCAACCCACGATTTATCGCGATGCCGGGGCAAAGTTGGCCAAGCGTTTTGGGATTCCCGACGGATACCAGTTCCACGGTCAAAGCGTCCATTACCCGGCCCTCGTGGTTCTGGATGGCACGGGTAACGAGATGTTTCGCTACGTCGGTAAGAGCAACACGGATCGGATGTCGAAAGATGACTTCGTGGAAAAGCTCGCCAGCATGACTGCGAAGCAGTGAAGCCCTTCTGCTAGGCAATTCGCCGCGGAAGCTGGAACCACTTCGCTTGACGTGAAACGTGCCACAGGTACATTCACGCGAAGCGAGGTGGTTGTTCGTTATAAGAACGTATGTCGAACTATACCAAATCCACCCAACCTTAGTTTGACACCACAAGGCAATTCACTCCGCACCTTTGAATGCCGTGTTACCCACCTGTGGCCCGCGACATCGTCACTGGATCTCGCGCAAAGCGATCATCAGTGCTTCGTACTCATCTTTGCAACACTTGCATTGCTCAAGATGGATTCGAACGACTTCCAAGGCGTCGGGGATAGCGGTACCGTCCAGCTCGGCTTGCGCGAACTGATCCATCAACTCCAAGCATCCGTCGCAGCCTAAAGTATCGTCTTGGACAAAGATCGTGAGTTCGATCAGGTCGGTGATTTGTTGATAGCTTAGTCGCATCATTGATTTCCTTCTGACAATTCGTCGAAGATCGCTTGGCTGGTTAGTCCGGCACGCTCGAAACCATCCTTAAGCTTTCGTCGGGCGTCATGGATCAGTTTGTAGACGGCGTTGCGGTTCATGTTTAGTTGCTCGGCAATTTCATCCGTCGCAAAGTCAGATAAGAATGCTCGAGTCGCCAATCGCTGCCGATCGGTCAGCTCGGTCTCGATCAACGATTGGAGGAGACTGAGAATCTTCGCCCGAGATTCTGTATTCGACAGAGTCGGCTCGTCGAAGACCGGTATTTCGATCGAATAGCCATCCGCCGCACTGAACGGTTCCAGCGAAACATCTTGGTGATACTTTCGCCGCAGGGCGCTGATGCCCACCCTGGTGGCGACGGTCATCGCCCAGGTCGTGAACTTGCTCCGGCCTTCGAATTTGTCCAGCGAATGGAGGACCTTCATCAGGGCCTCTTGCACGATATCTTCGGCATTGAAGGGCTGGCCATAGCGATGGTTGAGCGATTTGCCCAACCCGCGCAGGAGAATCGCCCGCAATTGGGAAATGGCGCGGTCCCGCGATGCTCCGTCAGCCTTGATTAGCGTGAACAGCTCGTCGTCATCCATCCCAAGCCTTTCCGCAATGGTCCCGATTTCCCAGTCTCATAAGCCGGAATCTCCCATCCCAGGAACGTTTTTGTGTTTCGAGGTCATTCGGTGATCCTGATCGTGGATATGTCGACCTTAGAAACACGCCCGCTCTCTCCGATAAATCCAACACACCACGGCCTCGGAAAATGACGCGGATTCCAGTAGGACGCGGTCACCCGACATGCGCTTACGGACTTTTTCGATTCTGGAGCATCGATTTCGCAGAAATCACATTCCTTTCTGTAAGGAATCAACCGTTTCGGATACTAATTTAGTCCTTTCGAGGAACCTCCTGTGACAACCGACGATCAAGATGCTCAATTTCAGCGATGGATTCAGAATCACCTTGGCCTCATGGTCAAGGTCGTGCGATCCTTCGTGGACGGAGCAGCGGACCAAGACGATCTTTTGCAAGACATCTTGGTCAATCTTTGGTCCTCGATCCCTAGTTTTCGCGGCGAGGCCAAAGAAACGACCTGGATCTACCGCGTCTCCATCCAAACAGCCATGGTATGGCGGCGTGGCGAGCGGCGTCGAGAAAAATACCAGTCGAGTTACATGCAAGAAGTCACGGCAGTGAAATCGCACGGCGTTGACAGCGAAGGCGATGACGACGAACTCATCGAACGGCTGTACTCGGCAATCCGGCAACTACCCAAAGTCGATGCCTCGATTGCGCTCCTGCATTTGGATGGACTTACGTATCGGGAAATTTCCGAGGCACTGGGCATTTCAGAGAACTACGTCGGAGTGAAGCTGAGCCGAATCCGTAGTGTACTGACGGAACGACTCGGCGGATCGAACCACTAAAGTCGGTGTAAAAACCTGTTTGGGCTCGTACTTAGGCAATGAAACGAGGTGAACGATGAGTTTTGATGATCTACAGGCAAAATGGCAGGCCCACGATCACGGGATGCGGTTGAATATCGATGCAGACTTGCTATTAAGAGAGGTCCGACGAAATCATCGAGCCTTGGAATTGCAGTTGTGGCAACGCGACTTCGGCGAAGTAACCGCAGCGGTTCTGATCACAGGTGTCTTCGCGACTCTGGCGGTGTTGATGCACCAGTGGACCTTGTTGCTCTGCGCGGCGGGAAGCCTGTTCGTTGGTTTGTTCTTTGTGGTGGATCGGTGGAAACAACGACGACGAAGGTCCGTGATTGGAAGCTCCTTGCAGTCAACCATTGAAGCTTCACTCGCCGAAGTCCAGCACCAAATCTGGTTGCTGCGGAATATCTTGTGGTGGTATCTATTGCCACTGGTACCTGGGCTCGTCGCATTTTTGGTCACGAACTTCTGGCAATCATCGGAAAAAGGGATTGCCGAGCAAATCGTGATCGCTGGTGTCGGGCTCATTTGTGCCGCCGCGTTCTGGAGCGTTTATCGAATCAACCAACGCGAGATCAAAAAGACTCTTGAGCCACGGCGAAACGAATTGGAGGAATTGCAGACTCGGCTTGGTTCTTCAAACGCAAACGCGTAAGCCTCGTCACGTGGAAGATCATTCCTGAGAGCCTGCGCGACGTTTGCGGGAAGAGTTGTCGTCGTTGTTGTCCTTGTCGTCAGCGTCCGTGCTTTCTACCTCGATCTTGCGGATACGGAGGTCGGCAATATCCAATTGGTTGTCGGTGCGAATGTCGGGATGACGATATTGGCCGACTTTCCAAAAATGTTGGTAGGCATTGTTCATGTTCGGGCCTTGGGCCGCGAGACTTGGTTCGGAGGCATTGTCGAGGTAAAGTTCGGCGTGCCCGTCGGCGTCGTTTGACCAGTAGATTTCGACGGCCAGATCGTGCCACTTCCCGCGCTCGATCCAGAGTGGTCCAAGTTCCTGTTGACGTGCGGGCCCAGTCGTGGGCCCGTAGCCCAAACTAATCGCGACTCGGCCTTCCAATTCGCCAACCCCCAGCACGATCGGGGGACTGCGTGATGGAAACGAGTCCCACGATTCTCCCAGACGCTGATCTGGCTGATCATGCCATTGACCGATCACCCACCAGCGATTGGCGGGAGCGTCGGTAACAAAATCGTCGGGGACACGAAAACGCCAAGAATATCGGACGCGTTCCCCTGGTACGAACGGATAGTCCACGCTGATTTCCGCCCGGACTCCGTTGTTCTTTCGTGTCTGTCCAGGAAAAACCCGCAACCTGAGATAACGATCGGCTCCCTCTTGTCCGACAATGACCGCCTCGCGAGAAGAAACTTCCACGTGCGCAACATCGAGGTGCTCGTCAGGCAACACGACGCGGAGGTACTCGAGTTCCTCTTCCCGTGATCCCTGCTCCCGATCACTTCCGGTGATTGCCAAGTAGCCAACAACCACAACGGCGACGCATGCGATAAGGACGATTGGAGCTGCTCGCATGGTTGGTTCTATGGTTCTCGTCTCAGGCACAACGATAACGGCCAGCGTAACTCCACTGGCTGGTGCCCCTATTGCGACAATTCTGCCGACAGGACGAAGGACGGCCTTGCATCGGCTTACGGCTACTATTCGGCCAACGGCTTGACCCAGATATTGCGGAAGCGAACCGGGTTGCCGTGGTCTTGCAAATAGACCGGCCCGGGTTCGGGACCTTCGCTTAGTGGGGCGGCGGTGGTCGCATGAGTCAACGCGAGCTTCTCGTGAATGACCACACCGTTGAGCTTGACCGTCATCCAAGCGTCGGTGGTTTTCTTTCCAGTCGCGTCAAACTTGGCGGCATGGAATTCCACATCATAGGTTTGCCAAGTCAACGGTGGAAAGCACATGTTGAGCTTGGGCTTGGCGATGGAATACACGCCACCACATTCATTCTGCTCGCCGGTCAGTCCGAATGAGTCGAGAATCTGAGTTTCGTATCGTCCCTGCATGTAGCAACCACTGTTGCTGCGGCCTTGGCCGCGCGCGTTGGGCATGAACGATAACATAAACTCCAAATGCAACTCAAAGCTCTGGAACTTGTCTTTGCTAGTGACGCCTTGCATCAGCAACTTATTCTCATCCAACTTCCCGTTGTCAAACTTGTCGGCGGTGCTGCCATCGAACAATACGACGGCTCCTGCGGGTGCCGGGCTACCCATGGTCGGAGACACTCGGGTTATCCGTGCCAGTTCCCCGACGCGGACGTTTTCCGCGGTGATGATTGTCAGACGGCCATTGCGGATTTCTGCGGTGCCCTTCTCCCCTTGCAGAACGCCCATGTCACCGCGAATTTCACCAGTCCCGCGTACCGGTGGATAGTTGTCCCAGCCATCACCGGGTAAGCCGCCGGAATACGCCACCCACGCCAGCTTTCCGCTGCCTTCGGCGATCACCTGCACGCCCACTTTGGTCTCCACTCCGCCTGCTTGGATCACACCCGAGTATTCGCCCTGGATCGCGTACTCGGTTCCCGCTTCTGCAACATTCAGATACGCTTTGTTGGGATCTTGGGAATCATCCGCGAACAACTCTTCCGATGTCGTCAGGACGGTCAATATCAGAACGACGAGCGAAAGTCGGCCGCAAATAGCCCGCTTCAAAAGTGGTCGTTGGGATCGCATGGGAGGCCTTGATTGGTTGTGGTTATAGGAGTGAGCGAAGAAACGAAACTACGATGCCAAATGTTCTGCATCGATGCTTCCATTATCGCACAAAACCCCGCCCTCTAACAGCATGTTCATGGCCCACAACCTTCGCGGCCGAGGTTTGCTGGACGGCCGCGATGCGATGGGTGGAACTGACGACCGCAACCGCAGGTCGAACAATGCGACCTGCGGTGATTGCGGCTTCACGGCCGGCTAAACCGGTGCGGCGACTACGTCGTTCGATGGTAGTTACACTCGGCAACTATTGGGATGGGGACACCACTTCGGAACGTCGGAAACGTTCCGCGATCAGAATCCCATAAAATGCTGATGAGCTTCTCGGGCATGTGCATGAACGTGACGCATGAGGTAGTGCAAGATCGTTTCGGTCTCCTCCAGTTGCTTACCATCTTCTTGTTCCACGGGAGTGGCTACCACAATATTGTTGGCGATTACTCCACTCAGGATACACACACCCAGGACGCTGAACGCAGCGACAAGTGTTCTCTTCCAAAAGCGTCTTCGCGGACCAAGGATTGTCATTTCTGTCTTCATTTTTTCTTCCAAGAAAGGGTTGATGGTTGGCGTACCAGAAGAACTCTGCTTGAGCTCATTCCAGCAAGCTTGGAATTGTTCGTCGTTCAACGTCATGCTCCTGTGGTTCGGAGGAATCTAACTTTGCTCGCAATAACTCACGACCGCGCGATAGCCTCGCTTTAACGGTGCCCTGCTCTACCCCGAGAATCTCGGAGATCGATTTGATGGGCAGATCTTCGAGATAAAACAGGGCCAGGGTGTTTTGATAGCGACACGGGAGTTCCAGCAATGCTTTTCGCAGCCTTTGGACCGATTCGGATTCGGACCTCTGATCGGCATCGACCGTCAGTTGATCGTCGAAGGGTGCCCAAAATCGCAACCATTTTCGTTTGCGAACCCAACGATTGATCTGTGTCGTCGCGATACAAAACAGCCATGCCTGAAACGGCGTTCCGGTCCAGCGAAAACGCGGAAGCGTTCGAACCATCGTCAGAAAAACGTCGGACACGATATCGTGAACATCGTGGGAGGTTGCCACTCGCCGCGACACGTAACGATGGATCGTTCCGTAGTGTCTCCGGTAGAGCGCGGAAAGCGCATCGGGTTCGCGTTTGGCAGCTTCAATGAGTTCCTGCTCGTCGAGCGAGTCCCACGTTGAAGCGCTAGGTTCGATCACAAATGGGTTTCCCTAAACGAAAGGAGTCTGAGGCCGACTTCGATAACGACAGCGACGAACCGTTCGTCCCTGAATCTCACCATCTCGCCGTCAACGACTTTCGCGAGCGATCGACACCAGTTAAAAGCCACCACCAGCCCAAAAGGTTGCGAGAATCTGAAAAAAAGCTGAAAAACGTGTCAGGACTCAATTGCGGTTGGACACGTGCCGTAGGTCAAGAAACGGTTCGCCGACTTTTCATCCGCAGTTCGGCTTTGCCATCCGTGGGAAGTCCCAATCGCACGGATAGGGTCGCATTGTGACTCAGGCCATCCAGCACCTCGGCGAATAAGACGATATGAACTCTTGGATTCACCAAGCTCGGACTCTCCCCAATCGGGAAGTTTTTTCACGACTATTCCTAAGCACGAGCGATTCGTTTGAGCCATGAATCATAGTCCGATGGTTTTTCGGAGCCAGGTTTTGGCGACGGCGGGGTCTTCGGTGCCGGTGGTGATGACTCGGCCGTCAGGAAAGAGAGTCAGCGCGAACTCCGGGTTCACGAGCTTGACTAAAAAGGCGTTGCGTAGGACTTGCCCGTGCGCCTGAAGTTGGCGTTCCAATAGTTCCAAATCCCACGGCGCTGTTAATGGGATTCGCAACTGCACCGAATTCCGGCCACACAAGATATGGGCCTGAGTCGTTCGTTCGCCGGTCAGCCACACGCGACGTCCCTCGCGGCAGACGGGACAACCGGTTCCGGCTAGCTTATCCAAGCGAAGCGTGCGAAATCGCAAGTTCCAACTATCAACCACGGTCAGCTGGCGACTGGCCTGATCGGCGTGCCCGCCCAAGATCTTCATGGCCTCGGTGACTTGAATGGAAGCAATCATCTGAATGATCGTGCCCAACACTCCGCCCGTATCACAAGTCGGCATCGTGCCAGCCATCGGCGCGCCTTCGGGCATCAAGCAGGCGAAGCAGGCCGTCTCGCCCGGAATGATGGTCATTGATTGACCGTCGGCTCCCAAACACCCACCATAGACCCACGGCTTGCCTTCCTCCAAGCAGGCCTCGTTGAGCAAAAATCGCGTTTCGAAGTTGTCGGTGCCATCCAGTACCAAATCGACCGACCGCACCAATGCTCGCACGTTTTCCCAAGTCACGTCCGTGACGATGGGCTCGATGACCACGGCCGAATTGATTCGCTGCAACCGCCGCGTTGCCGCGATCGCTTTGGGCAACACTTCTTGCACGTCTTGCTCGTCAAACAGGGTTTGTCGTTGCAAATTGGACAGGTCCACAAAGTCACGATCTGCCAAGACGACTCGCCCAATTCCGGCTCGAGTCAACAAGTTTGCCTGAGCGGTTCCCAATGCGCCGCAGCCCACGATCAGAACCGCTGCTTGTGATAGGCGTTCTTGGCTGGCCGTGCCCCAAGCGGCAAAGGCGATCTGTTTGCGGTAGCGTTCAAAGGTTCCAGGTCGGTCGGTCATGGCTGCGGTTTCCCGGGATAGCGTTCTAACTCCGTATAGAAAATGGCCCCGACCGAGATCCGCTGTTCTCGCACCAATTTCTCATGAGCCGCAAAGCAAGGCCAACTCAATACCCAAGGACAGAAGTGCCCCCAAAAAGCGTACAACATGATCGCCCCACTCGCCAATCGCAGCCATCGGTTCGACGTGCTCACCGTGTTCATGGGGTGGCCTCCTTCACGGCTTGGATCGTGTTCGGAAATAGCACCTCAAACATCAAATAGGCCATCGCCAAGGTAAGCGCCAAGTTGAGCGTTTGGCCAACCACATACAGCACGACCGGTTTGCCTGTCCGTAGATGTGGAACAAACGAACGCAGGTTCGAATCCAGCCCGATACAAACAAAGCCCAAGCAGAACAACCACCCACGCAGTGTTTTGGTCACGCCACCTTGGACCGCATCTTTCAGCCACAACGCTTCGTACGCGCCTTGTTCGACCAACCACGAAGCCATCAGTGAGACCGCCAAGAACCCCAGAATGAACTTGGGAAACCGTCGCCAGATTTCGTAGGCACCCAGAGAGATTCGGCGAGGCTCGGAGGGCCCGTCGTGTGCACCGGCGTCGCTTGATTCGGCCTCGGTTTGGGGCTCCACCACCGTCGACCAATACGTGGCGACCGCCAACGCGATGACGCCAATCAGAGTGTTTTGAATCATCTTGATGGTGACCGCCACCTCACCCGCTTGCTTGCCAACCATCTCGCCCGCCGCGGCAACCGCTCCCGTCGAATCGATCGTGCCACCAATCCAAGCGCCCGAAACGACTGGCGACAGCCCCAACCACGTACAAGCGGCCGGCAAGGCAATCATCATCACCATCGTGAAGGCCAAGGACAAACCAATCGCGAGCGAAAGTTCGTCGCGCTTCGCGCGGCAGGCGGCCGCCGTCGCAATTGCTGCGGACACACCGCAGACACTCATGTCGGCGGAAATAACAATGTTCAAGGTCTTGCTTTGCATCTTGAGAATGTATTGGCCGAACAAATAAGTCGAAACCAACACAATGGGTGTCACGACCCAGGCCACCGCGATACCCGGCAGCCCGTACGCGACTAAAGCACCCAATAAAACCTCGGCGCCTAACAAGACAAGTCCCAACTTGATGTACAGCTCGCCCATCACAGCCGGACGCCACGAGTTCGGCACTCCAATGGTGTTGCTAATCAAGAGTCCCAGCAATACGGCCCACAACACATACTCCAGCCCGAGGGCTTCCATCGTCGCTTGTTTGCCCATGACCATCGCCAGCAAAGCCAAAAGAAATATTGCGGGAAACCCAAGCAAGAACTTTTCCAATCGCTGCCCGCGGAGCAATGCCGCACAGCCGCTTAAAATCGTCAGGATCAAGGCTGCGCCCAAGATCCCTGGCCAGTAAGTCTTGTCGGCTTCGTCCGGCTTGCGATCCGCCATTTCGAAGCGATTGTTCCA
>JAEUIP010000090.1 GCA_016795075.1 Planctomycetaceae bacterium | reverse complement strand
ATCGGTTCGGCCAAGGCTCGCATGAACCACGAGATATCCGACAATCGTTCGCGGACTTTTTGGAGTTGCTCGGCATTATTAACCAGTGCTTCGACATCGGTTTCGGAGGGTGCCGCCAGTTGTTCTTCAATTCGCCGGCCAGGGAACACTTTGAGCCACCGCGTGGCCACTTCCTTGTCGGACCAAGTTGCAACGATATCGGGCCGATTCCGCAGGATTACGTGTATGTGATTGCTCATGATGGCATAGGTAAGTACGTCCACGCTCATGGCCGAGACCAAGGACTCTAGTCGCCTGCGAATCCATTCTTTACGGTGGGAATAATCCCGCCCCGTATTTTCGTCGACCCCAGCCAACCAAGCGCGCCGCACGCAGCGCTGAACGGCATGCACGATACAAACTTCTGACGCCGAAAACACTTCCGACCGCAAACTTCTACCCATCTTTCATCTCCGAACAGGATGTCGCCCCCCGCACTTTGCGAAATTCTACCCGGAGCAAACTATTATACAAGGTGGGTGGCACCAAATTGCTATTGTTATAAGATGGGTGGCAGTTAAATAGGCGTCGGCAGTGGTTGAAGGAATTTGGCAGAATCGACTACAATTGAGGGGTGAAGATGTTGCCCGTTGAAACTCACGTTTTAGTTTAAGGAATCCCGTTGTCAGATAACACGCCACAGCTTCCCGCTCCCCAACCGCTGGAAAATAACCCAACCGGGCCTGCGGGGCACCGTAGCCACCCAGAACAGTCGTTGGCTTTGGCAATGGCGGCCGCAAAAGTTTGCTTCGACAATTTTGCGACCGATGTAATGGTCTTGGACATGACGCAAAAGACGGCTTTGTTCGATTATTTTGTGATTGCGACTGGAACCAGTCGCCGCCATTTGCACGCGCTTAGTGAAGAAATCGACCATATGTTGCAAAAGCAACTGAACGACAAGCGAATCAGTCGCGAAGGTTACGACGAGAGCCGCTGGATTGTGTTGGACTACGGTAATGTCGTTATTCACTTGTTCGACGACGAGACTCGCCAGTACTACGGGCTTGAGGTGTTGCACAGTGATGCCCCGAAACTCGATGTGGCTCACTTGGCTCCTCGGACTAATTCTGGTCAAGCCAATCCAAGTCGGGATGATTCGTAGTTCAGGTCGAACTCACGAGAATTCGAATCTTACCGCTGCCCAAGAACTGGGTTTTGGCATATCGATGAGGGTGCAAGATCATCGAGTGAAACTGGCAGTTTAAACTTCTTCGTGTTGTTGGCAGGCAGCAAGTTTGTCAACGATTCAACTTTACAGTGTCGGCACGATGCAAATACTATCGCAAATCCGTCTCCGCTTTGTTCCGGTTTTGGAATCGTTGTTCACCTCGAAAGGTTTGGCGGCCACAAAAGAGCAGATCGATGCCGCATTGGCCATGATCCGGCCTGCTCAAAATCCGCAGTTCGGCGACTATCAAGCAAATTTCGCGATGCCGTTGGCGAAGCCACTTGGGCTCAAGCCCATTGAGATTGCCCAGCGAGTGGTTGCCGAAGTTGAATTGAGCGGACTATGTTCTGACATCTCCATCGCTGGCCCAGGGTTCATCAACTTGAAACTGGCAGATGAGTTTCTCTGCCAGCAAGCCAACCAGGCTTTTCACGATTCGATTCCCATCGCGCTGGATCGGGCTGGCGAAGTGCAAGTTGATCGGCTAGGAATTTCGGCACCAGCGAGCATTGAAAATGTCGTTGTCGATTTTTCATCTCCCAATGTGGCCAAGCCGATGCACGTCGGTCATATTCGTTCCACAGTGATTGGTGATTCATTGGCCAAGGTTTGCCGCTACCTTGGGCATCAGGTCACGACGGACAATCATCTCGGCGATTGGGGCACTCAGTTTGGCATGATCATTTATGGTTTTCGCCATTTTGGAGATCCGTCAGCTTATCAGAAAACGCCGGTGCCTGAACTTAGTCGAATCTATCGCTACGTCCGCCGGTTGATGGACTTGTTGGAAAAGCTGCGAGACTCGCCCAAGTGGGAACAGGCGTTGAGCACCGCCAAGCAACGGCTGGATACATGTCAAGCGGAACTCGATTCGGTTGAGACCGCCGGGGATAAAGCAGAACTCAAAGTCGCCCGTAAGAACATCGCCGACGCGCAGCAGCAAATAAAGGAGCTGGAGGAAATGCTCTCGAAGGCCCAGTTGCAACTGCGACTTGCGGCCCAAGATGAAACGCTCAGTCGCGACTTGGTCCAACACGCGGACCTGCACGAGGCCGTGTTAGCTGAAACCAGCAAACTGCATGCTGGTGATCCGGAGAACGTGACGTTATGGAAGGAAATTCTGCCCCATTGCCATGACGAAATAGATCGCGTCTATCGTCGACTCCATGTGTCGTTTGATCATTGTTTCGGGGAGAGTCACTATCATGACCGTTTGGCGCCCTTAGTTAGCCTGCTCCAGAAGCAAGGATTGATAACCGTGAGCGACGGGGCTCGGTGCATTTTCTTAGAGAACTTTGATGCACCAATGATTGTGCAGAAGCGGGACGGAGCTTTTCTCTATGCCACCACCGATTTGGCGACGATTCAGTATCGCATGGAACATTGGCAGCCAAATCGTGTGCTGTATGTTGTTGATCACCGCCAATCGGAGCACTTTCAGAAGCTTTTTGCGGTGGCCCAGCGGATGGGGTACCAAGACGTTCATTTGGTCCACGTTAGTTTCGGCACGGTGATGGGTAATGATGGCAAGCCGTTCAAGACTCGCGAGGGCGATACCGTTGGATTGGAAGGGCTAATCGACGATGCCGTGACAAAAGCACTGGAAGTCGTTGCGAAGCTGGACGATGCCAAGGTCGGTGGACCGGAATTCTCGGCCGAGCAACGCAGGGAAATTGCCGAGGTTGTCGGAGTCGGTGCCTTGAAGTACGGCGATTTGAGTCAAAATCGCACCAGCGACTATCGATTTGATTTCGATCAGATGGTGGCGTTGGACGGCAACACAGCGACTTATCTCCAGTACAGCTTTGCACGGGCCAACGGAATTTTTGCTCGCGCAGAGCGCACGCCTGATTCGATCCGAACCGCAGATACGTCTATTCAGCTGACAAACGAAGCGGAACGAACTTTACTTCTGACGCTAATTCGATTCCAAGATACGTTGGAAGAAGTACTGGTCGATTATCGCCCCAATTTGTTGTGCAACTATTTGTTTGAACTGACTCAAGAGTTTTTTCGATTTTACAACCGACCAGACTGCCGAGTGGTCGGTGCGGAACCAGCGTTACTCGCTAGTCGCTTGGCTATCTGCGATTTGATGGCTCGAACCATCAAGACAGGTCTGGCGTTGTTGGGGATTCAGGTGGTTGCCAAGATGTAGTCCAGTCCAAGATCGTAGGATTCATTTGTTATGCTCGATGCAACATGGACAACGGTCTTGGCCATCAGTCTCGTAGTCTACCTTGGGTTGTTGATCGGGATTGGTGCCTTGGCTTCAAGGCGCGCCGGCGATAGTGCGGAAGAGTTCCTGCTGGCGGGACGAACGCTCCCAATGCCAATGGCGGTGATTACTCTGTTGGCAACCTGGTTTGGTGCCGGGGTGATGTTGACCGTGACGGACAAGATCGCGGTTGCCGGTTTGTCGGCAGCCGCGATGGATCCTTTGGGAGTTGGATTGTGTTTGCTGTTGGCTGGTTGGTGTTTGGCTCGCCCATTATGGAACATGGGTATCTTGACGGTTTGCGACTTCTACGCGCGTCGGTTTAGTGTCGCCACCGAGAAACTGGGGGCGGTGATCCTGGTCCCAAGTTACTTCGGTTGGATTGCTGTGCAATTCTTGGCGATCGCGCAACTGTTGAACTTGTTTTTCGGATGGAGTCTGGAGTGGGGTGTTTTCGTGACGATGATTGCCGGCACCGGCTACACGATGCTCGGTGGGTTGCGGGCGGTCGTTTGGACCGACGTATTTCAATTGGGACTCGTTTTGATCGGCGTGGTCTGGTTAGTGATTTTGACCTTCTTGGAGGTGGGATGGGACCAAACCCAGGTCGCTGTTCGCGATGCCGCCATCATGGAGCCAAACTGGAAGGAAGTTGTCTTACTGCTGGATCTTCTCGTCGTTGGTTGCTTGGGCAATTTGCCGGCCCAGGACTTGGTGCAACGTTTTCTTTGCGTACGGTCCGCAACGGCCGCCAGTCGGGCTTGCTACTTGGCCGGTGTTGGCTACTTGTTCTTCGGACTGTTTCCGATTTTTATGGGAATTGTTGCCGTGCACGTACTGCCCGACTTCCAGTCCGATGTGGTGATGAGTATCGCCCGTAAACTGATGTCCGGCCCCGTTTTAATCGTTTTTGTCTTGGCGGTGATATCCGCCGTATTGTCAACGATCGACGGTGCGATCTTGTCGCCGGCCAGCGTCTTGGCCCAGAACTTGTTACCCACAGAAATTCGCGAACGATTCGGAACCGTTTTTGTAAACCGATGGGCGGTTTTGGTCGTGGCCTTGTGTTCGTTGGCCACCGCTTATTCCGGGTCGTCGGCTTACGAACTTTTGGAGGAGGCCTATTCCTTGATGTTGGTTGGTTTGTTGGTGCCGCTGCTAGGTGGATTGTGGTTGCCCCGCCGCCCGCCATCCGCGGCGATTGCCTCCATGTTGGTCGGAACGGCGGTGTGGTTGCCTCATCTGTTCTTGGAAGAATCGGATTGGTTTGGTGGACTGTCGCTGGTGCAAGGTGGAATCTATCTTCCCTTGAACATCACGGCCACAATCTGCTCGGCCGTCGCATTTCTGTGCGTGGGCAAGAATCGACAACTGGCAATTTCCTAACCACGTGCGGACCCGTGGGAACTCTTGCAAAATCCGGGACGAAACAAACCTGATCGGAACGTGACAGAACCTCGCTGAGCCGAAGCCAAGCGTTGACTTTTAGCAACATTCGCGGCGTTCTGCATCATGTGTTGTCTCCAAGCGTGGCGTTCTGACCGCTTGCGTTTCATAAGGGCATCGTGCGCGCGGCCGTGTTGCTGAGTCAATTCGTCGAACGGGGCTAACGCAACGATTCGTGTCGAGATTTCTTTAAAATCCGAGATCGTGCGCAGCATTTCAACGTATGCTTTTCTTGGAGCATCGTTTCCCGACGTGTGCCTCGCCGCCATGTCGGGAAATTTTCACTTCACGTGAACTTGCGAGACTCCGCCAACGTAATGACTTGGACGTTGGTCCCTCCTCCAGTTTGGCCGAACGGGACGTCGGCTTTCTCGAACCATCGATGGTTCACTGCCCCGCTGGTGACCCCAACGCCGCAGTCCTCGCCGCACCTGATCCTGAACTGTTCCCATGTCCCGCCAATGGAATGAACCGTTCGAAAAGAACGCCCGGTTTGAAACCCTGGAAAGCCGCATTGTGTTGTCAGCGGATGCGCTGACCAATTTCGCGACGCTCGACATCGATCACACTACCACTGACCAAATTCAAACAACCGCTGTATCGCTGAACCAGGTTCATCAGCAGACGGGTGTGAATCATATTCACCAAAACTACGGTTTCCAGGGCAATGGACAAACTGTAGTCGTGATTGATTCGGGAATTGCTTGGGATCACTACGCATTGGGAGGCGGCTATGGCCAAGGCTATCGCGTGGTTGGCGGTTGGGATTTCGCGCAAAACGACGCCGACCCGTTCGACGGTGGGTCAGCTGGCTTTCACGGAACGCATGTGGCGGGAATCATCGGTAGCAGTGATTCCAATAACTTGGGAGTCGCTTCGGGTGTGGATTTGGTAGCGCTGCGAGTGTTTAACGACAGCGGCGCTGGTAGCTTGGAGCATGTTCGACAAGCCCTTGCCTGGGTCAATAACAACATCCATACATTCGAAAACCCCATCACGACGGTGAATTTGTCGTTGGGGACCAATTGGAACTCCGATCAGATCCCGTTTTGGGCCAATTTGGAGTCGGAGTTTGCACAGTTGGAGTCCAAGGGTGTCTTCATCAGTGTCGCAGCGGGAAATAGTTTTCAAAGTTTTCAGAGTGTCGGGGTTAGTTACCCTGCGGCTAGCTCTCACGTGGTTCCCGTCTCCAGTCACGGCCAAAGCGGTCAAATGAGTTCGTTTGCACAACGAAATGATCGTGTGTTGGTGGCGCCCGGCGAAGGCATTCGCAGCACCGTGCCCGGCCATCTATTTGGCTCTGGCCCATCAACACAATTCTTGGCGGCCTCTGGCACCAGCATGGCAGCGCCGTATGTGGCGGGCGCAAGTGTGTTGCTGCGGGAAGCCATGGACTTCATGGGCTACGAAAACATCGATCAAGACGCCATCTACGATCGTCTGAGAGATACGGCCAATCAAGTCTTCGACAGCGTCACTGGATTGACTTACCATCACGTGAACTTGCGTGCCGCGATGGAATCGGTCGTGGTTGACATGCACGGCGATTCCGCTGGGACAGCCACACACATCGGCACGCTCAACGGCGGCGAGCAGTTGGCGGGCACCATCGGTACATTCACCGACCAGGATTTTGTAAGCTTCACAGCGGGTCGGTCGGGAACGATGACATTCACGTTTCAGCAATCGCACGAGCTGGCATTGCAGATTCAACTCAATGGCCAAGCGGCAACCCTCAATGGTAATACCCTGACCTTTGACGTTGTCGCTGGGCAGGAATACACGATAGGCTTGACCACCACGTCGGGCATCGGCCACTATTCGATCGCCTCATCGATCCAACTTCAGAACATTCAAGCCACGGATCTTGGAGCTGTATTCGGGCGGAGCGTGGCAGTTCAAAATAGCGGCGAACAATGGTACCAGATGACCGCAGGTCGCCAAGGCATCTTCGCGTTTCAATTGCCTGGTCTCGCGGGTCAAGATGCAACGCTTCAGATATTCAATAGCCAACAACAATTGCTCGGCACGGCGACAGCAAGTGGTAGCAACGTCGTGTTTCAGACCCAAGCTCAAGCTGGGCAGACTTTCTATGTTCGTCTCCAAGGCGAGTTCTCGGGCACGCTGCAATTGCAAAATCTGGTGTCGTTGCAGAATGGCACGTTGACGATCAATGGGACGAATCAAGCCGACGCCGTCCAGGTCCGCGACGGAGTCCAAGTGGCAGTGAACGTCAACGGTGTCGAGTATTCGTTCGCTCGCAGTTCTTTGACGCGAGTTCAGGTATTTGCTCATGGCGGGCAAAATCAATTGAATTTGGTACAAGATTATGTCGGCAACCAAACCGCACATATTCACCACAATCAAGTTTATGTGGTTGGTGGCAGTTATGATGTGATCGCGACCAACTTACAGAGCGTCAATTATTATGGACATGCTTTGGACAATGTCCGGATGTACGACTCGGCCGGGGATGATACCTTTACGGCACGTGCAGGCCATAGCGAAATGCAAGGCAGTGGTTATCACAACCAGGTCTTCGGTGTCGGGCGAGTGGTCGGTGTGGCTAGCTCCGGTAACGACAACGCGGTGCTACAGGGTACTAACGGCAACGACTTTGTCTATTCGAACCCAACGTACACAACGCTCACTTCGTCGCAGCATTGGACACTCGCACGAGAATTCGACAGTCTTGTCGTTCACAGCAACGGCGGGGTCGATTTGGTAGCGGCGTTTGGATCGAGCGCTAACGAAACCTTGACAGTACAGTCCGGTACGAGCCGCTTTCAATCGTCGACTTTGGAACGCGAGTTTCTCAACTTTCGCAGCCAACAATTTTTTGCCGTTGGTGGTCAAGACCAAGCCACTCTGTACGGCGGTAGTCAAGGTAACTCGTTTGATGCGTACTGGAACCGCGCGTTCTTCAGTTCGGGTCAACAGTCCACCTTCTTAAGTGGATTTCAAAATGTGACAGCGACCGGCAATCAAGCGGATCGAGCCATCCTGTTTGATTCGTCGGGCAACGATCAGTTTGATGGCGATGCGGGCTGGGGGCGAATGGCGGGTAGCGGCTACAACAATCAAGCGGTTGGCTTTGGGCTGACCATCGCACGCTTTAGCAGCGGTCAAGATGCCAGCAACTTCTACAACGTTACGTCAGGAGTCCAATCGTACCAGCAAGCAGGACGAACTACGGCCCTGTACGCTGGCAACTTCGAACTACGTAGCGTTGGTTCCGCAAGTTCGAATTTGCACGCCCAGCAGTTCGGGTTGCAATCCAGCGGATTGGGTTTGTTGGCAGTCGAACATGGAGTTTCGTCACGTGTGGAGAATTTGGATGTTCACGTGACTGTGTGGGCGGATCGAAGTCTTGGCATCACACCACTTGTTGGTGGAACGTCCGTTACCCCTGGAACGGCGAACTGGGCAACGCTGTCATCTTCTACGAATGTGTCTCCATCGACCGACACGAACGGGACGGCCAACCACTTCGGACAAACGCCAAGAATGGCTCGCTCCGTTGAAGCGGTCTTCGACCGCTTGGGAGCGGACGATATGGCCGTGGTGACGCTACGTCCCAGTTCTTTGGGGACGGCGATTGGACGAATCGATAGTCAATCGAACGGATTATCGGATCTGTCGAATGACTCCAGCCCGCAAGTCTTAGAACAATTGGTCGACGATTTCTTTGCTCAATGGTCCGGGAAAGTCTAGACGCACCGGCGTTTGGAACCCCTGATTGGGCGATAGTACGGGACCAATAAAAAACCAGGGAGAGTCGAAGCTCTCCCTGGCTATTTTGTTCATTTGCGATCAGGTGAATGGACTAGCGGTATCCGCCACCGCCACCACCGCCGCCACCATATCCGCCACCGCCGCCACTGCGACCACCGCCGCCACTGCGACCGCCGCCACCGCCACCGCCGCCGCTGCGACCACCGCCGCCGCCACCGCCTCGGTATCCGCCGCCGCCACCGCCACCGCCGTAACCACCGCCACCGCCGCGTTCTTCCTTCGGCCGGGCTTCGTTAACCGTCAAATTGCGGCCTTCGTATTCGGACTCGTGCAAGCCAGCAATAGCGGCTTGGGCTTCCGCATCGGAACCCATTTCAACGAAACCAAATCCCTTGCTGCGACCGGTGTCTCGATCCATAACCACTTGGGCGCTTTGAACCTGACCGTAGGCCGAAAACAACTCTTCCAAAGTGGAACTATCCACGCGGAAACTCAGGTTTCCACAATACAACTTCCGTCCCATTAAATACTCCAACAACAGGGAGGAACTTGGCTTACAGATCTTTCTTCCCAAGCCAATTAGAAAGTGACTGACATGGCAGCCGACCAGGAGGCGTAGATGTCCAAGAGGTAAAATTACCACGAGGTCTAGACGAAATTGGAAACCAAACAAAAAAACCGGGGAATACGCTTATCAAGGCTTCCAAGGACATTTTCTGGTCAGGCAACCGTCCCGACAATCATCCCAACCTGCAGCCAGATCTACCAGCAAGCGAAGTCGAGGATCAAGTCTGCGGCAACTATTCGCAATCATCCCACCAACCGCCATGACTATAGCACTACTTTTGGAATCGGTCAACTAACATTCTGTGATTTCGTTCCAATCAGACGCCTGCCGGCTTTGTTACGGCCTAGCGCGGAAACTCGCCCTGAGCGACTTGGTACTTTGCTTGGGCGACCAAATACTCGGTTTGAGAGTCAATGACGTCCGATTTGGCAGCTGCTTCCGCTTCTTCGTACAAATTAAGGATGATCAAATCTACATCGCCTTCTTGGAACGACCGGCGGAAAAGGTCTGCAGTTTGACTGGCGAGTTCGGCATTGGCACGGGTTTGTTCATATTTCCGAGCGGCCGCGTGAAGTGCCGAACGAGCATCCCTCAACTCGGCGGTAATCTTGTCACCGACCAATTGCCGCTTGAACTGCAGTTGGGTCAACTTGCCGCGGACCGCTTGCTGTTTGCCCAGCATCTTCCGTTGCAAGGGTTCCCAGTATCCCACCAATCCGCTTTCCAGCTCCAAGGGAGATTTGTCGCGTTTCGAGCTGGCCGGGGCTCCAAGATCCTGGGCAATATCGAACACGACGTTCACTTCGGGCAAGCCGATATTCCCGGCCTGTTCGAGTTCGATGCGTAAGCGTTCGGCTTGGTTCGCGAGGAATTGAACTTCGGGCCGATTCTGCAGCGCGAACTCGTTGTCGGCCGCAAAAGGGTTCAGCTCCCGAACTTGGAATTCAGGGAAAAACTCCTCACTGCTTGCGGTACCCAAGAGGACAGGTGCCCCCGAGTCATCTCGATAAAACATTGATAACTGGATCGCCGCCGCTTCGACCCGCCGTTGAGCATTGATCAGACTTGTCTGCCGAGTCGCAATCAATCGCAAATTGTCGATGTTCGCGGCTGGGGGGCGATCTCCAAGTTCGATGCTCCGCTCGATTTGCGATTTCCGAACCAAAGCGATTCGCAAGAGTTCCTGTTGAACCGCTCGTTTGGCACTGGTCGCCAACCACGACCAATACGCTTGGGTGGCCATCAGCGCGACGTCCAGCGACTGTTGGCGAATCAATGGTTCAACGGCCAGGACATCTTGTTCGGCTTTGAGCAACTCCGCTCGCCGATCGTCAATGGTCCGGTTCTTAAGCAATGGAATGTTCGCACCAAGCGCAAGCTCACCCCCTTCGTTTGTTAACCTTTCTTGATACCAGGGTTGAATATCCCCCCGTCCCAAACGATATCCGCCGGTGATCTCTCCGCCGTTCCAAAGTGGCTGTTCTGCCGACAAGCCGGTTCGGTTGTTTTCGTAAAACCCCAGGGGCATGGCTACGGACATGGCTTTGAGTTTGTAATCAAATTGCCCCAGGGCTGCGAGTTGATCCCCGGCCGAGATATCACGCAGGGCCAACGTTTCTTGAACCGCAGGAAAATAACGGACCGCAGCATCAATCACCGTGGGCAGGTCAACCCACGTTGGCCCGCTTCCATTCGGAGTTCCACCCAAATCCGCCGTGAAATCCGTGGGTACCTCCGTCAGGACGGATTGCTGGAGGTCCTGCGCGTCCCGGGCAGCCGGCAATGTATCAGAGGGAGGAGTCGACTCCTGTTCCCAGTTTACTTGCGATGAACGTGCCAATTCACTACTTGGAGAATCCTTATCGGTCGGCACGGTAGGAGCCGCATCGGTCGCGGAAGTTGGTTGCCGCTGCATCACCATGCGAATGGGTTGCTGAACCGGACGCCGGCGAGGATTTTCGAATGACTCGGATGCCCGAAATGGATGGGACGTACAGCCCGTTAGGGATACCGCAAGTGTCGAGAATAGAAGCCAACGAGATAGCATGAACGTTCGTGCTCGGTATTCCAATGGAGCAAGTTGTTTGTCACGGCCGACGCCATTCCGGAGCTACTCTTACTAGATCTAGGCCATCAAGGCAACGGAAGTTTCTGTCTTTCGTTTAACGATGTTTACGAGCTTGCCTACGATTGCAGGTTCGGATTTGGCGTTCGACAGGGGTTGTCCCAATCGGAGGCTGGCCCGTTGGACGGCAGGCTAAATCGCGGACCACCACCCATAGACGGAGAGGAGCAGATTCGGTTTAGAACGTGGCCTAACCTTTGATCTTGGGGACTTTTACCGGTTTGTCTTCTTTAGGCGTTTCCGAGATCGTAGGTGGAAATCCGTTGAGCTGCCGCCACAACTCGAACCACAGTGGAACCTGCCCTAACATCACCCAGCCGTTGGCGCGAACCCCTTGTCGCAAGTAGATTCCAGCCGGCCACGGTTCTTCGTCCGTTGGTCGGACCAAGACTCGAAACTGACCTTGCCCGTCGTCCGTGGCATCAATTGCCGAAACCACGCCACCAAAAGAACCAATCGCCACCGAGGGCCAACCGACAAACTGGACAGCCGGCCAACCTTCGAACTGCAAACGGACTTCGGCTCCGATTTGCACCAAGGGGAGGTCGTTACCCGACATGAACAATTCCACGGCATGATCGGTTGTATCCGGGACGATCGTAAACAGCTCGTCGCCTTTCTTGATCTGTTGGCCTTGTTCAAAGATTGGCAAGCGAAATATCGTTCCGTCCTGTGGGGCCGTGACTTCCATCCGATCAAGTTCCGAAAGCTTGATCTGCAAGTCCAGCATGTCCTTTTCCACCGTCGCTGCTTCGCCGCGCGCTTTTTGTAGCGTGGCTTCGGCATAGTCGACTTTGGATTGAGCCTCCAAACGTTTTTGCTCCCGTTCCTTCTGTTTTGCGGTCACCTCATTCCCTGCCGCTTCCAAGTCTTTTTCGACCGATTGACGTAAAGCCACCGCCGTTTCGTATTCCGCGCGAATTTTCTCGAAATCACGATTTGCCCGAATACCTTCTTCGACCAACTTCGTTTGCCGATCAAAGTCCAGTTTGGTCTGTCGCTCCTTGGCTTGATAGGCAGCCAATTCTTGTTCTTTGGCAGCGTATTTGTTCTGAGCGGCAAGCACGAGTTGATCGGCGGCCTCAACGGCAAAGTCTCGAGCCGATTCGTATGCACGCTTTTGCTCTTCAAACGCGCCGGTCGTTTTGTTGGCAAAATCCAATTTGTTTTTGAGTTGTTGAACCTGGGATTCCAATTGCTGTTTCAAGCCCGCAGCCAACGGCTCGATGGTCATAATGAAATCACCAGCCTTCACGACCGACCCCTCAACCAAGCCGGGACCAATCCGTCCGACGACCCCTTCTGCTTGAGCCGTGACGGTTTGTTGTCTCTGTTGTGGAACAAACGCAACCACGCGGCCACTAGTTCGTGAAGTTTGTTGCCACGGCAGCCAAACCAAGGCGGCGACAGCCAACAACATGCACCACCACAACGTCTTCGCCAAACGCTTTGCCCAAACCGACGATTGAACCAGATTCAGTACGGGCAATGGTTTCGACTGAGCTCGACCCAAAGTTCCGGCAGCCGAGGTTGAAGCTGAAGGTGTTCCACCCATCGATTAACAAACCTCCCGATTTGCGACTTTCCATTCCCCAGTGTCCAAATCAACAACATTTTCACACGCCGCAATGACGGCGTTTCGACCCGTGGCAATGATCGTGGTCCATGGAGATGAGTTGCCGCTGCCCAAAACGTCTTTAATCAACTTGGGCAAAGCCGCGTCCGAAATCCGATCCAACGTCCCATCAATGAGCAGCAAACGAGGTCGTTCCACAATCGCTCGAGCCAAGATCAAACGGAGGCACTGCGATTCCGTTAGTGGCTGCCCCAGACACTCCAGTTCCGTATCGATCCCATTGGGCAATTTATCTACGTCGGACAACAATCCCACAGTTTCCAAGGCCTGGCGGACATCGGCCGAGCGTACGTTCGCGCGATCCAAGTGCACGTTTTCAGCCACCGTGCCTTTGACGATTTCGATTCCAGCCGCGTACCCAATCTCGCGTTCGATCAGTGAGAAGTTCAGCTCGTGTGTACCAACACCAGCGAATCGAATCTGTCCGGAGCTTGGCATTCGCAAGCCCACCATCATTTGCAAGAGAGTTGACTTGCCACTGCCTTCGCCGCCAATCACGGCCACCGCTTCGCCGCTGCGGACACTAAAATTCGGGAAACTTAACTCACGCGACCCGTGGGCAAACTTTAGTTCTTCGACTTGAACTTCGCCCAAACGGCCGTAGTCGGTCGGTGGATAAAATCCGTCGTCCATTACTGGCAATTCCATTAGCTGCCTCAGCTTGTCGGCCGATGCCATCGTATCGTAGTACAATTCGATGTGCTTCCCAAACTTCGCCACCGATCCCAAGATTCCGGTCACAATCAATTCTGCAGCCACCAACTGACCCAAAGTCAGGCCGCCCTGAATAACCAACCAACCGCCCAAGGCCAGCAGAGCCGTGGCCGCAACCGCCTGGATTCCCAACGTCGACGCGATTTGGCGGATCAGAATGCGAAAGTGAGCCACACGTGCGGCAATGTAGCCCTGAGCAATTTCGTCGGCTCGGTGTTCGGCGAGATTACTGCCTGAATTGCGTCGGAACGCGTTTGGAGACCGCACGATTTCTTCCAACCAGGCGGCCGTCTTGTACTTGTATTTTGATTCCACAATGCTGGTTTGAATTGCCCCGCGCCCGACGAAGTACAGATAAAACGTCAGGAAAAACAACAAGACCAAGTCGTAACCCAACAGTGCGGGGTGATAGAATGCCAACACGGCCATCCCAATCACGACCTGCAAGGTAACGTTGATCCCATCCAACAAGAAAACGGCCACGGCTTTCTGGACGTTAACCACGTCAAAGAATCGATTCACTAGCTCTGGAACATAGTTCTGATCATGGATCGACGACTGCAATTTCGGCAGCCGAAACGTGAGGTCGGAAACCACGCGAACGAATAAACGCCGCTGAATGATTTCGACGACCCAAGTGCTCGTGGCAATCAACGCCGCCCGAAAGCCGAGCAAAACAAACAAAACCAGCGACAAGACCAACACCGGCTGGAAATATCGCCCGAACGCAACCGTATTGACCAACGCCTCGACCGTGATTGGAGTCGCCAAGGCCAACAGCGAAACGGCGGCAGCAAACAGCAAAAGAACGCGAAAGTCCGGACGTTCATGCTTTAGGAAACGCCACAGCCACAGCAATGGGAACTCGCCAACAACCAAAGCTTTACCGACCGAAGCTACTTGCTGAGCCACGTGAATTTGCAAACACCGATCCAGATCGCGATCGGCCTCTGCAAAATTCGATTCAACTTGAGCGGCGGGTAGCCATGTCGATCGCCCGAGCCGATAGCTGTCGACCAAGTATCGGCCGTTCGCGTACTTCAGAAGCACAATCGGCACAGGAGTGGTCGTCGCGTCCTGAAACAAGATGACCGGCAGACCCTCGGCTAACAGATCCCGAATGTCGTTCCGATTTGCTTGGAGTTGGCTAATTCTATACCCAAAATGACGAGCAATCGGTCCCAGGTTCTCACTGAGCGAGTCGACTGGCGTGGACGCTTCAATCTCGGCCGCCAAATGACGCAATCGCTGCAGGTCGACCGTGCCGCCGAAATGCGTTGCCACGGACCGCAGGGCCCATACCAAGTGTTCGTAATTTTCGGCGTTTGCCATCGTTTATTGGAATTTAGGGGGACCGCCGGGGACCCACGAGGTAAAAAAGCATCTGTCGGCAGCGTCAGCGAATTGCAAGTAACCCTCCGTAGCTGTCACCGCGGCGCTTACCCGGAAATGATTGCTCGGGTAAACCATAAAGTCTATTTCAAATTATTCGTTCGGTATATAGAAAATATCTATAATTGAGTGGTAAGATGTTGCGGAAATTATCGATTCTTTCGTAGGAGAGTGTGTCTTGGGTCCGGTTAACTACAACCACTTGTACTATTTTTGGGTCGTCGCGAAACACGGAGGCATTTCGCCGGCCGGCCGCGAATTGCATCTTACGCAACCCACCATCAGCGCCCAAATCAAGAGTTTAGAAGGCTCGCTGGGCGTGGCATTGTTTCATCGCCAAGGAAAAAAACTGACACTAACCCCACAGGGACGCGTGGCATTGGACTACGCGAATCAGATTTTTGGCTTGGGGCAAGAGCTTTATCGTTCGGTCCACGGCAATGGTCCCAACTCCACACTGGATTTGACGGTTGGGGTCACGGACGTGATGCCCAAACATTTGGTGTACCAATTCTTGATACCAGCATTCACAAGTGATTTGCCGATTCGCTTGCGTTGTTACGAAGGCAAATTGGGCGCCTTGCTGATGGACTTGGCCAATCATCGTTTGGACGTGGTGCTGAGTGATTCGCCAATTTATGAGGACCTGACGGTCGAACTTCAGTCGCATCTGTTGGGCGAGTGTGGTCTCGCGGTCATGGGGACGACCGAGTTGTTGGCACGGGCAGTTGGACCGACTGTGCCGGAACAAGTCCAGTCACTCCCAGTTTTGCTGCCGACGGCGAATACTGGTCTGCGGCGTTTGATCGACCGTTGGTTTGACCGCCACGGACTCGCCCCGCGAGTCGCTGGCGAGTTTGAGGATAGTGGTTTGTTAAAGGTGTTTGCACGACAAGGTTTAGGGGTGTGCTTTGTTCCCGCTGTATTGACCGAATTTTTGACGCAAACGTATCAATTGGGTGTTTTGGGACAAGTTGAGGATGTCCGGACAAAGTTCTATGCATTGACGGCGGAACGGATGTTTCAGCACCCTGCCGTGACCCGCTTGCGGCAGTCGGCTCACGACTGGTTGGCCGTGAACTAATTTTTGTTTTTTTCACCAAGAGACGTGCTGAGTCGGCGAAGTAGTTTTCAGGACACGTCTCCCAAGAACAAAAAGAGCGAGGATCGACCTGTGACTGGACCAAACCAAATGTATCACGGACCCTACCAACAACCACACGCCATGGGGCCTCAGCCGCAAGGCACCATTTACATTGGATTCGACCAACCGGTGCATGTGGCCCCGCATCCGCAAGCTGCTTATTCGGCGGGTGGCGCTTACGGGACTCCACAGCATTCGGGTTATCAGACACCGCAAAACGGGTGGGGTTGGGGTCGGCGGACGGCTGCTCCAGCCACTGCCGTACCGACAGAAAAGCCCAAGAAGTCGTCTAACACTTTGGGCCTGGTGGGTTTTGTCGTGAGTTTGTGTGGATTGGCGACAACTGCCCTTCCGGTTGCGATTGCCGGTGGCGCCTTGTCGTCGCTGGGATTGTTTCGTCGGGGACGCTTCTTGGCATTGACCGGTTTGGTCATGGCATTGGCCAATCCGGCGGTCATCGATATGTTCGAAGGCCATTCGTTGGCTCGGGCGGATCGGCGGGCTGAACGTATCGCTCGGGTCGAACTTCAAAAGCAATTGCAGATGGTGAATACCGTATTGGCTCAAGCGGAAGCTCAAGTGTTGGCTCACTTCGAAGGCAATAACAAGTCGTGGCCGGACGGCATCGAAGGCAATATGTTGGTCGCCACGACCAAAGATCCATGGGGAAATTCGTTGCGGTACGACGAAATGAATGACCGCTTGGTTCTGCGAAGTTTCGGACCAGATCGTCAAGCGGAAACCGGCGATGATGTTGTCCTCACCGTTCATCATTTCCGCGACCAGACTGCTTCCGAATCGGTGGCTCCCACCGCACCCTAAGGTTTTGTTGGCCTTGGAATGACGCTACCAAAAGGAAAGCCACCATCGTTTGATGGTGGCTTTTTTGTTGTGCCGACGAAACGATCCGATGCTCAACGTCTCCCGGGAGCTTGTATGATTCGCTCCAGTTCGCCACCGTCTAGCCAAACCGTGCCGCACCGTTGGCACGAGTCCAGCACGGTTGTCCCTGGTCCGGCGTAAGCGTGGGTCTCGAATGGTTGGTGACAAGTTGGACACGTCCGCGCGACTCGTAATTGGGAGTGATCCAACGGGCGAATCGTATCCTGACCACGATAGTGACTGCGCGCCACCGTGACGATCCTCGAGAAGTCTTTTCCTTGCGACAAGAAACCAAGGCATGCCGGACAGGCCAGGACAGAAACGCCCATCGCGTCGGCGAATTGCGTTTCCGTGGTGCATTTTGGGCAGGGAACGCCGGAGTGCTTGCCGGTTAGGTGGAGGTGGCTGTGGGAAGACGGAATGGGCACTTCCCCCTGCGTCGGAAGCGAGGACGATGCAACGTCCGCACCGGGAATCGGTTGTTGGGCCAAGGGAACGAACGAAAATGGGGACATACGCAAAGCCTCGGTTTATGTCAAAAAGTCGAAAACCCAGCGGTTGTCGACCGCAATCAAACATAGGTTATGGCGCGATCCGACGGCAAAAAAAACGGTTTCGTGTTT
>JAEUIP010000008.1:244-38291 GCA_016795075.1 Planctomycetaceae bacterium | reverse complement strand
TCCGATCTGCTCTTCGCTGCGGTACTCACCCAACGTACGTACCGTCCAGCCGCGTTTACCTTCGTAAAATCTCCCGCCGGATATGTCGGTGTTATCAGAATTCAAGGCATCGCGAACGTCCGCCATGGTCAAACCGCGGGCCGAGAGTTTTTCCGGGTCAACGATGACTTGCATTTGCGGTGGGCGTCCACCAAAGACCTCAACGCCAGAGACGCCGGAAACTCGTTCGAATTCGGACTTGATGTAGTCTTCGGCAAATTTCCGATACGAAGGAACATCAATGTCCGGTGGCAACAACGCTTGAGCGGCTGGGTACTTTTCGACAAATTCACGAATGCGATAGTTTTTCAGGCCCTGGCTGCGCGATTGAAGGATCCGTTCGACGTCGGAAGCTGCCGCCGGATTTTGAGCAGCGAAATCGCGGAACAACTGATCATCCGAAGGAACTGCCATCAGCACAAACCAAGCAATTTGTCCGCGTGAATTGTCGGACGTGCGAATGACGGGACGTTCGGCATCCAAGGGATAACGGCGAACCTGTTGCAGTTGCGAATTGACTTTGAGCACCGCCTCCTGCATGTTGGTCCCAACCGCAAATTCCAAATTGATGGTTCCCTGAGATTCGCGACAATCGCTACTGATTTTTACCACACCTTCAACACTCTTGAGTTGTTCCTCTTGAGCTTGAACGATTTCCTTTTCAATCTCCATCGGGCTGGCACCAGGCCACATGGTGGTCACCGACACGACCGGCAGTTCCACGTCCGGCGACAACTGGATCGGCATCACCCACATCGCGATGAGGCCAAACAAGACGACCAAAATGACGGCAACCGAGACTTTGACGGGGTTCTCGATAAAAGCAGCGATGGGGTGCATGGTTATTTGGTTGCCCCAACAATCACGGTCTTTGTGGTGGAATCGCTCGATGCAGATTCCATAGCGTCGGCATTGATTACTTTCACAGGATTGCCACCACGCAACCGTTCGTTGCCTTCGATGACCACCCAATCATCTGCCTGCAGATCGCCGGTTACCGCAACAAAATCAGCGACCGCCGTTCCGACCTCGACGGGAACCGACTTGGCAATGTTCGGTTCGACAGACCGATCGATCACCATCAAGAACTTGCCCGTGTTGTTCAACACCAGGGCGTCTTTGTGAACCATGAGGCTTGGCTGGACTTCTCCGACCGTGACTTGCACCTTGACCAACATGCCGGGATTCAAACGATAACCCAAAGCGGTGCGAGGGTTGTCCAAGCGAATTTTGACGGGAAACGAACGCGACATCAGATCCGCCGTTGGAACCAAAGCCTGGATTTGTCCCGTCATGGTTTGGGGTTGATTGTCGACTCGGATCTGGGCGGACAAAGACCGTGGTTGGTCCGGTGTCGTCGATGTTTCGCCAGCGTTGATCGTTTCGGCCCCTGGATCGCGCATCGAATATTGAAAGTCTGCCAACATGCCTTGCGGAACCATGATCACGACATCGATCGGATTCATTTGTACGACTTCTGCAACGTCCGCACCAACGGTCAGCCATTGGCCAATCTCGGCGGTTCGCCGTGAGACCACACCTTCAAACGGAGCACGAACGGTGTACTTCGACCGACGATCCTCCAACAACCGGATCGCTTCACGTTGGTTGTTGACTTGAGCGGCCACTTGAGCCAACCGAGCTTGTTGGACTCGCTCCAGTTTTTTAACGCCCACTTCAGCGGCTTTTTGATCTTGTTCGGCGGTGTCGAAGGCCGATTTCAGTTGGTCGAGTTCACTGAGCGACAGTGCGGCGCCATTGCGGGCCAATTCTTGGCCCCGATCTAGCTGTGCCCGCGCGAACTGAAACCGGGCCTGGGCCGCGCCCAGTGCTGCTTGCGCCAGTTCTAAATCGGCCGGCAGCGACTCTTGGAGTTCCTGTTGCATGGCCAGACGCAAATCCAATTCGGAGCGAGCCGCATCTAGTTCAATATCGATGGTCGCCGTTCGCAGTTGGATCAATGGCACGCCGGAATCGATGGCCCCACCGATGGCTGTTTCACCGTCCGCCGTCGGATGAATCGCGTCGCCTTGGTCGACAAATATTTCCTGCACGCGACCCTCGACGGCATTCCCAATGATCGCTTGTCGAATCGGTGTGACGGTGCCTACAAAGGTTCGTTCCGCGTGAATGACTTGCGGGCGAACACCCCCGACCCGAACCGGCAGCGGTTCGATCGCGGATTGGCCCCAAACCAACGCCCCGGACGCCCCCATGAAGCCGGCCACAACCCAGTGCAAGACCCCACCACGGGATCGAGTCATTTGCCTCCGGGACATCGGAGCGGGAGAATCGGTAGCACGATTTTGAAATGACATGGAGCAACTATATAAATAAGAGGCAGGAAATTGGCGGGAGCCGGGCCAATGGCCAAAACCGTTGAGTAAAGCCAGGTTGTTTCACCGGTGTTGTCGTACCGATTTTAGCCGAGCGGATCGGGGAAAGAGCGTTTGTCACACTCCTTACTCGGCTAAAGCTCCAGTACTCGCAAAATCTGCTTTACTTGACGGTATTGGGTCGAAGGTAGGCGATCACTCGACCTATTCGGCCCCGGTACGGTTCGGAATTGCCGATCGGCGGGCGTTTCCGAGTGAATCCGACGGTTGCCCAACTCGAAGAATTCTTGCCCAGTGGAAGTCCTAGGCTTTGTCCAAAAAGGGAACTGTCCCTCTCGGGTCACGTCTTTTTGTCTGGGATCTTCAGGGCCCGCCAACGGGTCAGACCCCTGCTTGGGACAAAGCCTCGTGAATTCTCGGAGCACGCCCGATAAGCTCCATGCTGCTCGGTGGTCCCACAAAAGTCAATTGCCGGGAACCCGCCGTTAGGTTGTCAGTGGTGGCGTAAAGGGTAAGATTGACGATTGGCGGCGTCGCGGAGACGCCGTATATCCGTACAAGCTATTGGTGCAACTCCCGAGAAACTCCATGAACCTATTTGCTGGGCTAGAGCATGTTGTGCAACAGGATGTCCTGCTGAGCCCGTACAACTCGCTTCGAATTGGCGGAAACGCGGCCTATTTTGCCGTCCCCACGTCCCAAACCGAGTTACAAGCTGTTGTGCAACAAGCTCGAGCGGCCAACTTGTCGGTCCGCGTCCTGGGGCATGGTGCCAATGTTCTGATCCCCTCGGCGGGTTGGCCGGGCCTGGTTATCCAGTTGGCGGCCCCCGAATTTACGGGAATCGACGTTCGGGGAAATCGAATGACGGCCGGTGGCGGCGCTAATTTGGCCCATTTTGTCTCGCTCGCCGTCCGCGAAGGATTCAAAGGCCCGGAACAATTGGTCGGCATCCCGGGGACGATTGGTGGTGCCTTGCACGTGAATACATCGACCAACGGGGGCAGCATCGGTGCCTGGGTGAAACAAGCCACGGTCTTGACCGCAGCCGGGGATGTCCTGATTCGCCAACATGACCAAATGAACTTTAGCTACCGCCAAAGCAGCCTTAACGAACTGGCGATTATCGCGGCCGAGTTCGAATTCGAACGAGAAGCCAGCGAACAGGTTCTCCGTCGCATGCAGAAACTCTGGATCGTCCGCAAAGCCAAACAGCCGATGTTGGACGAGCCCTGCGCCTACGTGTTCAAGGACCACGGCGGTTCGACCGCCACTCAAGTGTTGACCAAGGCCGGTGTCCAAGGCCTCAAATCCGGAGCCGTCGAAGTTTCGGACCGCGACCCGAACTTCTTTGTTGCCCGCCAAGGTGCAACTAGTGCCGACTTTCTTGAGCTGGTTCAAAAGACCAAACAACAAGTCCAAGATCGGTCGGGAATCGAATTAGAATTGGCCGTGGATATTTGGCAGTGAAGCACGAACCGAGGAGATGAGTCGGTTCCAACTTACGGCTTCGTCACGCAAGGCGAGCGATCTGGACGATGAACCCAAGTATCGTAGGCAACGCTGCGGAAACGAGCATCGCCGCCACTATACCGGCACAAAATCGCGATTGCCGCCGGAGATAATCACACCAATCTGCGGCTCGGTGGCACCATTGGCAAAAATCTTTCGCTGGTTGGCCAACAGTTGCCTGAGCCCCGCCAAGGAAACCGCGCCGCTGGGTTCGACGATCCACTTGAGTCGCTCCCAGAAAATTCGCATGGCTGCGTTGATCTCCTGGTCGTCCACCGTAACGATCCCACTCAATTGTTGTTGGATAATCGGCCACGTCCATTGGCCTAAGGTCGTGAGCAAGCCATCGGCGATGGTTTGTGGTTTCTGTTCGGTTACGAGTGATTGTTGCTGCAAACTGCGAAACGCATCGTCCGCGCCGGTTGGTTCCGCCGCAAAAACCGGCACGCGCCGATCCGGATGAAACCACGCCGCTGAAAGGCAGGTTCCCGCCAATAACCCACCACCGCCGACCGGTGCGACGATGGCATCCAGTTGGGGAACGTCCGTCAAAAGTTCCCAAGCAGCCGTCGCTTGCCCCAGAACAATGGTCGCTTGATCAAACGGATGAACCAACGTTGCCCCGGTTCGCTCGATGATCTCTTGCGTTGCGGCAATCCTCGCGGCTTGGGTTGGTTGGCAGGTTACCACCAGCGCACCTCGATCGCGCGTCGCCTGCATCTTGACCGCCGGGGAGTTCTCGGGCATCACGACGGTACAGTGGATCCCCCGCATCTGCGCGGCGATCGCCAACGCTTGGGCGTGATTTCCCGAACTGTGAGTGACAACTCCGCGACTAGCTTGTTCCTCACTTAATTGCAGCACCGAGTTCATGGCGCCACGAATCTTGAACGCGCCACCGCGTTGGAAATGTTCGCACTTGAAATGCACGCGACAACCCAACTGTTGGTTCAGCCAGGCATTTTCCAAAACCGGCGTGTGATGCACGAAGCCATTTATTCGGGCAACGGCTGACAGAATTCCTGGCCGTGAAAACTCGGAGCGGGGCGGAGCGTATTCGGGTGCAAGTTCGAGATAGGGCATCGTGGGTGGTTCCTGGGGGTCGATCGCGAGGGCTCTCGGACAGCGTTGAATTGTACTCTGGTTTTCTATAGTAGCACGAGCGCCCCGATCGTGCCTGGAGCAGAAACGCGTTCGGCGATTGAACGAAAAATCCGAATCAAGGAATGGATCATATCTCAAATCCCAGAGCGATCGGGGCGCTCGCTCTACTATTTGAACCCAACCGATTTGGCCGAGTTGGCGTTGAGCAATAGAAGAGGACGCACCGCAAGAGATTAGGATAACGCAGAGAAGACGAAGTCGGATTGAAATGAAACCAGTTCGCACGTCTCATTTCGAATTACTTGTTGGAGCTTCGAACTTATCTCAATTTCGTGAGCAATCGGGGCGCTCGCAGCATAGTAGCACGAGCGCCCCGATCGTGCCTGGAGCAGAAACGCGTTCGGCGAATGAATGAAAAACTCGAATACGGGAATGGTTCGAATCTCAAATCCCAGAGCGATCGGGGCGCTCGCTCTACTATGTGAACCCGCCCACGTTCGTGTTCGGCCCGAAACCGGCGGGGGAATAATGACGCACATTGGCTCGTTCGCTCGTGCAACACGTCTGTCTATTTCATTCCGGTTGGAGTACCCTAATCGGGCGGTTCGGAAATCGTGTTTGCCCGAGAACCACGGGCCCCGTGCGGTTTGGGCCGGTTCGGTTCGGTCGCCAAGCCCAGGCTTGTGGCGGATCACCGCGAGTGGTGCGTTTTTGTCGGTTGGAGTGGCGTGGAATGTCCGGTGGCACAGTCATTTTGGCGGTGGATTTAGGGGCCAGTAGTGGCCGGGTCTTGGCCTGTGAATTTACAGGCCCGGCGTTTCAGCTGCACGAGGTGCATCGCTTCGCCAACTTTGGAGTGCGGATCGGCGAGCACTTGATGTGGAACCTGCCCGGTCTATGGCAAGAGATCCTCAACGGTCTAACTCTCGCGGCGCGAAAGTTCTCTGCGGCTCGGATCGCCAGTGTGGGCGTGGACACATGGGGAGTCGACTTCGCCTTGTTGGGTGAATCCCAAGAACTGTTGTCGTTGCCGTTTCATTATCGCGATCAACAGACCGAAGGCGGACTAGAACGCGCCTTTGAAGTCGTGCCCCAAAGTGAAATCTATCGCCAAACGGGCTTGCAGTTCATGACGATCAACTCGTTGTACCAACTGTTGGCGATCAAAGCTCGGCAACCGCAACTGATCGGGCTGGCGCGGCAGTTCTTGATGATGCCGGACTTGTTCCATTGGTTACTCAGTGGGCAGCGCAGCAACGAAATCACGGACGTTTCGACTTCGCAGTTGTACAATCCGACAACGAACGAATGGGCGGTGGACGTGATCGCTCGGTTCGGTTTGCCGCGCGAGATGTTTGGGCCTTTGACCCCGGCCGGCACGTCGCTTGGGTCGCTGCGTGGCATCGTGCAACAAGAGACGGGGTTGGCGGCGAGCACTCAAGTGATTTTGCCGGGAACGCACGACACTGCCAGTGCGGTGGTTGCGGTTCCGGTGAATCAAGTACCATCCACGGCCCCCGATTGGTGCTACATCAGCAGCGGGACCTGGAGCTTGATGGGCGTCGAGGTTAGTCGGCCCATCATCAACGACCTAACGGCCGCCCACAACTTTACGAATGAAGCGGGAGTTGGCGGCACGACCCGTTTGCTCAAGAACATTGCCGGGCTATGGCTGATCCAAGAATGCCGCAGAATTTGGGAACGAGCCGGTCGGGTTTACACTTGGGAACAGATGGCCGAGATGGCGCGCGGGGTGCCGCCCTGCCAATTCTTCGTCAATCCGGATGATCCGGCTTTGAATGCTCCGGCGGACATGCCGCAGACGATTCGTGAACTTGCTCAGCGGTCGGGGGCCGCACCTGAGACCGATGCCCAGATCCTCCGTTGTGCTTTTGACAGTCTGGCCCGGCGGTATTCGGAAGTTTTGCGAAGTTTGGAGCAAATAATTGGCCGCCGCATCGAATCCATCTACGTGGTGGGCGGTGGCGTGCAAAACCAATTGCTGTGTCAATTGACGGCCGATGCGTGCGACCGACCAGTGATTGCGGGCCCCAGCGAAGCGACCGCCATTGGCAATGCTCTGATCCAAGCCACGCGAATTGGACTAGTGAGCGATGTCCAACAGGCTCGGCAGTGGATCGCCGCCCAGCAGCCTCGACTCATTTACGAACCCCAACAGTCGGCGATTTGGAAAGATCGGTGAACCCGTTGATTCCTACTCGCTTTCTGCCGAATCAAGCTTGGACGGGATTCGTGTTGGTATTGGCCGCGGCTCTCTTTGGCCTGATGTTGATCTACGTGCCGAGCTTTATTGTGGATCAAGCGGACAAAGTCCAGCAATTTGGAACGTTCTGGACCGTGGTCTATTTTTCTGTCGTAGCGATCGGCAGTCTGTTGTTTTTGGGCGCAACGGGTTACGTGGGCTACACCTTGTATGGCCGCCAGAAATCCAAAGAAAAGCGATTGGAGCGGCGTGACAAGAGCCCCAGCGAACTAAGTGCCTCGGAGCGAACGGCGCAAATTCGCGAAAACATTGCCGAGATCCAACGCGTTCAAGCCAATCTGGAGGCGGACGTCCGCCAACAACTTCAGCCGATGTTGACCACCTTCGGCGAAAAACAATCGGCCCAACGATTGGAGATCGTCGCGTTTGGTTCGATCAGTTGTGGCAAGTCGAGTCTGCTCAACGCGTTGGCCGGACGCCAAGTTTTTGCCACCGACGTCCGCGGAGGTACCACGTTACGGCGAAGCGATATCCAATGGCCGGGCGATCAACACGTGTTGTTGGTCGACACGCCGGGGTTGGGTGAAGTGGACGGAGCCGAGCACGTACAAGAGGCCGCTAGCGCCGCTCAGAATGCCGACGTGGTGTTGGTCGTGGTTGATGGACCGCTGCGCGATAGCGAGTATCGACTGATTCAAGTTTTGCAACGGATGGAAAAACGTTTGCTCATCTGCTTGAACAAAGCGGATTGGTACAGTGCCGAAGATCAACAACGACTTCGCGAGCAATTGACCAAACAAACCGAGGGAGCCGTCAAGTTGGAGGATGTGCTTACGGTGCAGGCATCGTCCGGTTATCGCTTGCGTTATCGCGTGGCCTTGGATGGGACCACGACCGAAGAGGTGGTGCCGCTGCCGGCCTCGATTGAGAACCTGGCCAAACGTCTGCGGGAAACGGTGCGCAGCGACGGCAAAGATTTGTTGTTGGACAATCTCCTGTTGCAAAGTCGCAGCTTGCTGGACCAAGCGAAACAGAAAGCCGTCGCGGCCTTGGATCAGAAAGCTTGGGCGATCATCGATAGTTGGGCGTTGGGTGCGGGAACCGTTGCCGCGTTGCCATTTCCGATTGTGGACATTGCCGCCGGGGTCGCCATCAACACCAAGATGGTGGTCGATTTGGCCAAGGTCTACGATCAACAGCTCGATCTTAGTTCGGCGTCCCTGTTGTTAGGCAAGTTGGCCACCAACTTGATCGGCATCTTGGGCACCACGGCAGTTGTCAGCGGCGTTTCTTCGTTGTTGAAGACGGTGCCTGGCATCAACGTGGCCGGAAGCTTGGTGCAAGCTTGTGTGCAACTGTTGATTACCCGGTGGATCGGCGTGGTGTTCATGGAGTACTTCAAGAACGAAATGCAAGAGCCCGAAGGTGGCTTGGCGGGATTGGCCCAACGCGAGTGGAAGAGAATGACCACCATTGCCGAGCTGAAGAAACTGGTGGATGTGGCTCGCAAGAATATGACTTCGGCGTCGTCCCATTAAGAGGTGCATGATGAGTGACACGGACACGCCCAACGTGACCGGAAATTCCGAGCCCTCGAGCACGGAATCATTAAACGATAATCGCCAATTCGCTAACTACCGAGAGGCGTTGCGATCCGTTCAGGTGACCTTGGAGAAATTGCGCGCCTGTCCGGAAGATGAACGCCAGGAAATGTTGGCCGACATCACACGTCTGTCCGACATGCAAGAGAAGTTGACGAAAGGTCGTATTGAGATTGTCGTCTTCGGCGAGATCAGTACGGGGAAGTCGGCATTGATCAACGCATTGATCGGGCGTGAAGTAACCAGCGTCAACGTGCAAGGCGGTTGGACTCGCGAGGTGTGGGGCACGACCTGGGACGGCTGTGGCTATCGGGTGCCGGGCCTGGAAGAATCGGAAGTGGTGTTGGTCGATACCCCGGGCATTAACGAAGTCCAAGGCGTCGATCGTCGACAAATGGCCGATGATGCCGCCCGTCGAGCGGACCTGCTGTTGTTTGTAACGGACTCGGATTTGAACGACGTGGAATACTCCGCGCTGTTGGAATTGGCGGCAGTTCAGAAGCCGATGCTGGTGGTGCTGAACAAAAAGGATCTGTATTCCGCCGGCGATCGAGAGCGCATCTTGCAAGTTCTGCAAAACGAGCGATTGTTTGGCACCGTGCGGCCTGAAGACTTCGTGATGGCGGCCGCCCAACCGCGATTGGTCGAGTACGTTTATGAGGAACGCAATGGCAGCGAACGCTCCGAGTGGCAACAGCCGGCCCCGGACGTTTCTGATTTGAAGGCTCGAATTATCGAGATCTTGGATCGTGAAGGCAAAGGTCTCTTGGCGTTGAATGCGGCCATGTTTGCAGCCGACAAGTCCGATCGGGTGAAGTCGGTCCGAATTCACTTGAGGAGGCGTTATGCCCAACAAGTGATTTGGAGTTTCGCCAGTTTCAAAGCAATCGTTGTGGGCGTGACCTTTGTCCCACTTTTGGATATTCTTTCGGGCTTCACCATTGATGTGATGATGATTGTGGCCTTGTCGCAAGTCTACGGTATTCGCTTTTCGATGAACAACGCGCGCGAATTGGTGTGGAGCATCTTGAAGTCCGCCGGTTGGGTGGCGGGGATGAGTTACGCGATGGACGTTATGGCGATGGGTTTGAAGGCGCTGTCGTTCGGATTGGCCACGCCCTTAACTGCGGTTCCGCAAGGCGCGGCCGCTGGTTGGACCAGTTACTTGGTTGGTCGGGCGGCCGAATACTATTTCCAGCACGGTGGCAGTTGGGGGGGCGAATCGCCCAAAGCTGTGATTCGACAAATCTTGGCCGACGTCGATAAGACTTCGGTACTAAATGGATTGAAGGACGAAATTCGGAAGAAGCTGTCCATCAACCGACATGCGAAAACAGAAGGACCATCGACACCATGACCGAACAAGAAATGACCCTGGCCGAACTGGCCAAGTACCTGCATTTGGATGTCACCAAGATCGAACGCTTGCTGAAGCAGGAAAAGATTCCGGCTCGGCGAGTGGGCGGGGAGTGGTCCTTCAACCTGCACGAAATCAATCGCTGGATGGAGCATCAAATCGGCGTCGCGGATGCCGAGGAACTGGAAAAGATGGAGATCTCGCTGCATCGACATGCCGGTAGCAGTCCCAATCCCGAGGCCATTATCCAAACACTTCTACCTGAGCATCACATCATCAAGCCATTGCCGGCCCGAACGAAAGGTTCGGTGATTCGCGAAATCTGCGACCAAGCCATGCAATTGGGGCTGGTGTGGGACGCAAGCAAGATGGCCGAATTGATCGGTCAACGTGAAGAGATGCACTCGACCGCCTTGGATAATGGTATGGCCTTGTTGCATCCCAGACGCCCCCAGCCGGGCTTGATTGGGGATCCCTTTTTGATTTTAGGTGTCACGTCGCAGGGTATCCCGTTTGGTGGACCACGTGGGATGATGACCGACGTCTTTGTGCTGATTGGTTCGCGCGAAGACAGTGGGCACTTGCAGACGTTGGCACGATTGTCACGCATCATCCAAGTCCCAGAAGCGCTCATTGCCATCCGCGAACTACCGACGCCTGGAGCGATTTGGGACGAGCTGCTAAAAATCGAATCTCAGCTATAAAAGTGGCGGCGAACGCCGATTGGGAGTTTCAGCTCGAAAGCGCTTTGTTCTCGGCAATCCGCGCGCGAACCAGTTTGCGAACCAGCGCGATTGGCAATGGTTGATCGGGCGTAAAGCGAATCGTCCCGGTGCTCGTTTCGAATGATTTTAATTCTTCAGCGAATTGGGCGACCGTTTGATTGCTCATCAAGTAGAAACCACAATGGGATTTTGTGGCACCTAACGCGACAAGCATGCGACCGTTGTGTCGAAAGGCGGCCAAGCCGTAACTGACACACTCCTCGGCTCCGGGGGCCGTTGCGTGAATGACTTTTCGCAATCGCTCCAAAGCCAAGCGGAAATCGTCCGACAAGGCTTGTAGGTAACCGTCGAACGTGAGCGTCTTTTTTGATTTAGCCATGATGGACCACGGGTGGGTGTGAGGATTAGGCCGTCGTCCTTGCCAAGATCGTTTCCAAGGCCTTCGCTTCGTCTTCGCCAGGCATGATATTGAAGGCCGTCAAACGAAGTCGACCATCTTCCAGTAACTCGTAACGAGTCTTCCAGCCCCATGTTGGAAGTCCGCTGCCAACTTCGTATTGGCCCGTTACTTCAAAGCCTTGTGCGATCGCTGGACCTTGCGAAAACAGGATGGCATCGCTCATGTGAAAATCATCGATCCAAGAAACTTCGAACTGTTGGTTGATCGAGTTGAACGCGATCAATTCCTCTCCTTGTCGGGGGCGTCCTTGGATCGTGCTGCGATAAACAAATCGTGCAAACTTACCGTCCATGACCGGTTCGATCGTTCCGAAAACTTCCGCCGTGTCTGCCAACATTTCCGGTTCAAACCAAGTCTGACAAGTGCCTCGCCATGAACCGCAGAGGGCACGAAGGATTTCTTTGCTCATTACGGAATCCCAACAACAGAGAAACGATAAATCAACGAAGCCTACAACAAGTCGCCCGCAAAAATTTGGCAGTAGCTGTCGTAGCGACGGAGGCTGATCCGACCATCCGCGACCGCTGATTTTACGGCGCAGTCTTGTTCGTGGGTATGGCTACAGTTGGGAAAACGACAACGATCGGCCCAGGCTCGAAATTCGCGAAACCATTGCGAGGCTTCCGCCGGGACCAGATCCCATAATTGGAATTGCCGTATTCCGGGAGTGTCGAGCACGTATCCACCCAGTTGGAGCGGAATCAATTGGGCGGTGGTCGTGGTGTGTCGACCTTTTTGGTTTTCCTGACTGACGTGGCTGACTCGCAGCGCTAATCCCGGTTCGATGGCGTTCAGCAAAGAAGACTTCCCAACACCGCTTTGACCAACGACGACGGTCCGCCGGTTCTGCAGCGATCGACGAAGTAAATCGATGCCCCACCCTTTGGTGGCCGAGATCGCCAGGACTTCGTAGCCAAGTTGTGCGAAATTACCAATCGTCGGTTGCAAGTCGGCCGGGTCCACCAAGTCGATCTTATTCAACACGATGAGCGGCCGCACACCGGATTTCTCCGCCGTGACCAAGAAGCGGTCAATCAGGTTCGGCTTGATGCCAGGCTCGGCACACGAAGTAACAATCAAACACTGATGAATATTGGCGGCGATCAAGTGCTGTCGATTTCGGCTGGTTCGACTGATGCAGCCACGTCTTGGCTCAACACGTTGAATGACCCCACGATCAGGAGCCGAGAGTTTGACCATCACCAAGTCGCCGGCTACGACAACGTGTCGCAAGTCCGTGCCTAATGTTTTTAAAAGACCTCGAGTCGAGCAGACGATATCCACTCCGCCTTCGATGCGAACGATGCTGTTCAAACCGTGAACTCGCAGCACTTGACCGGACAAACATTGGTCCCCGGAGACATCCAGGACAATCGATTGGCCGGATTCGTCAGCGGTTGCCGCAACGCCACGGACGACTCGCGATTTGACCAAGTCGCCGCGACCCGATAATCGCTCGTGACTTCTTTGATCGTCGGACGACTCGTCGGCACGAAATTGCCGCGTGACGTCGGAGTGTCGGGTCCGGGCTCCGTAGTGCTTGCGGAATTCGGTACGAACTTTCTTCTGCTTGTCTTTCGCCATAGGCGCTATGATAACTCCCGGTCGCGAACCGCGGCAGGTCCGGACGGCTGACGACTGGTCGCGTACAGCAACCAACCGATTCCTACCAAAACCAAAGTCAAGCCACGGTAGCCAGCGGCAACCAAGATGCCAAAATTCATATTTTGCTGTTGGGTGGAGAAGGCCATGTACATCCAGCTCATGACCAATTCTTGGGACCCCAGCCCGCCGGGCAATGGCGCGGCGCCCGCGATCAGGCTAAGCGGCGCGATCAACAAGTGGTCTGCGATTCCAGGAGTTTCGTTGGTCAGACTTTGCGCCACGCAATAAACGCCCGTACTAAGAAAGCCCACATTGGCCGCACTTAGGAAGACCGCCAGGACCAACACGCCCGGTTGCCGACGATAGACGGGCAACAGTCGGAGCAAGTTCGCGCTTACTTCTCGCAGGCGTGGGCTAGGTAACCACGCAGCAAGACGACCCGGCCATGACGTGTTTGACAAAGCCAGCACTCCCAGCCCACCCAAGCCAGTGGCGAGAATCAAGCCCATGGCCAAACGCCAAACTTGGATCAGCCCATTTGTCCGCACCGGGTCCGCTGCGGCCAAAGTCGACCACGGGATCAAACAGCCAATCACGGCGACCGCCGCAAACATCGTCAATAAACCGATGCCCCGATCCAAGAGTACGGTTGCGGCACCATGCGTTTTTTGCTGCGGGTGTTCCCGGCAAAGCCAGTAGACTCGCAATAGATCGCCGCCCGCAACTCCAAAACTAATCAGTTGAAAGGGCTGCGACATCAGACTCCAGCGAATGGCTTCGCCTAGTCGCAGCGGCAACCCCGCACCGACCACCAAGCTCCACCAGCGAACGAACGACAGCGTGTATCCAGCACTGACACAAATAAACCCGAGCGCTAACCACTCCCATCGTTTGGGTTGTTGCAACAGTTCGCCCACGATCTTGCTGCCTGCAGCCTGGTAGCCGACGATCCCCAACAAAGTCAAGGAAACGACAATCTTTACGATCACGCTCCATCGAGCCAGAGGTTGCTTACGACCAGGCTCTGTCCCCAAAGGGGGCTGATCCTCTCCGGTCATGCCGTTTTGTCCGAAATTTTTGCATGCCCTCCAAAGGGTCAGGCCCCTTTGGGGAGAGAGCCGAGAACTTTCTCTTGACGACACGAATCATTCGCAGTTTGAAAAAAGGATCAATCCCGCCCTACACCCGGCCACGTCTTGCTAACCTCATATTAAGCGGTGGCCATGCGTTCGTCCACGGAACCCAAGCAGGGAATGGCTGGGCTGTATCTTGGACAACTGGCCTGACGTACAATTGCCCCATCCTGGGAGCCGAACGACGGGGTCGCGGATACCCCATTTTTTCCAGATCCTTGCCGAATCAACGAGGTCGATCCTATGGAATGGACGGAAGGAGTGGTCCGCAGCAAGCGAATCTGGTCGCCTGGTTTGTTTACGATGGCGATCGAAGCCCCTGAAGTTCAAACCTTTGAACCTGGTCAGTTTCTGCAATTAGGCATCGAACGACCGGAGGGCCAGTTGCATCGCCCCTACAGTGTGGCCTCACCGCCAGGCGATCTCTTGGAGTTCTTTATTGTGTTGGTGGAAACGGGCCAATTGACACCTCTCTTGTGGCAAATGGAACCGGGAGCTCGGATTGGTGTGAGCAAGAAGGCTGCCGGCGGGTTTACGTTGAAGCGATGTCCGGATGCTTCTACCCTGTGGATGATTGGTACGGGAACTGGCTTGGCTCCGTACATCGCCATGCTGCGCTGCCCGGAAGTTTGGCAGCGGTACGAGAAACTTGTCTTGGTGCACGGGGTGCGACATGTGGCGGATCTCGCCTATCAGGATGAAATTGCCGGGTATTCCGAACAGTGGGGCTCGCGGTTTGTCTTCGCTCCTGTGATCTCGCGCGAGCAGGCGCCCGGTGCCTTATTCGGTCGCATCACCCGTTGCCTTGTGGATGGTTCTTTGGAGACGATATCGCAGTCCCGAATCTCGCCCGAGTCCTGCGTGATGATGTGCGGCAACCCGGACATGTTGGACGAAATGGAAAAATTGCTTGGCGAACGAGGGCTGCATCGGCATCGACATTCACATCCCGGTCAAATTGTCGTCGAGCGTTATTGGTAGCAAGGTTTGGCAAGGCGTTTCCAGCGTTTCATTGTGCACACTCTGCATATTCGGTCGTGCTCTGCTGATTCTCCGACGCGGCGGGCACATTCTGTTGTGGGGGCTGGGAAACGGCGTCGATACCACCGTTGTGCTATTCGGCACGGCGGTAATGAACCACCATTTATTAACGCCTCGGGAGTCTGGTCGGTAACGGCCAACGGTCAACCTAGCCACGGACGGAGCCCGGGCGGGAAGTTGTACCGGTCGTGCGGATTTTTATCCCACGAGGCACCGACCAAACCATGTCAAGAACAAGATTGAATAAGGGAGTGTTCCGATGCTAGTGTTGTCAAGGCACCGAGACGAAAGCATCATGATCGGTGACAACGTAATGATCACGATTGTCGATATTCGCGGTGACAAAGTAAGGTTGGGGATCGAAGCCCCCCAAGATATCCCCGTTCACCGCCAAGAAGTCTATGAAGCCATCAAGCGCGAGAATCAAAAAGCCGCACGCGTGAATCCTTCCGAAATCTCCGACATCGGCAAGTAATTCAGCCGAACTCTATCGCATTGAAACACGCCACTTTACGTGGCGTTTTTTTGTTGTTGCCTCAAGCGATCTTCCGAACGGATGCTGGCAATTCGGCCAACGGATACTGAAGCGGTTGTTCGTCGGCGGTGACCACTTGGCAACCAACTCGACGATCCAAGTTGACCACGATGGGCGCCCGAAGATTACAGGTCAAAGTTTGGCCATTGCGGCTCACGACCGCCAACACAGCCGCCTGTTCTTCCTTGGAGAGCGACAACAGCGCAATTTGTCGTTCGTCCAATTGGACCTGGTACTGATTGACAAAGCGGCGTGGTGAGACGACCGGGAGAGCAACCTCCGGATTCGTCATGCTTTGCAACCAGGCAACCGCCGAGTTATTTAGATCGGAGAGAAGAACCCATTGCTGTTGAGTCTCAAACCCAAACAGCCCGTATCGAAAGAATAAGATATCGTTCGATTGGATTTCCACTATTCCAAATCGTGTTGTCTCCAGCTTCATAGCAACTCACCGCAAATGTGGGAAAGTGAAACACGGATGGAAAATCGGAACCGTCCGCCCAGCATTGACAAGATCGGCCTACCAGCCAGAATGCTTGAGTAAAAACGGCAAAATCGTCACAAACGTTAGGATACACCATGATCCTGCTGATCGATAACTACGATAGCTTTACGTATAATTTGGTCCATCGAATTGGGGAATTGGATTCAAAGGCCGACGTCCAGGTCTATCGCAATGACGAAATTACGGTCGGTAAGATACGCAGTTTGCGGCCTTCACACATTGTCATTTCGCCGGGGCCGTGTTCGCCATCCGAGGCCGGGATCAGTGTGTCCGTGGTCGAGGAATTGTTGACCGAATTCCCGATTTTGGGTGTTTGTCTGGGGCACCAATCGATTGGCCAAGCAACCGGCGGCAAGATTGTGCGGGCCGTCGATTTGAAACATGGCAAAGTCGACCAAATTCATCACCGGGGCGAAGGTTTGTTCGCAGGTCTGTCGTCGCCCCTGATCGCAACTCGGTACCATAGTTTGGTGATTTCACCCGAGACGCTGAATCCCGACTTTGAAGTACACGCCTGGGCAAATGCTTCGAACGGTTCGCGGGAAATCATGGCGATCAAACATCGGCGTCTGCCGGTCTACGGCCTGCAGTTTCATCCGGAGAGTTTCCTCTCCGAAACGGGCCCCCAATTGTTACGCGCTTTCTTGAGTTAACTTAGGAGTTGTCTGGAAATAACTTCCCGATTTGGGCGAGTCCGACCTTGGTTAATCCGAGAACCCCTAGCGCCGAATCTGCCAAGACTCCAAATGGCCTGAGCCGCCGAATGGCCTGAGCCGCAAAGCGGCAAAATGCGAGCGTTTGGTAATTCCCGCGGATGGCAAAGCCGAACTACGGATGCACAGTCCGAGGATACTTCCTTGACCGACAGCAATTTGTCGGACTGCCATGGTCTATCTGCTGCGCTGATACGTTGACTGTCTTCAATTCGAAACCGCAGGCAGCGAATGTATTCATCCGCAGATCGACATTGCCATCCGTGGGAAGTCCGCCAGCCAGGCAAATGCTCGTTTTTGGTTCACACGCGGTTCAGAAATGAGTACTGAAAAATGGAAAATGTAAAATGCAAAATGCTGACAGCCATCGTTTGCTCGCGGAATGCCTGAAACTAGACGTTTGGAACCTTTTGAATTTTTCATTCTTCAATAATCATTGAACATTCAAACGCCAGAGCCAGCGAGGGTCATTTCGAAGCTTTCGACGTTCGAAATCCGGAACTTATTTCGCGACAAATCCTTAGGAGTTAACGGAACTGTCCTGGAGTGGCGACTCGTCGATCAAGCGTAAATAACGAATGAATCGCGGTTTTGAATCCAGCGTGAATTAATTCGACGGTTTCGGGCAATTCCGTTCCGTGTCCGCGAAATCGCCTTGACGCTTTGGTACCGCCATGTACACTCGCATGCTGCAATCGGGGCCCCAGCAGACCGCCACCGGTCTGGCTATTGGTCTTGTTCACGCGTAAGAACTCATGAGTTTTGAAAATTTGGGGCTCGACCCCAAAATTCTGTCTACCTTGCAAAAGTTGAAGTACACGGTTGCCACCCCCATCCAAGTAGCATCCATTCCGGCGATTCTTGCGGGCGATGATTTGTTGGGTTGTGCGCAAACCGGGACGGGAAAGACGGCGGCGTTTTCGTTGCCCATTTTGCAAAATCTGTTTCTCTCGGTCCCCGCAGATCGCGCGAACGAAAGAAGCGAAAGAAACGCCGGTGAACACGGCGCGCGAAATTCCAATTCGCGCGGTCGCGAGCGGGTATCGTCACGACCGATTTCCGTTCTCGTCCTAACGCCGACGCGTGAATTGGCCAATCAAGTAAGCAAGAGCTTCGCGACGTACGGACGCGGGCTCGGAATGCGACAAGTGGTCATATTTGGCGGAGTCTCGCAGAACCCACAAATCACGGCCTTGCGCGCGGGCGTCGATATCGTCGTGGCCACACCCGGTCGTTTGCTCGACTTGATGGGGCAAAACGTCGTGGACCTTAGTCACGTCAAGGTCTTGGTGTTGGACGAAGCCGATCAAATGTTGGACATGGGATTTATCCAACCGCTGAGAAAAATCGTCAGCCGGATCCCGCACGACCGACAAACATTGATGTTCTCCGCGACCATGCCGCCCGAAATACAAGGGCTGGCGGAACAATGGCTGAATAACCCGTTGACCGTCCAAGCGAACGTGGTGGCTCGGCCTCCCGATAAGATCAAACAGTCGGTGGCGTTTGTCGAGCAATCACGCAAAGCGGATGCCTTGATCGAATACCTTCGCACCACACGTGGCGTTCGACATATCGTTTTCTGTCGCACCAAACATGGCTCGGATCGACTGGCCAAGTTACTGGATCGCGCCAAGATCTCCGCGGTGGCGATTCATGGCAACAAGAGTCAGAATGCTCGCGAACGAGCCTTGGCCAGTTTCTGTTCGGAGGAGCCGCCTATCTTGGTAGCGACCGATGTCGCGGCTCGCGGCTTGCACATGCCCGGCGTATCGCACGTCATTAATTACGAATTGCCAAACACGCCGGAAACCTATGTGCATCGTATCGGGCGAACGGCTCGGGCCGGTGCAGCCGGTGAATCCATCTCCTTCTGTAGTCCCGACGAACGCGAGTATTTGCGCGATATCGAACGCCTGATCGGCTACTCGATTCCCACTCAATCACTGGCCGGATTCTCATCTGCCGAACCGGCCAGGTCCGAAGCACGCTCGCAAGACTCCAAACCGGCGCAACGCGGCAAGAATCCGCGCGGCAATACGACGCGCGCGAAAACGGGTGGCAAAAAATCGTCCGTCCCCAGTTTCGCTCAACGAAATGTTGCCCAACGAAACGCCGCCATTCAAAAAGCGGCCGCGGTCCAAGCGATCCGAACGACAACCGAACGTCCGATTGGCAGTCCGAGCAAAAAAACAACTGCCGGCCGGACTGCGAACTCCCAAGCCCGACCATCCGCACAAGCCCGGCCATCCGCACAAGCCCGGCCATCCGCGCAAGATCGACCAAGGGCCCAGGACCGACAAACGTCCCAAGAACGACCAAGGACCCAGGAACGACCGAGTGCACAAGAACGACCGAGTGCACAAGAACGACCAAGTGCACAAGAACGATCAAGGGCCCAGGATCGGCCGAGGGCGCATGATCGTCCAACAGCCCAGGATCGTCTGTCTCGGTCTGCGAAGCTTGGTTCCACCGGCCCTGGCAAGAGGTTTGAAAATCCTACCCGCGGAAACTCAGCCCGCGACGATGACAATCGCCCGCAGCGTTCTCGACCAGACAACAGGCAACCGTCGGGTGGCTCGCGATCGAACCGCGAAAGCATGCCGCCCCGCAGTCGTCCCGCATCAAGTCCAGGACCAAGGCGATCGGAAGACCATCGCGGTGGTCCTCAGGCCAGTCGTCCTCAGGCCAGTCGTCCTCAGGCCAGTCGTCCTTCGTCTAACGATTCTCCGCCCCGTCGCTCGTCGCATGACGATCGGGCTCCGTCGCGTGGTCCCCAACGCGGTGGCGGTATCCAGCGGCGTCCTTAATCAAACGTTCGTAACGAAGCCATCGTGGTATCCGTACCGTCACCGCTAAACGCAGATCGCCGGACGGATACTTGCAATGGAATGCATCAATCATTTCTTAGGCTATCATCTCGGAAGTTAGACAATGGCTGCCGGTCAAGCGCTGGCGGTGAAGATCGTGTTTGCCCACGGTTCATCTGCAGTTCGGCTTTGCCATCCGTGGGAATTACCAAAGGCTCGCATTTTGTCGCACGGTCACTCCGACGATTGGTCACTCCGACGATTGGTCACTCCGACGATTGGTGGCTCTGGCCATTGTTGGGGCAGGCCATTTGAAGTCTCCGCAGATTCGACGATCTGGGTACGTGGATTAACCAAGGTCGGAATCGCCCAAATCGGGAAGTTATCTCGGGACTCTTTGTGAGTGGCGATTGCGATGGGTACTTTACTTCTTCCGTTTGGGTTTCGTTTGGCTGGCTAGTTCCTGGACGGTCGCACGTACCAGATCACAAACCCAGGGGCCATTGTCGATTTGATCGTCGATCAAAAAATGAGCGCGTGCGTTGGGGTAGGGAATTGCTTCACTGGGCGAGCCGATAAACTGTCGGCCGGCAGCCGTTGGTTTGACAAATACTCGATCGTCACAAATCATTCCGAAGAACACGCCGTTGCAGTAGAGTCCGTACTCACCGAACATTTTCTTGGCCCGAATCTCGCCGGCGGGAGTCAATTGGTCCACGACAAAATCAGCGGTTTGTTGCTTCGAACCCATGATCCTACTTTCGTTGCCACTGGTCGGCTTTGTCGAGCACGGACTTCACTTCATCGCTTTGCAGCCAAGCCTTGGCCGCTGCGTCTTCTCGCAAGTACGCGTCCCAAAAAGCGGTGCTGATCGCTTCGATCGCCCGATGATGGCTGGGGTTTCGGCCTTTGGTTTCGCCGGGCAATTTGTAGTCCGTAAAGACCGAGTGTTCGGCTTGATTCAAGACAAGTTCGTATTTGTCGCCAGGTGGTAACGCTGGAAATACTTCGCGACGGGATTCGGGTGACTGTTCCCCAATCGGCGAATCATCATGGGTGCCCGTTAACAAAAGCCAGGGGATTTTCACGCTGCGAAAGGCACGCTCCGCGTTGCCAATGGCCGGCACGCCCGGACTCATGACGACGGCAGCTCGGATGCGTGGTTCCAGGCTCGAACGACCAAGAACATTCGACTGGCCACTGACGTTCTGGGTGGTCACCGCACCAAACGAATGTCCCGACATCCCCACACGCTTGAGATCGACGCGTTGATGGAGTTGGTGTCCCGGTTCGGCATTCCAACGTTCCAATTGATCCAAGACGGCGGAGACGTCGCCGGTTCGCAGGGCCAATTGTTCGCCATTGGCCGCTTGGACGAGAGCGCGTCGACGGCCCCCTAAGGACTCGTTCTTCCAGACGCTTTCATCACTACCCGGATGTTGTAAGAACACGGCCACGTAGCCACGTTTCGACCAATGCTGACCAAGGAACGTTGAACCTTCACGACTGCCTCCCAGTCCATGGCTAAATAATACGACCGGTACGGGACCGGCAGATTTGGCCGGCAAGTAAATCCGCACGGGCACTTCGCGATTTCTCGCTCGATCCTTGACGGAGTCGTCGTACACCGTCCCCTTTTCGCTGGACAAGGCCCGAAGTGGATCGTAGTCACTGGTGGAAACTCGATCGTTCGAGTCCTGGATTGCCCCGGCAGTAGGAGCCGAATTCAATCGCTCCGAATCTTGCTCCACCGCCCGGGGACGGAATCGTCCCATGCCTACTGCAAAGAAAGCCACGAACACAATCAACCAAGTCCACCGCTGCATCGAATTTCATCCTCGGTAAGGCCGCCAAGAGTATAACACGATGCGTTCGCAACCAGCGGACAGAATTTGCAGTCCACTTTCACGAGTTGGCGGATTGGCCGCTCGTCGTCCCATTCGGCGGGCCTGTAAAACCGATTGTGCCGATTATCCGAACCGATATTTGTGACTTTGGTCGCTCGTGGCGACGGTATGTACGATCCGGCGCCGGCCCAACCGATACTCCAGACGGGAGCGTTCCAGGAACCTGTCAACATGAACAGCCAAACATTGCCCACGACCGGCGCTGAAGCCGCAACCCATCTGCTGCAATTGATCATCGATTTGGACCCCCAATTGTCCATCGAGGACATTTTCCGCGTGGGAAATTTGCTGACGATGCATGCCGACCCCACGCGTCTGAATCAAGCCAACTATGTCAAAGACGTTTGGCTCGAGCTATCATTGCGGCTACAGGCAGCGGCCGATCAGCAGGCTGCGGTCAGCGAAGAGCTCGAGAATCTCGCTAGTACGGATCCGCAAAAGTTCAAGCCGGATCAAGTCTGGCTACTGATCAAAGCCATCAAAGTCTTGAGTCAAACGCTGGAGTTCTATTCCAAGTAGGCACTGCGAGTCTGTCGTTCGCCCGTCCGTGGAAATGCGGGGATTAGCCGCTAAGGAGTTGTCTGGAAATAACTTCCCGATGTGGGAGAGTCCGACCTTGGTTAATCCGAGAACCCCGATCGTCGAAACTGACGAGACGCCAGGTCTGAGCCACCGAATAGCTTGAGCCACAAAGCGGCAAAATGCGAGCGTTTGGTAATTCCCACGGATGGCAATGCCGAACTGCGGATGAACTGTCCGCGGACACTTCCTTGCCCGACAGCAACTTGTCCGACTGCCATGATCTAACTTCCAAGCTGGTACTTTGACGGTCTACAATTCAATACCGCTGGCCGCCGCGAATGCATTCATCCGCAGATCGGCTTTGCCATCCGTGGGAAGTCCGCCCGCCAGGCAAATGATCGTTTTGGGTTCACATGCGGCTAAGAAATGAGTATTAAAAAATGGAAATTGAAAAATCCAAAATGCTGAGAGCCATCGTTTGCTCGCGGAATGCCTGAAACTAGCGTTTGGTGCCTTTTGAATTTTTCACTCTTCAATAATCATTAATCATTCAAACGCCGGAGCCAGCGAGGGAAATTTCGGAGCTTTCGACGTTCGAAATCCGGAACTTATTTCCCGACAAATCCTAACCGCTAAGGTGGGCATCTTCCAGACCCAGCCCTTCCCATTTGAACGCTCGGCGTTCCCCGTGACCGATTGTCAAAACGGTTTCACCATTCTGGAAAATGCGAACCGTCCCGCTCGACTCACTCACGACAACCGCGATGCTGTGGGTATTCTTGCTAATCGCGGCACCCGCCAGGTGGCGTGCGCCCAAGCCGTGTGATAATGCCACCTCGACCGGCAAGGTATCGATCAAGCGCGCCGTCCCTTCCACGACGCCGTCCGCCGAGATGACAAAACAGCCGTCCATCTGAGCCAATTCTTTCAGCGATTCACGGACCTTGGGGTCAAACATGCTACGCTCGGTTCGTTTGTAGCCTTTGACAATGTCAAAACCCGTCGCATGACTATGCTTCAGGACTTTCTTGTGGTCGCCCACCACAAACATGGTGCCGACCGGCTTCCCCTCGCGGCCTTCTCGGCCAATTTCCACGGCTAAATCCACGACCGCCTTCAGCACATTCAGGGGCACCTGCGTTTCGATCAACTGCAAGTCGCGACTCGTCAGTCGCCCCAAATGTTCGTCCATTTGCACTAGTGAAATCGAATCCACGCGATCATGCGTGTACGCACTATACATCACGACCACTTCCGAGCCCTGGCGGAAGATATCGTCGGCCACACCACTCAACAGCGCAATCGAAATCAACTCGTGAATCGCGACGTCGGCCACCGGCAATTCGATGGTCGGAATCCCCTGCTCCATCGCCGAGGTGCATTGCTCGGGATTACCGCTGGCCAAGACAATCTGGATCGGCTCCACGGCTTTCTTGGCAGATTCCCAGTCGTTGCAGGTGGGCAGCATCAACAGAATGGAAGACAACTCCGACTCCACGGCCAACGCCTTGGCGGACTGCAGCAACCGATAAAAATGCTTGGAAAAGCGGAGTGTCTTCATGGGCACCACTAGCGGGACGATGTTCGGCAGGACATTTACCGTTGCCGCACAATCTAAAGTCCCCTATCAAAAATAGCAAGATTTATCTCGGCGCTTTCCGACCGACCCTCGTGCTTTGTCAAATCCAAAACTTAGGGTCTGGTAAAGGTGTCAGGAGTCAATAGTGCGAAGCACCCGATGGGCCGTACCGGCAATTGACTCCTGACACCTTTACCAGACCCAGGAGTCAATTGTGCGAAGCACCCGAGATTTGACGTCGACAAAGCCTAGCGACCGCTTTCCGGATCGTGGCGGGGTTCGGTCTGCCATAAGTGTCTGACAAAATAGTCGGCTGTACGACGAAGTCCGTATGGGCTGGAGCCAACCCCATGTCCGCCTCCGGGAACCACCAACAAGTCGAAGTCTTTGTCGGCACGGACCAATGCGTCCACGACCTGCATGGTCGAGGCCGGATCCACGTTGCGATCCAATTCGCCCACGATCAAGAATAACTTGCCTTTCAAGTTCTTTGCCATGGTCACGTTGGATTGTTGCGCATAGTGTTCCTCGATGGGCCAACCCATCCACTGTTCGTTCCACCAGATTTTATACATGCGATTATCGTGACATCCACAATCGGCCACGGCCACATGGTAATGGTCGCCAAATCCCAACACCGCGCCCGCCGCGTTTTGCCCGCCAGCCGAGCCACCAAAAATGCCGACACGAGTTAGATCCATGGCTGGCTCCATGCGCGCGGCGGCCTGCAGCCACAAGATCCGATCCGGAAATCCGCCATCGCCCAAGTTTTTCCAACAGACATCGTGAAAGGACTTGCTGCGATAGTTTGTTCCCATCCCATCGATTTGGACCACAATAAAGCCCAATTCACACAAAGACTTTTCCCAACGTGTCGTCGCAAATGACTTGGGTACAAAGGCACCTTGGGGTCCGGCGTAAATGTACTCGATCACCGGATATTTTCGCTGAGGATCAAAGTTCGACGGACGATAAATGACTCCAAAAATATCCGTCGTGCCGTCCCGACCTTTGGCTGAAAAGCGTTGTGGCGGTTGCCAGCCCGTGGCCAACAAGCGACTCCAATCACCGCGTTCCAATTCGCAAACCAAACGGCCTGTCGCCACCTCGCGAACTTCACTGGCGGGCGGCAAATCGACTCGAGAATACGTCGCGACCAGATACTTCTGGTCGGGCGAATAACGAATCTCCTGATTGCCATCGCCACCCGTCATCACCACCAAATCGCGGCCCTCGAAGTCCACGTGACAATAGTGAACATGGTAGGGATCTTGATCCGGATGAATACCACCGGCCGTGAACCAGATCCGCCGTTGTTGTTGATCGACATGTTGAACCTCACGGACGACCCAAGGCCCACTCGTGATTTGATTCTTGACTTGTCCCGTTTGTCGATCGAACAAGTACAAATGATTCCAACCGTCACGTTGACTGGTCCACAGAATCTCTCCAGTACTGTCGATGTAATCGACAAAGAACTTGCCCGTATAATCGATGAACGTGTCCGAAACCTCGTCGACAATGATCCGCGTCGAACCATCCGGCCGCAGTCCAATGACCCGCATCACTTGATGGCCGCGTTGATTGTAACGAAACGAAAACTCGCTCGAATCCGCCGCCCAGCGAAAGTCGTCCACACTCCAGGGGTTAGCAAAGGATCGGTTGTCAAAGGAAATGGGCGTGCCACGTTCGACATCAATCATGTGTGGTTGCACTTGTCTGATCTTGTCGCCGGGCTTGAGATAATCCAGTTGATGCAATTTCGGTTGCAACTGATCCCGGGGGGACGATTCGATCAAATGGACTTCATGTGATTGAGCAGGTTGCTCCTGTAGGGCCACCAGAAACTTCGAATCAGGCGACCAAAAGAATTGACCATTAAAGTAGTTTCCCGCATCCGCCGGCAAATCGATGACCAGTTCGCGTTCCGAATCCAACTGCCGCAGCACTACTCGATAGTCCTGGACGGACGCCTCCCACTGGCCGTTCGGAGATCGCGGCTGCGAACGAGCTGGCTGCACCAGAGCGGTGGATGGCGAAGTCGTGGGATGCTCGGGTGGGCTAGAATTGTTCGGGGACGGACGACCGGAATCGGCATTCGAATCCGGGTTGCCTCTTCGGTAGAACGCCGCCTGTCGCCGCATGGTGCGAGGCACGACAATCTCGATCCCTTCATTCGCAGTGATATTCACTTCTTGCCCGTCGAAATCTGCTTCGACCAGCGCCAAGTTCAAACCGTCGCGGCTGCGCACCAGCCAAACATGGCTACGATAAGTGCTCATGTCGTTCGATTGGCCACTGTCGACCACGCCATACGAACGGGAACGTCCCTGTGGATCGATCCAGAACAATTCCACAGAAACGTCGAGCTGATTCTGAAACTTAAGATTGACCCGTTCATCACTCGCGCCCGAGGTTTTCAATTCGACCTTTCGCTCGACGGGGACGTCGGGAAAATCGGTGGCCGGGACCTTCGCCAAGGTTTGCTTGTCGCGATCGAAGACGAAATGCTGCCCTTGCAACATGAGAAACACTTGTTGCGGAGAATCGCTGACCAACAACTTCGCTGCTCGCCCGTTCAGCGAATCCGAATTCGCCAGCTCGGGATCCAGGTCTGCGGCCCACTGGACCAATTGGGCGGACGTGAACAACAACGATTTTTGTCCCGTCGATAAATTGACCCAATAATACTCGGACTGGTCCGGAGCCGCATCGATCTCGTACCACAGCGCATCATGGGCGCTTAGCCAATGTGGGTTCAAGCGAGTTCGATCCAACAGATCGGAACCCAAAGATTCGAAGCGTGCCATTCGCTGATAGTCGGCGGCGGTGCCTTGGCCCCAACTAGAAGCCAGCGGCAACAAAACCGAAGCAAAGACAATGCACCACAACCTGGCGCAAGCGGAAAACCGAATGGTGTGACGGGGTTCAGACTGACTATCAAGCATGGCAGGCGACCTATGCAGAGGAAAGGAGCCAAAGCGACTTCGTTGTCGCGTTCGCTGGTATATCGGCTCTCGCCCAATACCATTCCGATTGGCAAACTAGTTTAGACGAAGTTAGGACGCTAGCGCCCACAAAATCGAGTGACCCAAGCGGATTTGCGCGAGCGTTTGGACGTCAGCATTCGATGAATCGTCCTGTCTGGCGATTAAGGCGATTTAGCCGGCGACCGCTGGAGCCGTGTAAATCAGGTAAGACGTGTAACCAATGTAGCCCATCAAAAACAAAAGGCCTTCGCCACGACTGATCCGATGCCCCGTCACAAAAACGGGAATACACAATAGGGCCACCGCAAACATCACGGGAAAATCGCGCGTCAATGCGTCCCCAGACACGGCAATTCCCGTTGTGGAGGCCACCGATGAAACACCAAGAACGCACAAGATGTTGAAGATATTACTACCGACGACGTTGCCAACGGCGATGTCTTGTTGCCCGCGAATGGCCGCAATGATCGACGTAAAAATCTCCGGCAATGATGTGCCGACGGCCACCAAAGTTAGCCCAATCACCAACTGCGACACTCCCAACGATAGTGCCAGGGTCACGGCCGAATCAATAAACCAATCCGCCCCGGTTGCCAGAAAAACCAATCCCACACCAACCAATATTGAATTGAGAATCACCCCCCACCATCCACTGTGGACAACTTCCTCGACGGTTTCTCCATCGGCAATGGCTTGAGCCTCCAACGCAGCCGCTTCACGTTTGGTTTTCCAACGACTGGCCATTACATTCCAGACGGTGTAAATCACGATTCCAAGCGCCAAACCAGCCCCTTCGATTCGCGACAGACTCTTGTCGTAGCACATCGCCCAAACAATTGCTGAAACCAGAATCATGATCGGAAGATCAAACCGAAGGAGTTGCGTGGAGACCGGTAGTGCTACAATGATTGCAGATACGCCAAGAATTAGCAGAACATTACAAATGTTGCTACCGACGACATTTCCAATGGCGACGTCCGCCTCTCCTTTGAGGGCCGCACCCAAGCTGACGACAAACTCCGGCGCGCTCGTGCCAAACGCGACCACCGTCAAGCCGACCACCAACGGAGAAATCCCGATCCGAACGGCCAACTGCGAAGCCCCTCGTACCAGGATCTCCGCGCCGACGGTTAAGGCTGCCAAACCAAGAATCAACCAAACAATCAACCAAACTGTCGTATCCACAAAAGGTCCTTGTTGTGCGTTGAATTTGCTCAAAGGCTTGCTGGGCGCTAATTGTAGGCCCAGGCCTCGATAAGGCAATTGTGCCTGGCCTAAAACCACTGGCGAAAACTGGCTAACGCTGTTTCCGCCGCTTCACGCTGGTTCGGCTGCGGAAACGCCTCGACCGCCATATAGCCCTGGTAGCCGATCGAACGAAAAGCCTCTGCGATCGGGGCAAAATCTGTCTGCCCTCGCCCGGGCACTTGCCGATTGGAGTCCACAAAGTGGACATGCCCAATACGACTCCCCGCCAACCGCACCGCCGTCGCTGTGCACGTCTCTTCGATATTCATATGAAAAAGATCGGCCAAAATTTTGAGATTTTGCGGCAATCCGCCATTCAAAAACTCAGCGGTGTCCCCCAACGTGTTAAACAAATCCGTTTCATAACGGTTCAACGGCTCGTAAAACAAAGAGCGACCACAACCAGCCGCAACCTCAGCCAAATCACCAAGTTGATCGCGCAGCACGTCCAAGCACTCGCGACGATCACGGGTACCACAGCGCCCCTGCATCGACCCGATAATGGCTGATCCACCAAGTTCCGCAGCGCGTCGAATGACCTCAGCAATGTAGTTCTTCGCCCGCTCGCGAATCGTCGGATCCGAGTCGATCAAGGTCAATTGCTGCGTGACCCACCCGCCCCCGGTGCCAATTGTCGACAACTGTATACGATGCGTTTGTATCAACTCTTTTAATACTGGAACATCAATCGCATCTAGATTCGGTGGGAACAACTCCAACGCAGGGTAACCCAATTCAGCCGCCGTCGCCACGGCCTCCGCCAGATTCGGCCCCAACAAAAAAGGAGCTCGAGGGTTGTTTGGCAACAAGCTAATGGTCACACTGGGCTGAATCATCATACCTTTACCATGGCTTTTAGGACTTGCTTCTCTGGTTGCAAAAATCCGGGGAAGTCCGCAACGATCGTCGCCAACGAACTGCGATGGGTGATCCAAGGGTTCGTATTGATCTTGCCGGCCCCAATCCAACGAATGATCGCGTCGAAGTCTTCCGGCATCGCATTACGACTGGCGAGCAACGTGATTTCGCGGCGATGCAACAAGGGATGCGGGAAGGAAATGATCTGCGACGTGATCCCGACATAAACCAAGCGGCCGGTAAACGCAACCAACTCCAAGGCTTGCCCCATCGATTGGTTATTGCCGGTCGCGTCGATCACGACTTCCGGCAGATTGCCACTCGTCGCTTCGAGTAGTTGTTCCAGATGCGACCCATCGGGTTGAACGACGATGACTTCCGGTACACTTAACTTCTTCTGACAGAAATCCAAACGATCCTGTCGTACATCCAGCATGATACAACGACATCCGGCCAAACGAACAAATTCCCACACGGCCAAGCCAATCGGCCCCGCACCCACAATCACGACGGTTTCACCCGGTTGTGGATTGCCGCGTTGGACGGCGTGATAACCAATGGCCAACGTCTCGACCAAGGCCAACTGGTCGTACTCCAATTCGTTGCCAACATGCAACTTGCGAGCAGGAAGGATCAATCGTTCGCACAATCCTCCGTCGCGATGGACGCCGATCACCTGCAAATCGTTGCAGCAGTTGCCTCGCCCTCGTCGCGAGGCAAAACTGTTGGGATTGTTCATGTAGGGCTCGACGCTGCAACGATCGCCCGGCTGTAAACCTTGAACTTGGCTGCCACACTCCAAGACCTCGACGCCCAGTTCGTGCCCCCAAATTCGTGGGTAGCTAAAGAAGGGCATCTTGCCCAAGTAACCAGAGTAGTCCGTCCCACATATGCCCACTTGGTGGACTCGAAGCAACACATCCTCCGGTCCAGGTCGACCAGGGTCCGGAACTTCGCAATTTTCAATTTGATGGGGCGCTGCAAATCGAACTGCCTGCATGGGCTGCTTCTTTTCTATAAATCAAGTTCATGGTTTGGGAGTTAGGCGGGCACGCAAAATCCCGAACAAAAAGACATGACCGAGATCTGGTAAAGGTGTCAGGAGTCAATTGTGCGAAGCACCCGCAGGGCCGTTCCGGCAATTGACTCCTGACACCTTTACCGGACCTGGCACCATTACCAGACCGGCCCCAAGATTAAGTCGTGACCAAGCACTAGCTAGTATCCACCCGCAAATCGCCCGCGATCTCCAGCCGCCTGCTTTAGCCCGGTCTCCGGATCGATCGTCAGGATCACTGCCGACGAGGCCGGCCGACCAAGTTGCAAATCATGCCCCCGTTCGCGCAGTTTGTCCAGGTCCGTGTTCCCTTCACGCGGCACAGTCAAACTCCCAAGTTTGGCGGGTTCATGCCCGAACCAGTTGATGTGGTGGTCGGTACCAAACCGTGGGGTCCGAACGGCCGTCAACGGATCCATTCCAAAAACCAATCGATTCAACAAGACTTGGATAGACGTTTGGTCCTGTTGATCACCACCCGCAACGCTGATTGCCAACACAGGTTGGCCGTCTTTCATAACCAACGTGGGAGTCAAAGTAATTCGAGGCCGTTTGCCCGGCGCCACCAAACTCGGATGCCCTTCCCACGTATGAAGGCCAATCATGCGGCTTCCCAGTTCCAAGCCCAGGTCTTCGGCGATCACCCCACCCCAACCACTCGGCGTGGCCGATACGACATTCCCCCACTGATCCGCCACCAAGCAGTTGGTGGTATCGTCGCTGTGACCACTGTGAATTTTGTAATCCTGCGGCGGCAAACCGAGCACCGGTTGCATCTTCCACGGGTCGCCCGGCACTTGCTCCAAAGATGCTCGTTCCATGTTGATCAAAGACCGGCGCATGGCGACATATTCGTCAGAGAGCATTTGCTTGATTGGCACTTCGACAAAATGAGGATCACCGTAATAAGCATCTCGGTCCGCCATCGCCAACTTGATGGCTTCGATCACCAGATGGACGTAGTCGGCCGAGTTATGTCCCATCGCGGACAGGTCCCGATCCTCCAACATCCGCAATGTCTGCAAGGCATATGGACCTTGAGTCCAAACCCCGCACTTGTAAACCGTGTAGCCATGAAACGAAATGGTCAACGGATCATCAATCCGTGTGACATGTTGCGCCATGTCGACATAACGCAGGAGCCCGCCTTTTTCGCGCGACCAAGCCTCCAATTCTCGCGCTATTGGGCCGCGATAAAAGTAGTCGGACACATGCCGCAAGCCCGTGGCTCGATCTCCACCACTGGATTTTTCGGCTTCCACCAAACGTTCCATCAAGCGAAGAAAATTCTGATGATGCTTCACGAAGTTTTCGCCACCCGCGGCGTTGTTGCGGCGATCTTGGCCACCGTCGGCACCGCTTTCCGGCGCCGGTGTCGCTCGTTCGCGCAGCACCGCCAACATCGGTTGAGCACATTCGGTAAACGTGCGAGTGCCGTAACGCTCCAGGGCTGTCAGACAAGCGTCCAAGAATCCGGGCACCACGACATTGGCAATATCGTCTCGACCTTGGATCTTGCCCCCTCGGTTTTCACGAAACCATTCGGGAGTCGCCAGACGGGGAGCCGCACCCAATCCGGCGATGACCTCCACGACGTTGCGTTTCGCATCGTAAACGATGATGGGCACTTCGCTGCCAAAACAAAACAAGCGGTTCTCGACCACCGATTGGACCAACATGCTGGTCACGGCCGCATCGATGGCATTGCCACCGTCCTGCAACATGGCCAAACCCGCGTCGCGCGATTGCCGACTACCGGTCACGATGGCACCCTGCTGTCCCGCGGCCAAGTCCCGTGGAGCACGTGCCGCTTCGGCTTCCGTATCCTGTCCATGGACAATGCCAACAAAGGCCGGAATCCAAAAGAGACATAACCACGCGAAGGTAGGCAACCGTCGCGTTCGAAAGCGAAATGGCATCGCGGGCAATTGGTTCGACATGAAGTGGCTCATCACGGGGCTCCGGCAACCAGGAATCGGGGAACCGTCCAAGTCTAACACGGCAACACGACGAATTGAACGACTGGCACGAGTCCAGGATTTGCGTAAACCCCGAGGGGCATGGCTTGGCACCTTGGAATATACTCTCGTCACCAGTGAAGCGACGCCACGCCACCGTGTCCAAACTCTTCGAAATAAAGCGGAATCCTCAGCATGACGAACCAAATTTCGGGAACGACGACCAGTCCGTTGTCTGATGCGAATTTGCCGGCCGAATATCGCCGAAACTTTGATCTGCTCAAGAAACTGGATGAACCGATTCCCCACACGGCTGTGACGTTCCGTTATCGACTGGGGATCGTGGTGGTTTCTGTCTTGATGGTGCTGCTGCCGCTGGTCTACCTCGCGATCATTGGCCTGGTGGCTTTTGCGGTGTACTACCATGCGGTGCACCATATCGGGATGGTGGGAGCCGTCCAAGGGCGAGGCGTCATCTTCGCGGCGTTGGCGTATGCAACACCGATCATTGCAGGCACGACCATAGTGTTGTTCATGCTGAAGCCGTTGTTTGCCACGACGAGCAAAGAAGAGCCGGAGCTGGTGCTGCAACCGGCCGAAGATCCGCTGTTGTTCGAATTTGTCGCCCGGATCTGCCGTGCGGTCCGAGCCCCCATGCCTCGAGAGATTGTCTTGGACAACTCGCCCAATGCTTCCGCGAGTTTTCGACGTGGCTTTTGGAGTTTGTTTTCACATGACATGCGATTAACGATCGGCGCTCCCTTGGTTGCTGGATTGACCACCCAACAATTCGCAGGAGTCTTGGCGCATGAATTCGGACATTTCGCGCAAGGCGCGGGCATGCGACTGTCGTATTTGATTCGCTCGATTAGTTTGTGGTTGACTCGCGCGGTTTATCAACGGGACGGTTGGGACGAGTGGCTGGAAAAATCGAGTCAAGGTGACCTGCAAATTACTTGGGTGGTTTATATCACGCGAGCTTTGGTTTGGCTGACTCGCCGCGTCTTGTGGGGCTTGATGTATCTCGGGCATTTGGTCAGCAGTTATCTACTGCGTCAAATGGAATTTGATGCCGATCGATACCAGGCCCATGTGATCGGAACCGAGAGTTTTATTCAAGTTTTTGAACGAATGAAACTGCTGGGCTTTGCACACGAGATGGCCTTGCATGATCTCAACGATTTTTATCGCGAGGGTCGCTTGGGGAACGATTTGGCGAAACTCATTCAGCTCAACATTAGTCAAATGAGTGATGACGTCCGGAAGAAGATTCGCGAATTGACGGCGGAGGAGAAGACGGAAACATTCGACACACACCCGAGTCTGTCGGAACGCATCGCCAGTGCACGCCGTACCAACGCGCGCGGCACCTTTCACGATGGTCGGCCCGCGTCGTGCTTGTTTCGGGATTTCGACGCGACCTCGGAGTACTCGACGATGCTGTTCTATCGACAGATCTTTGGGAACCAATTGGACTTGAACTTGATTCACGATGTCAACGACTTGGTGGAGAAACAGAAAGTCGCCAATTTGGCGTTCGAATCTCTCAATCGGGTCACGCAAGGAAGTTATAGTTTTCGTCGCCCGTTGGTCCTGGGACACCAAGAGTTCACGGACGAATTACCGCGGACGATGTCAACGCAGGAGCTGAGACGATTGCGTCTGGCGATAGAAACATCCGCTGGGCCCTACGAAACATTGCGCGGGAAATGGGGCACCACAGAAGAATTGCGGATGTTGGTGGCCCAGTCCAGTCTCTTGCAGCAAGCTGGATTCAAGGTGCCGAAGAACTTGTTTGATCCACCGTTGGTCAATCCCCAACAATGTGATGCGCTGTGGGAGTCGACCAACCAGACTCGAGCCCAATTGGATTCCCAAATGAAGGCTCACGAGGAAGCACTGGCCAAACGGATCAACTTGACATTGGCGATTTTGGATCGAGCAACCGAAGACGAGTTTCCTGGTCGAGACTTGTTGGACGGAATCGCGGATCGCATGTGCCACAGCTACGCAGCCATGCGAGAACAAGTGGAGATGGTGCTATCCTTTCGGGAGCGATTTACCGCTTTATCGGCATTGGTCAACAGCGGTTCCAGCAAGGGGCACAACCCACCCGAGTTTCCGGGAACGCTGCAACGAGTGCTCGCCGAAACAGCCGCCATGTTGGGTCAGCTCCGACGGGCGTTGGTGCAGCATCCTTATCCCTTTGATCATGCCACCGCCAATCTATCCATTGGCGAATTCTTGATCAAACAAGTGCCTACCAGCGACGACTTGCCGGGCGTCGCCGCAACCATCGAAAAATTATTGGAAGAATTCCCGCGGTTGTATGTTCGAATCTTCGGACAAATCTGCTGGGTCTGTGAACAAGTAGAAACCTGGTTAGATTTACCCTTGGCCGCAGAGCCCAAACGTGAATAGGACACTTTCATGTTCGTGACGTTTATGTTTTTCGTGGTAAACGTCTGGAACCACGAAAAGCACGAAAGACACGAAAAAACCGGAAGATCATGAACGTTCTAAGCGTAAAGCTTGCCCCCAAGAATGTGTGTCTACAGCTTTCCATAGGTACGACAACGACGCTGGGGACACTCAGGATACTCATTGTTCCGACATACGCAGTTCGGGAGCAAGGATGTGCATCTGGTTCATTGACTCTTTCATGTTCGTGACTTTTGTGTTTTTCGTGGTAAACGTTTTTAACCACGAAAAGCACGAAAGACACGAAAAAACCGGAAGATCATGAACGTTCTGGGCTGAGCGAAGATTTTCTGTTGACGGGAGCTTGTCAACTTGTTGCCGAATCGCGCGGCGGCTTTGTCGGTGTTGACTCGGGGAAGTGCAACTCGCAGGTTCCGCCCGGCTCACACGCAGTGCCCAATTTTCCGAATCGATATCTTTGACCGGCAATCCAGCGATAAAGGCCTTGCCACAGGGAGAGTGTGCCCGGAATGCTCAGCAGCAACGCCAGTGGCCACAAGAGGGGAATTCGCCAAGCCATGTAGCGAACACCCACAATCCCGCCGTACCAACGATCTCGAGCTGTCAGGCTGTCGGGCTGAGTGGCAACCGGCGGCACGACATAAATTTGTTCCATCAACATGTCGTAGGTGAGCGACGGCCACCACTGCTTCACAAGCGGGTCGTGGAGCGAAATAAAGCTCAGCCGTCGTCCGAAATCGAATCGTTGCAACCAACGAACTTGATGGGTACAAAACCGACACCGCCCATCAAAAATGACCACAATCGTCTGCGGTCGTTCCGCCGGATGCGGAAAGCGCAAATCGGCTCGACTATCAAGCAAGCCGCTTTCGCCGGTCGGAATAACGGATGTATTGGGGGTCATGGCATTCATGTTGGGCCTTGTCCTAGCTCTTCCATTCTAGCACTTCCGAACCAGGAAATTGAGTGCTTTGTCGAACTTTCCGCTTTGGTTGTCGAATTTTAACTGTAAGGTTCGGTAAAATGACTCGTGTAACCTGGCGTACAGCCCGCTGCGGACTCGCTTAAACCACGGATTCTTGGACAGACGATGACGATTGACCCGGAAACTCGATCCAGCCTGTTGGTCCAATTGGCCGACGGGGACAACCAGCAGGCCTGGTTCGAGTTCGTCAATCTCTACCAGCCCGTGATTTTCAACTATGCCCGGCGACAGGGACTCCAGGATGCGGATGCCCAAGATGTGGTGCAGGTTGTTTTGACTAAGGTGTCGGTCAAGGCGAAATCGTGGGAGCCAGACCAAAGTCGAGGTTCCTTTCGCGGGTGGCTTTCGGTCACGGTACGCAACCTGGCCATCGACCATTTCCGCTCGCTGAAAAATCGCCCGCAGCATCTGTCGAACGCGGATCAGTTGGTTGCCGCGTCCGAGTCCTTCGACTTGGAACAACGCCGCAGTGTGTTTCGCTGGGCGACGGAACGCATGCTGCAAGAGACCAACGAACAGACATGGCAGGCCTTTTTTTTGACCGCCGTTCAAAATCGGCCGGTCGCCGAGGTAGCGGCTCAGTTGGGCATGACGTGTGGAGCGATCTACGTGGCTCGCAGTCGAGTCATCGCACGGATCAGAGCACTCGTATCGAACTGCGAATTCGATTCGCTGTCGCTCAGCGCATTCATCGGGGAGCAACCAAACGCATGAAAACAACCACTTGCTTAGAACCCGTCACCTTGCGCCGTTTGCTCGAGCAGTCTTTATCCGCAAGCGAGACCCATTCGTGCGAATTCCATTTGGAGAACTGCTCCCCTTGTCGGCAAAAGTTGGAACAGTTGGCCGGCGAACCGCAATGGTGGCAGGAAACCGTATCGATGTTGGCGACCGAAGGATTCGATCCGGCACCCACTAGCGAATGGGCGGGTTCACCGAACCAGGCCGATTCAGGTTTTGGCAAACGTAACTCCGGTCAGCCAAGTGGCCACGGGCGGCAAAGTAGCGACATGTACCAAAGTGCGGAGCCGGGCCAAAACGTGGGGCCGGTGGTTGTGCCGCAGCGAGCCTCGGGCGACTGGAGCCCTGCCGCCGATCTGGATGCGAAGACGGTCATGTTGCGTCAAGTTCGCCAACTGCTCGAGGCCCCGTCACACCCCGAGATGTTGGGACGGTTGGCGGGCTATGAGATCGAGAGCCTGTTGGGGCAAGGCGGTTTTGGCGTGGTATTTCGGGCGTTTGATCGGGAGTTGAATCGTCCGGTCGCGATCAAAGTCCTGGCGCCGCATTTGGCAACGGTCGGGACGGCTCGACGCCGATTTGTCCGCGAGGCTCAAGCCGCGGCTGCGGTGGCTCATCCCAATGTGGTGCCCATCCATGCGGTTTGTACGGATGCGCCATATCCGTTTTTGGTGATGAGTTTTATTCCGGGGCGTTCGTTGCAAGAACAAGTTCGACACCAGGGCCCGTTGGAGCCCAAGGCCATCGCCCGTATTGGTCAACAGGTCGCCGCCGGTTTGGCCGCCGCTCATCGTCAAGGTTTGGTCCATCGCGACATCAAGCCCGCCAACATCTTGTTGGAAAACGGATTGGACCGAGCCCTGATCACCGATTTTGGCTTGGCTCGCGCCGCCGATGATGCGATCTCGCAAACGGGTTGGTTGGCCGGTACTCCCCACTACATGTCCCCGGAGCAAGCCGCCAGTGGCGATTTGGATGGCCGGAGCGACCTGTTTAGCTTGGGCAGCGTGTTGTACTTCATTGCAACGGGCCGCGAGCCGTTCCGCGGCACCCAGCCCCTGGCGATCATGAACCAAATCGCCCATCAAAAGCCACAGCCTGTGCGCTCGGTGAATTCGGACATTCCCCAAGTCTTGGCTCAGGTCATCGAACGATTGTTGGAGAAAAAGCCCGCGGATCGGTTCCAATCGGCGGCGGAATTGAGCGACTTTTTGGAACAGTATGTCGCTTACCTGCATCAACCCGAAACGCGAATCAAACCGCAAGTTCCTGGCAAACGTGACGCAAAACTTTTTTCGTCCACGATGTTGTTAGGCAGCGCGATCACGTTACTGGTCGCGGCGGTTCTCTATGGAGCGTTTGTCTGGTCGACGGGCTTGTCGTCGAATCCGTTCGTGAATGAATCCAACGGCCGCCCGCCGGAGTCCCAGACGTTGTCGAGTGAATCGGGGCCGAATCAATCGGGACCAAACGAGAGATTTCCGAAGCCCGTTGCGGCGAATGAAACAAAACCCAACCAGCCAACGACTTCTCCCATCCCTACCGCGTATTTGCAGCAAGTGATGACGGTGTGGGACGAGGATGCGCCCCAGTGGCAGCAGGATCTTGTTCGCTTGGATCAGGAATTGGCCGTGACCGAACAACAATGGCTCCGACACAACGCGCGTGGTTTATTGGCAGACAAGTTTGGTTCGGAAAATTCGGCCCCAACCGAGTTAAGTACTTCGTTGCACGAGATTGAGGTTTCGCTTCGCGAATTGGAGGCCAGGGCCGCGAGCGAAGCGTTCGAGTTACAAAACAATCAACAACCCTCAACAACTGGAGAATAAAATGAAAACGTATTGGCTCACAAGTATTTTGGCCGTGTGTGGACTGTGGTGGACAGGACAACAAGATGTCCCGCCAGGAGGAGCGGCGGGGTTACCGGGCGGAGAAATACAGACACCAAGTCTGGCAACGCCACCCAGCGGTTCCACGTTGATCGATAACCTACCCTACTATGGCTCACCAATTTATCCAGGAAACGCCAATACATCCGCTCACGAATTGCAATTGGCCTT
>JAEUIP010000008.1:0-234 GCA_016795075.1 Planctomycetaceae bacterium | reverse complement strand
GCAACCGACGAGAGCGGGGAGCGAACGGCACTGCGTAATGAGATCACTGGTTTGTTGAACAAACAGTACGAGGCGCATGTCGAGCAATACGAACAACAAATTGCCGGGTTGGAAAGTCGACTCGCCAAGTTGCGCGATCACGTCCAAAAGCGACGCGATGCCCAGAGTCGACTCGTGGCGTTGAAACTGGAACTGCTGTTGAGTCAAGCCGAAGGCATGGGTTGGCCGGAAGCG
>JAEUIP010000089.1 GCA_016795075.1 Planctomycetaceae bacterium | reverse complement strand
AACGAACGAAGCCCATCGGCAGCTCGGTGAACTTGATCTTCGTAACTTCCACTGCTTGCCGCATTAACACGGATACTGTGGCAACCTAGTGTCTTCGCCGCATCCACCCACTTGTGATGTCGTTTAACCGCTTCGGTCCGTTTGTGCAGATTGGGGTCGCCCAAATTTCCTTCACCATCGATCATGATCAATAATTGCTTGACGCCATGATCGGCGGCGCGTTTGTTCATTTCAGCCAAGTAGGCAGCGTCTTCAGCCTTATCCATGAAAAATTGGTTCACGTATTCCACGGCCGTGATCCCAAACTCTTCTTTAGTCACCTTGGCAAAGTCCAAGTGGTCCATCTTTTTCCCGAATAACGTTTTATGCAGGGACCACTGGGCCAGCGAAATTTCGAACAATGGCGCTCTCATGCCCCGGGTGGCGGCTAATGAAACACCGGTCAGGCTTGCCGCAGCGACGGTGGCAACGGTGGACTGCAGAAACAATCGGCGATGGAGTGGTCGATTCATGTCAATTTCCTTGAGTTAATGGTACGTGGAGATGCGGGTCGCAGTGGATGACGTCAGGGTCTCGAAAAGTGCAAACCTCAAGACCGGCTCTTAGTATCACTCTGGGATTTGAATCCGCAAGTAGGAAGTTTCCTTGGCACCCCTTGGCGTCCCCATCCTACCACCAGCTAACGCCCGTACACTAGCGCCAGCGAAACCATTGTCAGAAATGTCGCGGCGGCCGGCGTTAGGCCGAGTTGAGGCGACTTTTCGGACCGGAGGACTTTTTTTCAACAGGCAGGGCTTTGTCCCCAAAGGGAAGTGCCCCGCTCCGGTCCGGCCTGGTTTGTGCTAGATCTTCCCTGGCCTCAAACGGGTCGGGCCCGAACGGGGACGAAGCCCAGTCATCTGGTGAGTGGCGTCCTTCTAAAACAACGGATTGATTCCTTGACGAGACTGAATCACGCGTTTGGCCCAAGCGGCACAACCGATAACCCCGCAGTCATCGCCGAGTTTGGCCAGAGAGACTTTAAAGGTCCCGTTAAACGAGGGCATCACCCGGTTCTTGGCGTATTCCTCGGCCGTTTTCACAAGTAGTTTCGGAAAGGCTTCGGCCAATCCACCGCCGATCACCACAATTTCCGGACTGAGAAGATGCACAATCGTGACGATTCCGAGTCCCAAATGTTGGGCCGCGGTCAAGATTAGTTGCTTGATTGCATCGTCACCATTTTCGACGGCTTCACGAAGCACCCCCGAGCGGATTTCCGCCAAGTTGGCGCCGGTTTTCTTTTGCAACCAAGGGGCTTGTCCTCGATAAGCGGCTTGTGCCGCTCCCGCAGCAATCGCCAAACGACTAGCGACTGCTTCCAAGGTACCCATATTCCCGCAGCCATCGGGCAAACTATCACTGATCAATGGAATGTGGCCGACTTCCATACAGCTGTGGTTGGCACCTTGGAGGATTTGCCCGTGATAAACACAACCACCGCCAACGCCGGTGCCAGGAAAAATCCCTACCACACATCGGGCGCCTTTCCCAGCGCCAAAACACCATTCGCCATAGACTCCCGCATCAACATCATTCAAGACAACCACCGGACAGCCGAACGCGGATTCGAGAGATTTGCGAATGGGTACGTTTTTCCAACCCAAATTGGGCGCTTCTAGCATCACGCCTTTTTCGAAGTTCAATGGTCCCGGGCATCCGATTCCGATACCTTGGATCTGTGAAGGGTCGGCCTGAGCTTGCTCCAATGCTTCGTGAATTGTGGCGTGAATCTTCTTCAAACCCTGCTCGACCCCTTCAAACCCTTTCGTCTTTTTGCGAGCACGACCGATTGGTTTAAGTTCACTGTCAAAAACAACGGCATACATCTTGGTCCCACCAAGATCGAAGCCCACCCACACATCGCCGGGCTTGTTCTGCGACTTCGCGCTCGACACGGCTTCCGCAATCTCTGAATTCATTTCACCAACCGCAGCCGAATTTGTTTCGCTCATACTGGAATTACCTTTCGACATGCCCCAGCGGCCCAACTTGCGAGAAAGAACGATCTCGATCAAACCGGTCCGCCAAGCCATGTATTTCCCGAGATTTTACCACACGAAAACCCAAAAGAAGTAGGGGGCCCGAGTCGCGAAACACGCGTTCGTTTTCCGCGAGCGGTTGAATATTGCTCCGTTCGTTGCGATGATAGGAGTTATGAGCCTAAACAAAATGTCGATTGGCACCCTGACGACTTACTTGCGCTTGGCATTCCTGCTTTGGAAGCGTCACAAATTGCCGGATCGCGATCGCATGTTGTTGTTGTCCGCCGCCGGTGCGTGCTTGTTGGGTCTTCACCGAATCGCCGGCTATTGCCGTTGGCTGATTCTCAAGAACAACCCCGGACACATGATCGGGAACTGTGAAACCGTTCATCTCGGATTACATCATGAGGAGCTCCATTCGTTGTTGAAGCAAGTCGAGCGACGATTTTCCCTAGAACGCATTGAAAGTGAGTTGTTGGAATTGGGATTTGTCGACTCCAACGAACGTTCTACGTACTTTTCCGACGAAGAATTTATGGCCTCGATTCTCGGTGTTGGTCAAAAGTGGCTGCGCGAACACTTCGATCGCGATGGGCGATACATCGGCCCCGACAATACGGCGGAAGACCAAGATTCCTAATCTCGCTAGTGTTGAGAATCACCAACGGCGTACGACGCGCACAGGTTCGTTGCAAGATGTCGAGCGACTTCGAAGAAACTTCGCCAATGCTTCAAGACTCGGCGATATCCAAGACACCATCGGCAATCATTTTTTTGGCTGCGGCCGCGATCTTTTGAGCTTGCTGTCTTTCCGCGTCGTTTGGGCTTCCCGAAGAAAGTCCTTGCAAGACCCGCAATGCGGCGCTCGGGCGAGTAAGTTTGGAGACCAGCACAACCGCCAACTTGAGGCGAATTGTCGTTTCTTGCGACGTGTAATGCTGCAAATAGGACTCACCAATTTGAACAAGTTCTGACCACTTCTGCTTCTTTTGAAACATGTTGAGAAGCGCTAAAATGGTGGTTTCCGGCAACACAAATTCCGGAAAGCGACGCTGCAAATTGATCCATTGAGCAATACAGCCTTCTGCGTTCTCCGCTTTCATATGCATATTCAAAGACTGCAAATAGGTCGCGCGTTGTTGGTCCTGGACCGCTTTGGTTTCGGCGACCGCCTGAGCCCGGTCCGCCTGTTGCCGCTTCGTCAGTTTGGGCTTGCCGCCGCGACTTTGCGAAAACGACAGCAGGTCGCGCCCTTCGTTTTCAATAACTTCCATTTTGAGCAACACGAACCCAACCACTACGCCAATGATTCCACCCAACGCATGTAACACCGGGGTGCTGGCTTCAAACCCAACCATGATCGAGACCCAGAGATCGTAACCGATATAAAAAACAGCGAAGATAAACATCGGCACTTCCACAAAAAACGGGCGGAAGAAAAGAATGAAGTAGCCTTGAATGTTGTCTTCCGGACATAACCAACCCGCGACAGCCATGATCGCGTAGATTGCGGAAGATGCCCCCAGTGAACCTGGGCCCGGAGATCCGAGAAACATCAATTGCTCAACGATGTTCTGAAAGATACCCATCCCCAAGTAAAGTGCCGCAAATTTGCCGGGCCCAACGGCTCCTTCCACCATGTGACCAAAGATCCACAGAAACAACATGTTGCCCAAAAGATGGAGGAATCCGTCGTGCATGAAAAACGAAGTGATCCATTGCACGGGATGCAGCCCGTCACCGTGGCTGAGCGCGTAGTCCAAATAGCCCGGAACTTCAACTTGGATCGGAACCATATTGACGTCGCCAATGTCCATCCCGAACTCGAACGGATTAATCAGCATGCTTTCCATGCTTGACGGCACCAACTGTTGAATTACGAAGGCCAAACAATTGATCGCAATCAAGACTCCCGTCGCAATCGGCCAATAGCGCAGTTCGGCATTCGAAGTTAGCGGTAGGTACAAGTTTCTGCTCCCAAATTAAAGTTCGATAGGTTCGTGTAAGACCAATGGCCGGCTACCGGCGGCCGGTCTCTTTCTCAGAACGGCTCAAGAGAATTCAACTCGGTTGGTCCCTCGAACTTGCTTGCCCGGATCGACCGGTCACCTAACAGAGTTCGGTCCAGCAAATCACGATAATAACTGGCGGTCTATTGAACTAGCGAAAAAGCGAGAAAAAATGAGGCGGCGATTGACTTCATCGGATCGTGAAACATCACAATCGGTCCCCGGTTTATCCACCTGGGCCACGTCCCGGAGGGCCTGCCGGTCGACCACCTGCCGGTCGACCACCTGCAGGCGCTCCGCCGGCAGCCGGAGGCGCGGCGCCGCCCGGCGGGCCTACCGCTGCCGGTGGTAGGCCGGGTGGAATAACCGGAGTTGCTGGATCGACGGGCTTGCTCGTGGACCTGGATTTGTGCCCGTATTCTTCAGCACGATTAAAAACTCGATTTTCGAAAAAGTCAAAGATTGCGTCTGGGACTAGATCTGGATGTCGCATCACCGACGCAATTCCGTCGTGTGCACTTTCGGTGGTAAGCAGATAGATGTTGTGCTTCTCCCAGTTGTCCTCCTCATCCTTTCGACCACGACTTGCGGACCAAGAGGAGTAAAGCGATTTGGTGTCCCGAAAGCTCCCGCTTTTCTCACCGCTAATCAACATCAATTCCAACGGTTGGGGATGTCCAGAACCAGACAATAGAGGAGTCTTGACGAGCGGGTTGATTTGCCAAGATTGATGACTGCGAACCGGCCCGAGCATGACGACCGCCTTGACGTCTTGCCCTTGTTTGACAACGGCCGGCAAATAGCTCCAATCCACGACGCACCAACTCAGGGTGGGTATGGAGGTCGCTCCACAAGTCACGATGACCATTAGTTCGATGTTGCAAATTTCGGCATCATTCTTTTGCACCAGAAACTTCTTGCATGCTTCAATATCGGTCTGAATTGCCAAACTCTCAGGTTGCCCATATTTCTTGGGAGCGTATTTTTGACCTGCCGCATCTAGGGCACTGTCCCCATGACCTCGCAAGTCTGGTACCAATACGCAGTGGCCATTGTTCGCAAAAAACGTCGCAAGCGCGTCAAAGTCACGCCGCGTCCGACCCAAGTCATGGAGCATCAAGATCGCGCCCGCACCTGTGCCGCGATCCCCCTCATACCAAGTGGCTTGAAGCGGGAAGCCGTCCTTTGTCGTTAACTCGACTTCGGTGACCGTGTACTTGGGCTTTGGTGGCTCTTGTTTGTTCCGGTTAGGTTTCGGCGGCGTTTGCTCTTGATCCTGGCAAAAGCCCACCGACTCCCAGCCACTGCAAAGCGACAACAGGGCAAGCAACAAAACTTGGCAGCTCGTCTCGGCCCAGCCACGTGACTTATGATCGACCCGAACACTCGAGTCCCATCCCATTGGCCGAGCGAATGGATTGCCTTTGACTTGCCAGCCCGTCATTGCCTAGTCCTCCATCACGTCTTTCTCGCGTTGTTTCGCCAAGTCCGCAACCTGATCTTCGAATTTCTTCAAGAACTCTTGAACTTCGTTCTTCAGGTCCGTCTTGATATCCTCACTTACCAATTTGTCTTTTTCAAGCTGATCCGCCACTTTATTCGCATCGCGGCGAATATTTCGGAGAGACACCTTGGTTTCTTCGGCCAATTCCTTGATCCGCGCGACCATCTTCTTGCGGACATCCGTCGACAAGGCCGGAATGTTGATGCGAATGACTCGCCCGTCACTTTGTGGCGCAAATCCCAAATCCGACGAAACGATTGCCTTCTCAATGTCTTTGATGACACTTGGGTCAAATGGTTTGATCAAAATCTGTGTCGGTTCAGGAACACCCACAGTGGCAATTTGCTTGATCGGAGTGGGCGAGCCGTAAACATCGACGCGCAATGAATCGACCAAACCGGGATTGGCACGGCCCGTTCGAATGCCGCCTAAGTTTCGCTTCAGCACGTCGACCGCTTTTTCCATCCGGTCCTTGAGATCGGGAATTAACGATTGAGCATTCATCTTATTCTCCTTTTCGTTCACCAGTTTCGTTGATCAAAGTTCCAATCACATCGCCGACAGCGGCGCGCCGGATGTTGCCACTGGTTTTGTAATTGAAAACCAGAATCGGCATGCGGCGTTCCCGACAATGGGCGATGGCCGTCGAATCCATCACGCGGAGATTCTTCTCCAAGACTGTATTGTAAGTCAATGAGCTGTAAAAAACCGCGTGCGGATTTTTCTCCGGGTCGTCGCTATAGACGCCATCAACCTTGGTCGCTTTCAATAAGGCGTCTGCGCCTAGTTCCAAGCTGCGAATCGCTGCCGCCGTATCCGTCGTGACAAACGGGCCACCCGTCCCAGCGGCGATGATCACCACTCGGCATTTCTCTAGGTGTCGTTTTGCTCGGCGACCAATATATTGCTCCGCCACTCCATCCATTTTGATGGCCGTCATTAGCCGTGCCGGGCAACCACACGACTCTAACGCATCTTGCAAAGCGAGTCCATTGATGACCGTCGCCAACATGCCCATGTAGTGAGCGGTTGTTTCCTGAATGGACTTGTTTCGGTCCGAGAACTGAGCGCCCCGCAGGATATTGCCGCCACCAATGACAACCGCGATCTCGCAGCCCAACTGCTGGAGTTGCAGGATTTCTTGAGCCGCTAGCACAATTTCCGGCATACTTAGGCCTCTTTGGCCGGCCGGCGCGAAGCACTCGCCAGACAATTTCAGCAGTACTCGTTTGTATTTGGGGGTGCTCACGGTAAAAATCGCTCCACGGAGGAAAGGGGGTCGTCACAGAACACGTTATACTTCAATTTCCCGTTCCACTCCAGGAGGAAGTTTGCGCCGTTTTCGGGCCAGTAAATCGCTGCATTTTGTGGAAAAAATCTTGTGGGTGGAATCTATGGTTCTTGCGGCTCGTTTGGAACCGAGCCCCCATTGGAACTCGTTTTTTCGCTTGTGCCACTCAAGAATTCATGCTAATACGACGTAGCCGCCCAAACGATCCCGTTGTGATGCGGGACGGTTGACCTTGATTTTGGCCGCATTTGCGACAGTGAAGTTTTTCCTGGCAAGGTCGGTCGCGCTCGGTGTATTGGATTCGCAATATATGGATATCTCAGGAATGATCGGTCAAATACCTGGCCTGATCGCCGTATTGTTGAGATTCCGCCTCGTCATCTTGGGGTCGGTTGCGGTCTTCAGTTTCGGCGGTATTGTGTTTGCCCTTATGACGCCGAAAGTCTATCAAGCCAGCCAACTGTTTCTCATTCGGGACGATATCGCCGGCGGCAGATTTCAATCTTTCGAATGGTTAAAGTCCGCCCAAGAAACGGTTCAAGAAGTTGCCAAACATTCGGATGTCCTGCGTGCCACGCTCAAGGAGCTAGGGCCAGAAAACCCCGGCTGGATGGGGCCGAGTGAGGACTACCCAACGCTAGAGGACATCGAGGCACTGCGTAATAATGTTTGGGTGTCGGCCCCCGGCGGCAACGAAGTTGGCAAGACCGAAATGATCCGCTTGAATGTCAAAGCGGCCACGCGCGACCGAGCCCTCCGCTTGCTCCAACATATTAGCAACGGCATGAGCCGACAAATGCGACTGATTCGCGCCGATAAAGCTGCCAATATCGAAGCCGGTCGCCAAGCAGCAGTCGATTCCGCTCAGAAGCAATCCACCGAAATCACCAACCAGGTCATTGCGATGGAGCGGTCATTGGGAGAAAATCTGATCGAACTACGCTCGATGATGGATGACAAATCCTCCAGCGAAAGCGCGTTGCTGAAGCCGTTGCTGCTTTCGCTCGATGCGGAACTCGTGAAAGAATCAAATCTCCAGTCGAAGATTCAACAAGACATTCAGTTTTTTCAAAATGGCTTGGAAAATGTTTCCAACTTGCTGGGCTTCCCCAACAATCTACTGGAAGAGTACCAAACGCTCCGCGAATTGAAGGCGGGGTTGGTCGCCGCACAAATTCAAATGACCGATGTCAAGTCTCGTTACGAACCCTGGCATGGAAAGTACACACAGGCAGAGCAAAGACTCGGCACGTTGGAAAACCAGATCCGTAATGAACTCAATGTTTCGATCGGTATCGCCAAGTCGAGATTATTGTTTGTCGAAGGGCAAGTCAATTCACTGAAGCGACAACGTGAGGAACGGGTCGCGCAACTCACCCGACTCGCAGATCTGCGAGCGCCCTATCAAAACTTGATGGCAACGCAAACCGCCACAACCAATAACTTGAAACAGGCCCAAGACGAGTTGGCCCAAGCTCGGGCAGCTCGGCTGTCGGCCGCAGAGACAGATTTATTGACCCCCATGGAAGAACCCATTGCTGGGACCAAGAACGTAGGCTCCAGCCGTACGATGATCGTGGTCGGCGGCGGAGTATGCGGAATCTTTGTCGGATTGGGGCTCGTGATGCTTCTTTCGGCCCAACCAACCGTTGCCTCGCCAGAAGCTCTGGCCCGTTGGGGAAATCAAACTCAACCCTAACGTCGGAGCATCCTTTTGATTGGACGTCGCGACACTTGCCAAAGTGTGGTTTTTACGGTTCCACCGAATTCAACTCTTGCCCGTTGATCGTACTTATCGCTTGCCAGGCTTCGGTTTCGATGGTGTCCGAAACGGAACTCAAGCTTCCATCCAGACGCGCGACATGAACCGAGCCCGGATGATAGCTGCGGCTGGTGACGGCCGCGTAGGTCGGGCGTGTGGTCCCGAGCCCTTCTTGTTGAGTTGTTAAGTCGATGTTGTAGACTTGTCCGCCATGCGAATAATTCACTTTGGTGTTGGGGGTAAACGTGGTCGTCAACCCAGTATGATGGACCCGCCCATCGGGCCACACGGTATGCCCCGTGTTTTGTTCCACCGCCGGCCCCAAATGATAAACACCGGTTACTGACGCCAAGTCGGTCGGCGTGGTCGGCATGGCGGTTGGAATCGTGTGCGTGTTTCGAATGTAGCTCGTGTAGGCCTTCACCTCTGCGACGGCCAAGGTGTTAGAAAGTCCGTCCGTTACTTCCGCCAAGCGGGTGGTGCGATTGACTCGAAACGGTCCGTCCCCCGCTCGATCCGTCGTTGGATCGTAAACGAACCAACGCCCCATGTTGAATCCGTAATTGGTCGGGGCCACATACGGTAACCCGTTCTGCAAGCGAGGTTTCGAATTCACCTCGGCTGGGCATTGATACATGGGGACCATCCATTGGGGAACGCCACTGTCGAGTTGCGAATGCCAATCTCGGCCCAGGTCAATTTTGTTGGCTGCGTTTCCTGCTTCGATGTAGGGTAATATTCGCCCATGGATGCTCCAATTGCCCCGCGCGTCCGCTCCGATGCCAACATGAAAAGTCGTCGGCAAGGATTTCTTTGCGGTCTCCATGTTGGTGACCGCCAAAATCATTTGTCGAAGGTTGTTGCGGCACTGCAGGGCTCGCGCTGACTCCCGAGCCGCTTGAACAGCGGATAGAAGAAGTGCCATCAGAACACCGATGATCGCAATCACGACCAGCAATTCCACCAACGAAAACCCCGACGAACTCCGATGCCGAAACGGGACCGAGCGATGCCAGGCAAAACTTGGTCGAGAGCCCATTCGTTGCAGTTTCATCAGCCCTGATTCCTCGAGCGAGTCATTCCTGCTTAGAAGTCTTCGCCCGGTTCCGTGGACATCGGTTCCATGACTTTCGTGTTGCGTTCGATGGCCAGCACGGTTGTGTATGTGAACGTTCCGTCAAAACTGGTTGAAGAAACCGGAAAAACCTGGCGTTTATCCGGCAAACCAACGCGAACCGTAAACGACCCATCGTCCCGAAGCTTCACCGGTTCACCGGAAATGGTAACTTCGGAACTGCGGTGAGTCTTGCCAAATATTAGCAACTCCGCATCGACAACAAAGTCATCACCTGACGGCTTCCCTGGGATTTCAGAGGTCCCATATCGCGACAACGCCGATCGGGTCATCGGACGACTAAGTTTTTCTTCGAAGACTTCGCGCAAAGCAATCGAAGCCCCTTCCTCAAACCCACCGCTCAACGAAAAAACGCGGTCCCCGTTGTCAATGAGGTCCGTCCAGTTGTGGTCAATGTGATCGCTGGTTCCCGGCGTTGGTGTGTGCACCACGTTGCTGTAGGCAATCGAGTGGAACCGATTCCCGGGAGCCAGATAGCCAATGGCAGCGCGGAACGTATGCGGTGGGTCAGTTACCTCGATGTACCAGTTGTTCACTCCGCCGTGAATCTTGATTTCCCGAGCCACCTGTTCGCTTGAGCCGGTCACGCCATCTTCTGGGTTGACCAACAAGCGCAGGACTGGGACTGCCACATGCCAGTCTTCCGCCAACGCGGCTTTGGCCCGGTCGACTCCGGTCGACGTAATTTCCCAGTAAGCTTGTAACCAATAAGGATCGCGGACAAACAGAACGAGTCGATCTTTTTTGGGCTCTTCGCTGGTCGATAGCTGTTCGCGGAAAAATGCGAGATCTTTTGCCGACGCCCGCTGTTGCTGAATCGACTTGATCTTTCCGGCGACGACCGGATTTGTTGGCCGAGACTTGGTTTCCAATTTGGCGGGTGCTCTCAGCCCAGTTGGAGAGGCGTCGCGGGGGGGCGTCGTTCTGGGCTGACTGATTTTTTTGGCCGTTGCTGTGACAACCGCCTCGGATCCGGCCTGAGGGACGCCACGGGTTGGTTTACCCGGCTTGGCCGAACTCGCGATTGGTTTCTCCACGGTTTTCGCCGGTGCGGTCGCTATCGGTTTCGCGGGCGACTTGGACTTGGTCGCCGCAACCGCAATCGCAGTCTGCTTCGTCGTCACCTTTGAAACTGCAGGCTTAGGCGATGCTGTTTTCGCAACTTTTTGCCCGGTCTTGGTCGGAGCAGGTTTGGCTGCAAGGGCCACCGGCTTCGCGGCCGGTTTTTTCGGCCCTGGTTTGGCTGCGGAGCGTAGCGGTTGTCTGGCGGTCGGTTTTGAGTTCAGCTTATTTTTGGCCAAACTGACGAGCTTCTTGATAAGTTCGTCCTTGCGCATGCTAGCAGCGCCCTTGATCCCTTTGGCTGTCGCCATTTGCGTCAGCTTTTTCGCCGTTTCGGATTGTAGTTTTTCCTTCGAGATCAAAATCAAGCCTCCGAAATCGCCCGTCATTGGTCGCCCGTCATTGGTCGTTTTCGGGTTGCCCCGTCAAACGCTTACCCGTTACACCGTGACTAATGGTACTTAACCCCCCTAAAAACCGCAATTAACGAACCCCCCAAAAGGGGTAATATGAGGCAAATTAATTGTCACGAGCTAGAAATTGCCGTCGGTGGCTCGAGGACGTGCCGTCACAATTCGCAAGAATCTTGAGGATTTCTCGTTCGATTTCGGACGGGACAGTTTGTTTCCGAGAGAAAATGCTAGTGCCCAAGAATTGAGCACGACCGGTGGTTGCGTGAATTTTGAGCGACTGTGCCTGGGTATTGGGCGTTGGGGGATTGTGCTTGCAAGCTGCTGCTATCACTGGACTTAGGGCGCTTGATTGACGCCCTCGGATGATGGAATTGTCGTTCGGAGACGTTCGGCGACACCCTAATTTGCTATCACTAGTCCGTTTGAAAGGAGTCCTCTCTATGACAACTGAAGGCACAACCCCGGCAGTAGCCAACCCGATGCCGTTTGAGACCCGCTGTCACCGTGTCCTGCAATTCGCCCGCGATTTGTATCGCCAATCTCCGGACTGGGTCAAGTTCTTCCGAGAAGTTGTCGGCGTGGATGGAGCAGCTCGCAAGGTTTTCACAACCCAGGACGAATTCATTGCTTTTGAACGATCTGACGCTTTCCACACCATTAAAAGAATGGTGAACGCTCTGCGTAACAATAAATCGACCAGCCACTCGGAAGAAGAGGAAACTCGGGTTATCACGGTCCGGCTACCGGAGAGCGTCCATGAAGCATTAAAGGCCGAGGCTGAAGATCACGGCACAAGCATGAATAAGTTGTGTATTTCCAAGCTTTTGCAGGTTTTGGACGAAGACGAGGCAGCCCAGCGAGCCCGTTCGGCCAATCGCCTTGGTCCAAAAATCGAGCCGCAGCCGGCGAGTCGGTCCCTGACATCCCCTGCCTACTCGGGTGCTAGCAATGTTTCGCCCGTTTCTCCGTTCGTTCAGGAAAGCCCGGCGGTTTCGGTCGGACAACCGGTCCAAGCAGTAACTCCTCCGTACCGGCCGAACTTTAGCTAAATCGAAACCGACCGAGTGCGGGTTCGCTCGAGATTTTGATTATCAATCGTCAGCGGTATTGGTCCTCAGCCCAATACCGCTCATTTAATTTGATTTAACGAACGCCCGAAGCGTTCGCTCTTTCGAACCGAAGCCGGGCCGAAGCCGGGCCGAAGCCGTGCCGAGGATGTCCGGTATTTGCTGGTTGCCTTGTCGGTTTCAACCGAGCCGATTTGTGCGGATTCACCCCCAGGAAAGCGCGGCTCATCGGTCGACGGATCACGCTGATCAAGCTCTGAAGGTGTGCCGTATTGGGCGAGGGAGTCTGGTACCAACGATTGTTGGGCCAGTGGATCTGGCGGGATTGGGCTGACGCAGGTATTTCGCCGAAGACACTAAATGGTCCAAGCTAGCCCATGCAACGCGAGGAGACTGGCCAGTAGTAGGATGCTGCCCAACAACATGCCCTTGAGCACTCGCAAGCGACGTTGCACGAGTTTTCGTAATACGGGTGAGGCGTGACAAAAGCGAAGTCGTTCGATTCGTTCGGCGATGGACGGATGCATCCAAGTGACATGCGTCAATGGAGTTCCGGTCAAGTCTGCCGTGCAACGAATCGCGGCAATCAGATCATCCGGAAGATTCAGGCTTAGCGATTTTGGCTCCGATTCGCTGGATGGCGTGGCGCGATCATACTCGAGGACAAACGCGTCGGCTTCGAATTCCAAGGCTCGGGAAACAAGCCCCATCAGCAATGCAGTCAGCAGCATCAGTCCCAGCAAGCCTAATGTCGCTAGAAAAACGCGGAACGACTCTTGGGGGTTCGTCCAGTTTAGTTCGGGTTGCGAGGCGATCGAGCCCAGCAACAAAACTTCTGCCGCAAGGACAATCACGGACAGTCGCCACCAAAGATGGTGGTGTTTGAGGTGCCCGGCTTCATGGAGAAAAACGGCAAACCGTTGCCGAGGCGTTAGCGCCCAGCACAAGACGTCACTGATCAAGATCCGGCGAGTACCTGGTAGCCAGCCCAATACCAGCGCATTTGCGATTTTCATTTGAGTCTGCCATTCGACGGATTCCCGCAGATTTAGGCCCAAACGCGCGCCCGCGTCGTCCACACATCGCTGAAAATCTGGATCAGCAAATGGTTTCGTGGGCAACCAACATTTGATCAAATAGGGAAAGCCAAGCAAGACAATGAGCATCGAAGCGCCAGCGAGTACACCGACCTGCATGGTCCAGTTTAATTGCTGCCACAGTACGCTCCGTTCCAGCAGATCCCGGGCGATCAGGACGGTCAATAGTGGAAGCAAGATCGGTAGCAGCTGCCATTGGAAACGAACTCGCAAATGGCTAAGAATGACTCTCCAGCGATCGGTCATCGAAGGACGCGTGCCGGACTTGGATCGGCCCTCACCAAGCGCTAGCGGTACCGCCCAAACCACGACCAGGCTAGCAAGATGGGGGACAAGGATCAGAACGGCACTGCCGACATCGATCATGCCGTAGTGATTCGCGACCCACTGGGACCAACCCAGTCCCAATGTCACGATGAGTGAACCGGCCAGCCAACAAAGGATTGGAAACCAAGTGCGAATCGGATTAGATGGTCCTGGCCCCAATCGATCGCATCCACAGCCGGCCAAGGCGGACAAGAGAGTCTGGACCAAGACCACTGCCCAAACCCGATGCGTGTCTGTGACTCCCGCAAAGGGGCTGGGCCATTCGTTGGCCGCGATAGCCAATAGTAACGCAAACGCAATCAGGCACTGCATTGGGGATCGCCAGCGACAAGGCACAGGAGAGGCAACCCGCATTATGGTAATCCGTCGATCCACCGTCGCGAAATGGATGAAACGTCGAACCGACCCAGAAAGTCTGGGAAGTCGACGTTTGTGACCGACGCATCAAATATGACGATTGTACTTTATCGAAGGCCTGTTCTCGTACCCAGATGAACCCGCCGGTGACCGCTCGATTTGGGATGGTGCGAGAACCTGACGAGTTTTCCTATCGATCAAAACGACACCCAATAATAAGTCGCGCCAACTTATAGAATAGAAACGCGTGTGGAGTATGTGGTTTGGGCCACTGCGCGATGTCCCGATCCGAGTCTCGTCTTTGAAGATTTGGTGTGATGGAACGTTTGGCCTTGAACGAGTGACGGTCCGTCTCCAGTGACCTGGTAATTGGGATTTAGGGCCAGTTTCAGTCGGGCCGGCTGGTTCCATCGGCCGACCCATAGGCCGCGATCGTAGTCGGGCCAATTTTGGGCATTGGAGTCGTCGCTGTGCTGTGGTTCGGATAAGAGGGAGTGTGGGGCGAAGTTCGGCTAGATCGAAAGTTGAATATCGTCGTTGGAGCTCCCGCAGTGAACCTGAGCTAATTCCTCTCGAGTTTGATTAGGACGGTTTCGCGGCGGTAGACATCCAGGAATTGCTGGACTAACATGACTCGGTCGTTTGACGTTCGAATCTATTGGCTAGATTTGAATTTCGCTTCCACTTTTTCGGTGACTTCAAACTATGGCTGTTTATCAACTTCTTCCAACGGTTCGCTTTTTGACCATCGCGATGTTGGGTGCCGTGCTAAATATGAGCTCGGTCGCGACCACCAACGCACAGGAAACACCAGCACCAGTCAAGATCAATGGTGTGTTCGAGTCGGCCAAGGCGGCTGAATTGAAGGTCACCGGTGAACAGACCAAGTCGTGGGTAATCAAGAAGATTGTCCCGCACGGTACTTTAGTCGAAGCCAACCAAGCGATTGTTTGGCTGAAAACAGATGCGATCGATAAACAGATTCGTGATAGTGAAATCGAGTTGAAGCTGGCGGATTTGGCGATGGACGAAGCCAACTTCAAACACGACCAATTCTTGGCGGCTCAAGAGATGGACCGCGCGGCCGCCGAACGTGCTCTCGAAAAGGCTAAGTTGGATTACGAACACTACTTGAAAGTCGACAAAGACTATCAACTAAAGTCGGCCAACTTCAATTTGAAGTTCTCGGAATATGCCTTGGAGAATGTGCAAGAAGAACTGGACCAATTGGAGAAAATGTATCGCCGCGACGAGTTGACGGAAGAATCCGAAGAGATCGTTTTGAAGCGGGCGCAACGAGATGTTGAAAGCGCATTATTCCGATTGGAAGGAACTCGCGAACAACATCGTCGCACGATCGAAGAAAACTTGCCCCGCAACGAAGTCGAACAAGCCGAGCGAATCCGACGTGCGGAGATGGCGTACGCTGCGGCGATGTTGGATCTGAAACTATCACTTGTGCGGCGCGAATTGGATCTAAAGAAACAACAGATCAAGTTTGAGGAACAGCAGAAGAATTTCGAGACGTTGAAAGCCGAACGCAAGAAGATGGTCCTGAAGGCGCCGGTTGCGGGTTATGCGATCCATGGAGCGTTGAGTCGGGGTGCCCAACCGGAGCGTCCCGCGCCTTTGGAGGCAGGTAAGTCGCTGACGGCGGATCAAGTCGTCGTCACGATCGTTCCGGCGAAGCCTTTGCGAGTTCGCTTGACCATCGCCGAGTCCGAGTTACGCCATGTGAAGCAAGGCGTTGAAGTTCAGGTGTTCTCGAATATTTTCCCGAACGAACCCATGAAGGGCGAGGTCGTATCGGTTTCGGCGGTCCCGTATTCTGGCAATAAGTTTGATTGTGTCGTGAAATTCAAGCCAGGCAAGTTAGCGGGACGACTGGTGCCAACAACCGGCTGCCGAGTCGAATTTCCAAATTCGGATCCGGCCACGGAAGCCAAACCAGCAGCCAAGGAAGAGAAGTCAGAGGCTGCTCCTTCGGCCGATAATTCGGTTGGCGAGGCCGTCGCTCCACCAGTCAACACAGAAGCTGTCGAAACGGCCGTGGCACCGCCTGTCGCCGAAACAAGTACCACGGAAATGCCTCAACCGGCGAAGCGCGAAGACCCGATCAGCGGCGATTGGTCTGGGCGAGTCCAGGTTCTTGGCCAAGAAGTCGCGACTTTCGAGATGAACTTGAAGCTGGCGGATGACGATTCGGTAACCGGTAACATGTCCTCGGATGGCGAAGTGATCCCAGTCGATTCCGGCAAGTTTCAACGCAGTGAAAACAAGTTGGTGATTAAGTTAAATACACCGATTGGCCCCATGGAGCCCGAATTCAAATTGGACGGCAATACGCTAACTGCGATGATCACGACCGAAGAAGGTTTGGCGATCACCTTGACCGCCACCAAGAAATAGAAGCTTGTCCGAGTCGTCGCCGACTGATTCGGAGCGAACCTTTTGGGGATGGTGTTAATCCGCTGACCGAGGTTCAGCCAGTGGGGCGGGCAAAGCTTGGGGTCTTGGGGTGCCGGGCTCCGCGTTTGTTGAATCGGATCTTTTACTCTTTGGACTCGTCCACATGACTGCATTTTCCGGCGTAGCGACTTGGTTACGGATCAACCGATGGCATTGGCTGGCGGTCGTGATTTGCGTTTGGCCATTGGCACCTTTGAATGGTTCGGCACAGGTTGGCACGCCATCGCGTCCTGAAATTTTCGACGAGCCGATGAACTTTTCGGCGGCTCCCGAGTTGCCTGAGATTGCTCCGGTGGATCGTGCACTTGTCTTGGCGGCGATGAGTCGTGGGGTCGATTTTCTGTTGGAGAAACAGAACAAAGATGGGTCCTGGGGTTCGGCCACGCGGACCAAAGATCTCAACATTTATGCTCCGGTGCCTGGGGCTCATGACGCGTTTCGAATGGGCACAACCTCACTTGCCATTTCGGCATTGATTGAAATTCGCCGAGATATTTCCGAAGACCTTTCCGAGGATCGGGCTGAACGAATCGATCGTGCGATTGAACGCAGTGAGCGATGGCTCATGGAACGCTTGCCCAACTTGCGGCGCGCCACCGGCGATGCAATCTACAACGTCTGGGGGCATGGCTACGGATTGAAGGCACTGGTTCGGATGCACGAGCGTCGATCCGAGAACGATCCAAGTCGCGAGGAAATTGCTCAGTTGATTGCAAAGCAATTTGAATCGCTGCAACGTTACGAGTCGGTCGACGGTGGGTGGGGCTATTATGATTTTCGCTACCATTCGGCGCGACCAACTTCCGATTCGACCAGCTTCACGACCGCGTCGATCTTGGTGGGCTTGTATGAGGCGAAACAAATTGGTGTCGTTCCACCGCAACGCTTGGTCGATCGTGCGGTCGACTCCATCAAACGTCAACAAAAACCAGACTACTCCTACCTCTACGCCGAAGATCAGAAGTTCCGACCGATGAACGGCATTAATCGCCCAGGTGGTAGCTTGGGCCGAACCCAAAGCTGCAACCTATCACTGCGACTTTGGGGTGACGAAGCGATCAACGATAATGTCGTCAAGCATTGGTTATGGAGACTGTACTTGCGAAACGGTTGGCTGGACATTGGACGCAAGCGACCTGTCCCCCATGAGTCTTGGTTTCAAGTGGCGGGCTACTTTTATTATTATGGGCACTATTATGCGG
>JAEUIP010000088.1 GCA_016795075.1 Planctomycetaceae bacterium | reverse complement strand
GACATTTCTGGTCGTTTCATTGGCGTATGCGTGGTATTGCTTTTATGTTCCAAGCAATGATATCGCTTGGGCCGATAGTTTCGAATCCGCACAGAAGCAAGCGATCGAATCTGGGAAGCCAATGATTCTGTACTTTACGGGTCAATGGTGCGTGCCGTGTCGGATCATGAAACGCGAAGTGTGGGCCGACAACCAAGTGGCGTCGCCGGTCAACTCGCGGTTTATTCCTGTGTCGATCGACATCGACAAACCGGAGCACGCGGCCGTATTGGCCCGTTACAATGTAGGGGGCGCTCCGGTCACGATCATTACAGACCCTCAGGGAAACGTTCTGCGCTGGAAATCGGGAGGCATCGGAAAAATGGAATTTCTCCAGTTCCTAGATGAGTAACGAGCGGTCGAGAGCCATCCTTTGACGTGAATGGACGAATGTCACTCGAAACGTAAGACAATATCGAAGTTTAGCGATTTGGAAGGTTTGGTTCTCCAACCAATGGGACTGGCAATTGGATTCGCGTAAGTCCATCGCTTGGAGTATTGATGCGAAAGTGTCTTTCGATGCCGTGCAATAGCCTTCGCCATTCTTGCATTGTGAGTCGATCGGTCTAACATAAGGGTTGAAATTCCGGTAACTCTTTGTGATGCACACCTTGAATAGGAACTCCGAGATGGACTTGCGTAATTGGCGCTCCAATTTAATTGCGACATTCGTGACTGTTGTAGCCCTGACCACCTTTTCATGGGCGTTTGCCGTCCAGGATTCTGAGACAGTCGTTAACGAATTGGCGGGATTGGACGGCGAATGGATTTTTCTTGAGGATCGCACTGAGGGCAGGACTCTTGAGCAGCTCAATCCGCCGATGTCGACGAAGTTCTCGATGAAGATTGAGGACGGTGCAGTCGTCTTGAATGGCCATGGGTCTGGTCATCGCGATGTACGAGTTGCCTTGGACGGTTCAATTACCGAAATCAAAGAGCCAAATACGATTTCGCGGTACAGCGGAACTTGGAAGGATGGGACCTTCGAGTACGAAGTCAAGTTCGAACGGTTGTCGGGCAAGACACCGAACAGCATCGAGATGATTCGTCGATCGTTTCGGATGACGACCGACGGGTTGGTGGTGAACGTGACGGTGGTTCCGCCAATCATTAGCCAATCGGTAGGGCTGTATCGGCACGCGGAGGATATTCCGATGCCGGAGCCGGCCAAGGCCACGATCGGCGACTTGGGGTGGTTGGATGGTGCATGGGTCGGCAAGAAGATGACGGGATCGGCGATCGAGGAACGTTGGAGCCCTCCGCTTGGCGGAGCGATGTTGGCGATTTCCCGCACCGTGAATAAGAGTGGCAAGATGGTGGGCTTTGAGTATTTGCGGATCGTCGAGCGCGATGGCGGCCTTGTTTACATCGCCCAACCGGGTGGCGCCAAGCCAACCGAATTTGTGTTATCCGAAGTAAGTCCAACACGTGCCGTCTTCGAAAACCCTCGGCACGACTACCCCAAACGGATTGTGTACGAACTTTCGCCGGAAGGCGTCCTAACCACGTCGGTGGGCCAATCCAAAGGCGGCTCCCCAATCCGCGTCGAATTGAAACGCGAAGATCGCTAACGGCAATTTGGTAATCGCAGACGACGGAGCCTGAGGCTACCCGAGAGGAATTGATGAAGCGTCGGCAAGCCAGTCTATACCTTACCAGTGCCCTGCCTATCGACACTTTGCGGCGATGCTACAACCCCGAACAAGCGCGGCTGATCCCCCCGCATGTCACGCTGTGCCGCGAGGACGAGGTGTCGGATTGGGAGGTGTTTCGCGAGCGAGTTCGCGCTCAAGGCCCGATCGAGCTGACCTTGGAGTTCGGCCTTCCACTTCGAGAGAACGACTTCGTTTTCCTGCCGATCACCGGTGGCGCAGAGAAATTTCATCAGCTCCGACGAGCGTTGTTGATGGATGAACCACGAAATAGCACTCCGCACCTCACCATTATTCACCCCAGAAACGGTAGGTGTACCGACGAGATTTTCGCAGACATTTTGAGCCGTGTTTCTCCCTTTCAATACACGTTTCACGAAGTGCATCTCATCGAACAGTTGGACGGCGGGGTCTGGAATCTGGTGGATCGGGTGGGCTCAGCCAGAGATCGCGCGGAAAAAGGCTAATGTCAAGTTGAATGTTGCGGACTCCCGATCTCTGTTCTAATTTTGGCCGATTGCTGCGGAACTTAAGTGGTCTCGCGGCTGTCTGAGCTCGGCGGATAGAATCTCCTGTTTTGTGGCGCAACCTGGGCGAGAGAGATCACATGATGAAGTTCCTGGCATTCACGGTCCTCGTACTTTGGTTGAATTTATTCCCGGTCGTGTTTTTAGTAGCCCAAACGGACGACAACGACGGTATCGATCCAAAAGAAATTCAAGAAAAAGTCGCTGTGGCCGTCGGGGAGAAGTTTAGCGTCGAGTTCCTTCGCAACGGGGACCAGTTGAAACAGCCGACCAAGGTTATTCCGAGTGAAGAGGGACCGGCATCGGTCCGGATCGAATTGGGCGTCACGTCGGCGTCGCCGTTTCCACCCCCACATGAGGGAGCGACACGGCCATTTCTTTCCATCGAAAACCACTTCGACAAGGCCCTACACGTTCGCGCATTGGCTCGTCGGACGGGCAGTAAAGACTTCTTTGATATGTCGGACGAAGTCATCCCTGTTCCACCGAGAGAGACCGCATACAAGTGCTGGGGCTTTGATACGTTGATTGACGAAGTCGTACTGTTTGACTTTCGACTGGTGGATGATCTGGAAGGAAGAACGGGTCGGTCTAAACCAGTGATTATGGGTGGAGTGGAATTTGAAGTTGTGGCGCAGTCCGTTTGGCAGAGGCCTGGAGAAGTCTATGGCGAAGAAACGACTAACATCGGCTTTTGCATCCGAAATGGGACGGACAAAGATCTGTCGTTCCCTTTGCGGGACCGACTGCGTCTATATTTGGAGCCCGTTCATGGTTCCGAGCGGATTGTTGCGCTGATCCCGGAACGATTTTTTCACGAGCCGATTAGAGTCGCCGCGGGCCAATGCGAAATAGTGGCTCTGCCAGCGCATTTGGTGCATACGCGGATCGGTGACGTGTGTTTGGGATTAAAGAGCCCTGGCGGCTGGAATTGGCTCACTTCCGATCTGGGAGTTGGCAAATACCGATTGCAAATCGCATACGAGAGTAACGACGATGCTGACAGATTTTGGCGTGGTAAACTCGACACCGAACCGTTGGAAATTGAAGTTGCAGCCGCGGAGTAACGATGCGAAGAGCCCGAGTGGGACCTTTGGACGAGCCATATTGTCGACGGTCGTTGGCCGAAAAGAAGTTCCTTTGGACCAATTGAAAAGGATCGCTATTTGACGCAGAAGCGGGCCATGGTTGTTTCACTCTTCGGCTGGGTGGCGGTGTGGGCGTTTTGGCTGTTGCTGACGCATCACTTCCACCCGACATTTGTGCTGGCGCTGATCGTCACAACGAGTCTGGTATGTGCGTTTGCTGCTGCGTCGTATTGCAATCATTTGATTTTGGTCCCCCGGCTTTGGACGAAGAAAAAGCCGTGGCCGTACGTGGCTTGGTTGGGCGTGACCATGGTGCTGGGCACTGCGATTGCCTTGACGGTTATTCGAGTGTCCTATTTCAGATTGTTTGGACCAGATGCGGACCCCCATGGTGTCTACAAACACTTTGCAATTGATCTATTTGGAATGATCGTGCATGTCGCCTTGGCCGCGGTCGTCGTCCGAGTCGCGTCGCGTAAGTTCGGTTGATCAACGGATGATGGCGGGTTCGGAACGGTTGGATTCCTGCAATTGAACACGCGACGAGCCCTTCGTTGCTTTGGCAGTGGCCTTCAACGATCGTCAGAATCCAAACTCAACGAGCTGGTCCTTCGGATTTCATTCGTAACTTTTTATCCCTAACGACTTGTGTCACAAAGCCTGATTCGACGATGGGAGCCTGTCTGTCCCGGTGGTGAATCGCCGGCAGTTGTCGTTTGGGTAGTGGGCAATTCGGGTTGCTCGATTCCGGCGGATTCGCTAGGGTACGCGCCGTTCCAGGTCCGAAATTCGCGAGTATCCTCCCGGGAGGAAAGGGCTAACCCAGTGTTCACCAATCGAACGATTCGCCCGCTCGTCTGGGCATTTGTTGCTAGCATCTTGTTCTTGCCCGCGTGCGCCGCGAAAACGAAGGCTCAACCCGAGAAGAAACCAAATCTGACGTTGCGGGAGTTTCTGCAAACGTCGGATGAGTCCGGAAAAGAAGGCGTTGGGGGCGGTTCGTTTCGATTTCCGGATTGATCGGAGTGTCAACGATTTGGTCTTGGTTGGGCGGGTGCGTTTCTGTCCACGTTCTGGCGATTGTAGCTACATGATGCTATATGCTGCCTACGCAGTGGCGAGCATCGCTACGTGTTGCGTTTGGGGGAATGGCCGAGGTGGCGGGCGGCTTTGAGCAGGGCGACGCAGGACGGAGCGTGGGTGATGCGACTGTCCATGACCATCTCGAGCGCTTCCTCAAAACCAATGACCACGGGTTCGATCTGCTCGGTGCCTTCGAGTTCACGTTCGCCGTGAGTCAATTCCATGGCAAGGTACAATTGGGTGGGCGAGAATACGCTAGCTGTGAACGGATCCACTCGGCCAAGATCGATCCAGGTCGCCGCCAACAGCCCAAGTTCTTCGCGCAGTTCTCGCTGGGCGGCCAGCAAAGGTGCTTCGGAGCCATCGCGACCACCGCTGACGCCTTCGATCGTCTCTTCTCCCACGGCATAGTGGAACTCGCGAGTCAGATGCACTCGCCCTTGGTTATCCAAGGCGACCACGCAGACGCCCGGTTTCAACGTGATGACGCAATAACTGCCCGGCAAGCCATCCGGGCGAATAACCTCGTCGCGCACGACTTGGACCCACGGGTCCTGATAGCGAACCTGCGAGGCCAGGATTCGCCAGGGACCATGCACGCGCGAAGCGGAATCCTCGATGACTGGAATGGCCGTCGACTCCGACTGGATCGAGTTCTGATTGGCATTTTGCGGCTTCGACTCAGGCATCCAGCGACCGCCTTATTCGATGACTTCCAACCAAATTGGCAGCGTTGTGATACCGCCGTCGATTTCGGCCTTGAGAAAAAATGGGCGGCGACCAAGCGCGGTCTTGGCTTCGGCGGTGATAAAGAACTCTCGTTCGTTCATGCCTGTCAGCAACAATAGACCGTTCAGGCCGATATTGTCGACTATGACGCCATGTGCCGGGTTGCGCGCGGCCAACGCGTTGCCAAAACTAATTTCGCCGGTTTGAGCAGCACCGCGTTCAACCACAACTTTTGCGGAAATAGTACCGCCGCGTCGCACTCGCAAAACGGTTTCGTAGGCTTGCGGTTTTACGACTTTGGTTTCTTGGCCGTCGGCTGTTGCCGCACGAGAAACGGGTTGCGCGTTGTCTGCTGTTAACGCGACAATCCAAGGAACAACCTGAGTTGTGTCGGCTTTTTTGAGAACGCCTAAATCACCGGCTGGCCGAGTAATTGCCTCACCCAGAATCTCAGCCTTCGCCATAACCACTGGCTGCACGGAATCAGGCCACGGCTGGTCGGCTTCGATCCAGATTGCACCTTGAGCGGATTTCTGACCGGGTTCAATCACGATCGGTGAACTAACCGCGACACCTGGCGGCAGTCCATCGATCGTGAACTCGACCGGCCCATCGAATCCGTCGAAGCGTTCGATAGATACGGTGAATTCTCGTCCTGCTCCTTGCAGCAACCCCGACGATACGGCCGTCACCGACGCTTGAAAGTCGGGCCGCGCCGGACGGATCCGCAGTTGATAATGGAAGTTGTCGCCACCGAACAACCGCGCGTCTTGCACGGCCACCGTGAATTTGCCTGTCGAAGGAGCCGTAAACAAAAGTCGGCTTCCCTTTCCGGCTCGGCGGAACGGGTCGTCATCATTGCGATACGGTATGTCGAACGTAGGCAGGCCATTGTCGAGTGGACTTTGTCCATTTGCCAAAGGCTGGACGATGTACGCCGGTTCACTTAAGGCATGGGTCACATGGGAAGTTCCAAAGTACGTCCAACGTTGGCCACCACCTGGATACACATCAAATCCGGAATCTGGGCCGCGCGGATGCATCCACAACCGAGTCACTTCGCCGGATGCGTACAAGAACTGATCCAGTCGCATATCTTGTTGGCCAAACAAGCGAAAGTCGTCCGATTGCATACTGTCTTTGCCCCGAAATGTAAAATACGATTCGCGAATTGCTTGGAGTCGCGTTTGCACAACCGGCTGATCGTTGTGATCCAAGATCGTGATCAACGGATCCAAGTTGCTAGTTTCGCCGGTGGCAGGCAAGGTCGGATGATTCGGGGAGACGGTCGTGTTGGCTCCTAGCGGATCCACATCGATCGCCCAGACTTCGCCAGCATTGACCGACCATTGATAGCGATCGACTTCCTGGGCGTGGGAGATGTTCCCCGCAACTCGAATGTTGCGTTGGGCAGACATCGGCTCCGTCGAGTTCCCGGCAAGTTCCGATTCGGAGACGGTTTGCGATTCCGAGTCCAGCAGATATGTCGGTTCCACCGGCGCCTCAGTAATCGATTCGTTAGTGACGGTTGAGACAATCGTCGATCGCGATTGGAGCTTGCCGTCGAGGTCGGTTGCCCATAAGTTGTGACCGTCCGCAGTAAAGACTAACCCGCTGGGCGTACCACCCAAGGGTTGCAAGGTTTCCAGCACTTCCCATGTCCGAGTGGAAACCAACTTGAGGCTTCCGGTTTGGCTGGCGATCGCCAATTGTTCTCCCGCAGGATCCACGGCCATTACCACCAACGGCGCTTCGTCGATAAAGCGAGTTTCCAACAGCGGATTCGGTACCGGCTGGGCCGTTGGATTCCAGTTCCAAACTCGCACGCGATTGTCCGTCGCAATCGCCACCACGCGCGGCATTCCAGCTCCTGGTGGACCCGGCAAGAAACGCACGGCATTGACCTCCCCTTCCGGTTGGCCAAAGGTATCGGTACGAGTCAACGTGGTTACGTCCCAAACCTTCACCGTTTGGTCTGCCGAAGCACTCAAGAGCGTCGCGCTGTCAGGCGTAAAGCACAAATCGAATACGGCTCCGTTATGTCCGGGCAGTTCACCATGAAGACTTTGTTCAGCGACGTTCCAAATCTTGATGACACGATCGTATCCTGCCGTCGCTAACCATTTTCCATCGGGTGACATGACCGCCGCATAGATCAAGTCGCGATGTCCTGCGAACGTCTGATGCGACACGTCTGCCAAAGTTTTGGCTGCCGATGGATCGTGTTGAGTGATGGCTGGCAGAACGTCTGTAAGGTCCAGCACATGGACATCACCGGCAAGTCCCGCGGTCCCTGTTCCGACAACCAAATGCTGACCGTCGGCAGAAAACTGAACCGAATTGACTTTTCCACTGAAGCCGTTGATCGTCATTCCGGCTGTCTGAGCGAACTCGTCCAGGGTCACTCCCGATTTTAAGCTTTGGATCTTCGCCAACACGACACGCCCATTTTGTCCGAACGCCATCGTCTGAAAATCGGGGCTGAGCGAGACGGCCGAAATGGCGGCCGGCTTGGAATGTCGCACATCCACTTTGGGCACACGCAGGGTTGGGCGCGGATTGGCTCCGGCGGGTCCTTTGGCTCCGGATTGGATCCAATCGGCCAACACTTGCAACTCGCTTTCATTCAAAGCGTCCGCTTGGTCTGGAGGCATGGCGGGTTCTGCCTTCCGAGTGGCTAACAAATGCAGCCGACTACTGGCGGTCGCCCCCGGCGTCATCGCGGGACCCGAGTTGCCGCCTTCGAGCATTGCCTCATAGGTCGATAGATCTAGTCCACCTTCGGCTTCGTCGGCATTGTGACAACCGACGCAGCGAGCTTGTAGGATCGGCAGAACTCGGTCGGTGTACTCATCGTCTTGCGCCGTCGCCATGTTGAAACTCGTCAGCGAACCGAAACTCAACACGAGCCAACTTAGGAACGTCGTCCATTTCCAGGAACATCGAATCATGACTTCAGCTCTGCTTATTGATTGAAAGTAAACTCGGTACTGGTCAAGACACTCCACACGAGATCTTCCAGGGCTTGGCGTCGTTCCGCGGCGGGGTATTCTTGCGCCACGGCCAGCAGACGTTGTCGTTCCTGGTCGCTTGGCTTTCGCATCAGCGCCACATGAAACAATTGATCGATGAACGTCGCGTCGTCCCAACCTTGCTGCATGCCTTGTTCGATCCAATTGCCAGTCTTGGCTAATTTCGGATTCAGCGTATCCCCGTTGGATAAATGGAGGACTTGCACCATGCTGGGTTGATCGCTGCGTTCGCAGTCGCAGGTGATCTCGCGGTTGTGGCGTCCGAAGGCTTTGAGAAAGGTCGAAGCAATGGCCGTATCGTACAGTTGGATCGCTTTGGTACCTTCTGGGTAGAAGTCAATCGCCTGTCGGTCGGCGCCGGGAAAGGCAATCTCCTTAAATGACGTCGAGGTACCAAGGACCTGATCAATGGAATCCAACAACACTTCAGCCATGAGGCGGCGCGGGAAGTATCGGCTGAGGTACTTTGAATCCTCGCGATTTTCGGCCAATGGCTGACTGCTCCGTTGATATGTTTCGCTCTGCAGAATCGTACGCATCAATTGCTTGAGATCAAAGCGATGATCGACCAAATGTTGCGACGCGGCGGCCAAGAGTTCTTCGTTGGAGGCCGGGTTGCTCAATCGCAAATCGTCGACCGCTTCCACCAAGCCGCGACCATAGAAATTCGCCCAGACTCGATTTGTAATGGCCCGGGAGAAATAGGGGTTCTGTGGGTCCGTTAACCAGGTTGCCAAGACGGTGCGTCGATCACTGGGATCAGAAAACGGTAGCGGTTCGCCGTCCAATGGAGCGGGTGGTTGTGGTCGTCCGGTTTTGGGTTGGACCAACTCACCTTCGGCGGCGACATAAAGTGTGCGTAGGCCATCACCGCTGCGTGGTTCACCGCCCCAGCCCTTCGTGCGCACTCGGGCGAACATGTTGGCCATACTGTAGTACTGGTCGTTGGTCCACTTTTCCAACGGGTGGTTATGGCAACGCGCACAACCAATCGAGAGACCCATAAACGCTTGGCTGACGTTTTCGGTCATGTCTTCGGGGCTCTGATGCAGAGCATAAAAGTTTGTGGCACCGTTTTCGAAACTGGTCCCGGTTGCCGTTACGACTTGGCGCACAAAATCATCCCAGGGTACGTTGTTTTCCACCTGCTTGCGAATCCATTGGTAGTACGCTTTGACGGCCTCGGGGCGCAACCGCGTGCCGTTGATCAACAGCAAATCACTCCAACGATACGTCCAATAATCCACAAACGAGGGACTGGCCAACAACGCTTCAATCAATTGGTCACGCCGCGTTTCGGATGGATTTGCGAAATACGCGTCACTTTCGTCGGTGGTTGGCAAGCGGCCCAAAGTATCCAAGGACGCGCGGCGCAGAAAGGTCTCGTCATCGCAGCGTGGTGACGGAGGAAGTTGGAGAGATTCTAGCTGCTTCAAGTTCAAGTGATCGATAAAGTTCCGTCGTGGCGAGTTCGCATAGAGCTCGGGAGAGACGTGATTTGGAAACGGCACCGTTAATCGCGCGAGTCGAACTTGACTGTCGAACCACACAAGCACCGCTCCTTCGCCACTGCCGCGGATAGAAACTTTGCCGCTGGGATTCACCCCCGCAATCGCTTCGTCAGTCGACGAAAAAATCGACCAAGCGGTAACGTCCGCGACCGAGTCGTCAGCGTAGTGGGCAGTGACTTTCAATTGGACGTCTTGTCCAGGAAGCAGACGCGAAACGTCGGGGCTGACTTGCAGCGAACGAAGTGGTGCAACGTTGGTGCTTGGGCCGGTCGCTCCTTCCGCGATCCACTGAGATAAGATCCGATAGTCCTGCGAATCAACTGGGAGACGAAGACCACCTTGGTGGGGAACGGCGCCCGACGGTTTCGACAAAAATAGACTGCGTCCGGGATCCGACAAATCGATTCGTCGCCCGCGAAGTTCCTGCGTGATGCTGAAGTGGTCAGCCGCCGCATCGTAGCCACGCAGGGAAAGTCGGAATCCACCCTTCCCGGCTAGCGCCCCGTGACAGGCTCCCGAATTGCAACCACTTTTTGCCAGGATCGGTTGCACTTGTCGCTCAAAGCTGATGGGAGCGGCTTGGTCGTCGGTGGAAATCGACGCGTCGACGCGACATGCCATGATCAGCAGTAACGCGATTGAGGCAGATACCAATCGCGCCGTCGAGACGATTGTCTGGCGACGCGGCATGGGGCTGACTTTGTCGAAAACAGTTCGCTTGTGTTTCACGATGACTTCTCGTTCGGGCGGATTGAAATGTGGGCTGCCAGTCCCTGGCAGCCAATGTGGGTGGCCAGTCTCTGGCCGCCAATGTCGTTGCCAGTCCCTGGCAGCCAATGTGTGTTGCCAGTCTCTGGCAGCCAATGTCGTTGCAAGAATCTTGCTGCGGAAAAATCGGATTCAGGTTGTGCTTTCCCCTCGTGGGGGAAATGCTGGGTATGGGTTGGTTAGCCCGCCGGCTGCCAGCGGACTGGCAACCCACATTGTCAAACAAAAAGTTCCTTGATCTCTCGGACCCCAAAATCTACCAACGGGAATGGGCGTTGCCCTGGGCCTGGTAGTTCGTGGTGCAAGTCCAGCCCCATGCTTTTGAAGATGGTGGCGACAACTTCGCCAGGTGTTGTGGGGCGTTCGGCGGGAACGGCGCCAATCGAATCGCTAGCGCCGATGGCTCGACCGCCTTGGACCCCACCGCCGGCGAAAGTGCAAGTGAAGCACTGAGGCCAGTGATCGCGTCCACCGGCGGGATTGACTTTGGGGGTTCGTCCAAATTCCGCCAAGCCACAGACCATTGTGTCAGCCAACAGACCACGTTGGTGCAGGTCTTCAATCAGCGCCGAGTAACCTTGGTCGTACATGGGCGCCACGATGTTTTTCATGCCATCGATGGTGGTAAACGGTTTGCTGCCGTGGATGTCCCATGTGATTTCATCAAACACCGTTAGAAACGTGTTGATCGTGACAAAACGCACGCCGGCTTCGATCAAGCGTCGCGCCAACAGGCAACACTGGCCGAAGCGATTCATCCCGTACCTTTGGCGGACTTGTTCCGGCTCTTGCGCCAAGTCAAACGCGGATCGCGCTTGTGGGCTGCTCATGAGGCGATAGGCCGCTTGAAAGTTTTGGTCCATCATTTGAGCCGATTCACTGGTCTCCAGATGGGTGAGCTTTTCTTCAACAGCGGCTCGCATGCGGCGGCGACGATCGATGCGAACGTCGCCTAAATCCGTGGGTGGCAGTAGATCTGGAACTTTGAAGTTCGGTTGACTGGGGTCGGCCATCAAGGCAAACGGATCGTAAGTCTTGCCCAGGAAGCCGCCGGCTTGGCCATTGGGGAGATTACCACCGCCGCGGCCCATTGTTTCGGGCAAAACGACATGCGCGGGTAGGTCCGTGCGTCGCCCTTTTAGATATTCAACGACCGCGCCCGCGTGCGGATAATTGACGCCACCAGTGAATTGACGACCCGTTTGGAGCATTTGCCAACCGGCATCATGAACTGCTGCAGCCGTGTGGTAACATGAACGCACGATGGAAAACTTGTCTGCGATTTCAGCATGTCGCGGCAGGATCTCGCTGACTTGAAAATCGCCACGAGTCGCGATGGGTTGAAACGGTCCGCGAATCTCGAGCGGCGCGTTGGGCTTCATGTCGAATGTGTCCAACTGGCTTGGCGCGCCCAGATTAAAAATCATGATGCACGATTTGCGATCGGCATCGGGTGTCAAATGCCCCGCCTGTTGAGCGGCCAACCATTGGGGCAATCCCAAGCCGACCGCACCAAGCGTGCCGATCTGCAAGAAGTCTCGTCTCGTTTTGCCATTGCAAGTATGTGTTTTGGCTTGAGATGTAAGATTCAACATACGACGCGGATCCTCGACGTGGAAAGGATACTTTGCCAAAGGTGGGACTCTGATTGTAAGTCCTTCCCGGTCAAAACGCAAACACTCGCACCGTGAAACCTGCCCGAGGACATCTCGGTGCTACAACGAAGCGGGATCATGACGGGCGACTAGCGTTCCATAGATTGAGCCTCATCCGACCACCGTACGAGGGATACATCGGACACGTTCCAATTGGTCCGAAGTTTTGCATTCCATTTGGATAGAGGGAATTCAGCCGAGAGACGAAGCGAGAACGTCGCAGTCCGACTCGCAATAATTTTTAGGCAATAGAATAAACCAAAGAGCGGGTGAAGAGATTCGAACTCTCGACATACAGCTTGGGAAGCTGTCACTCTACCAACTGAGTTACACCCGCATTGCAATGAAATTCTACCACAACTCGTTTTGGACGGAAGCCGTGAACGGCGAATTCCTCGGGGCAAAATCCCCATCGAAACCGAAACGGTCGGCGGGGGATTTCGTAAAGCCAGCCGGGCGTTAGCGCGTCCATACGTTCAAGCGACATACGTTCAAGAGACAGGTCAACGGCAACGCAAACCTTGCCGACGGTTGGCAAGACCAATTCACCAAAGACAACAGGCAAACAAGAACCTTGGCCTCCGACAACGGGTGAGCCGACCGTTGAAGACGCGATGCGAACCTGGACTTGATCGCGCATAGGTCACGGCAGTCGTGCGGCGCGAAAGTAGGCGTGCAGGCGTTGATGGCTGGATTGCGGAATTCTCGCGATGATCGATCCAAAATCCGGATCGAAATAGAGATACGCCGTTGGGTAGCGGTTGAGGTCCTGCTCCAACAGTCGATTTAACCGGCTGCCCAAAACCGGCCACTCCCGAGCGGACGGACAGAGATCGGCAACCGGATAAACCTCCACATCGGCGTAGGCCGCTTCCGCCGAGTCACTCAACAGGCACACGACATCAGGCGCCATGTATCGCAGACTCAGCCCCATATCCAAACACAATTCTTGCAACACGCTGACCAAGGTTTGATTTTCAGCGACAAGTGGGACGACGGTATCCGGTGTCCAGCCTTCTGCGATCAACGATGGCCAATCGACGACCACGGTTGCATTGGATTGTTTGAAGATTTGTTGGAAGATGTCTCGCAATGGTACGGGTTGATGATATTGCAAGTTGATCACGGTTTGCATTCGGCCGCTCTCTTGCACGGCTTTGGGTAGCAACTCTGCGGGCCAATTCAGCGGTTGTCCTTGATTGGATTTTGCCAAGGTCAATTGTCGCAACAGTCGGGCGATTTGTTTTTGGACATGCGGATAATGAACGACCATGATCTTTCCGTCGCGAATCTGCCACGCACCTTTTTCCGTCGCGCGTTGCGCTTCGGGATTGGTTTCCGCATCACCGACCATGTCGCCCCACTGCCCCGGCGCGATATAGTCGTTCAAAAACTTGCCGACTGTTTGCAACTCGGTTTGCCGAGCTTCCGGTGCTAGATCGGCAGCCAGCCAATCGATCGAATACGAACTTGCGGACATCTTGTCCGTGTCCCGTGGGAAAACTCGAAGGCCAAAAATATCAGGACGTTCGGGGTTCCAAGCATGTTGTTCGACCGCGAACCCAAAAGGTTCCAGTTGATTGGCCAACAAGTCAGGGATCGTGGTCTGTACAGATTCCATCAAGCGGGGTGTCTCGAGTGGAATGGGTTGCCCCTCGAATCGTGGGATGTCGATCCAGACCGGAAGTCCGCTCAACGTTTCCGCGATCGTCATCAATTGGGGGACGCGACCTTGTTCGTTGCGGAAGCCGGCGATTTTGTCCGTTAGCCCGCGTTGTGTCTTTGTTTCTCGGGGCAATGGTTTCACGACTCTCGGCGAGCGGGACCGAGTCGGCTGTTGTTGGGCAAATTGTCTGAGCACATCATCGATTGGATCCATGCCGGCTTCGGTCATTGCGCGAAGTCCTGGGTCGTCCCATTCGCTGGTCAAGCCATCGTCGAAGATTTTCTTCATGGTGTCTTCAAACCCACCGTCCGAGCCATCGTCTTCGGTTCCTCCGAGGCCCATCTCTTCTGGGGATTGGTCCGGTTGTGGTGGCCGTGGCGCGCCATCGTTTCTGTTGGCGGCTTCGTCCAGCTCCGAAGGGTCTCGATCCGACGCGCCATCGTCGGGTGGGTTCGGTTCGACGAGATTTTCGTTGGGCGGCGCCACGTTGGGTTGTGATGGTTGTTGATTTCCAGTTCCGTCGACGGGTTCCGTTGGCTTCTCGGCCTCTTTATCCTGCGGTCCGCTGGGGTTCGCGTCCGTCTCGGCGGGTGTTTTTTCCCCTTCGACATTTGCGGGTTGTTGCGGTGGCGCCTTTGCCAGTTCCGCTAGTTTGGATTGCTGGCCCCACCAATATGATCCGAGCGCACCAAACAGAATGAAGAGGCCCACAGCGGCCATCACCGCCAGTAGCATCGCGCGGCGTTTCCGTGTCCGAGCGGAATCCCAATTTTCAGGTCGCAACAGAGCATCCGGAACGGCCTTTTCTTTTGATGAGGACGATGGAGCTCCAGCGGCCCTGGTGGTTTTTCCAGTCGCCTGCGGAGCCGGCTTGGCATCGGTGCTTGGTCGTTGGTCCGCAGGAGTTGCCGGTTCGAGGTCAACCAGTTTCAGCTCTTCGCCCCAACCCAAACTGCCGACATTAGGTAACGTTTCCTGGAGGTCTTCTGGACGTGGAGCATTCGGAGCGGATTGGTCGCGGCGGCGTTTGGCGACTGGCTGTTGCGCGGGAGCGACATCTGGTTTTGCTTCCGCTCGCGTTTCTGCCACTGGGGCATTGGCGGGCGGCACCCAACCCACGGGCGGCTCCACTTGAACCATGTCTCCGCAACGGGGGCAGGCCAAAGTCTGGCCGATGAGTTCAATCTTCGCGACTTTCAACTTGGCTCGGCAACTGCCACATTGGATTGTAAACACGAACCGTCCATTTCGAAAAAGGTCGTCGACGAATGCCCAACGGCTAAGGAGTCGACGCTGCCGATTGACTTGGCGACAACGCCCGCAGGAACTCGACCAAATAACGCCGTTCTTCCACGGACAAGTTTAGTGGCTGAAGAAGAGGCGAAAGTTCCGGGTCCTCTGGTGATCCGCCCCGGTTGTAGAATTCTACCACATCTTCCAGTGATTTTGCACTTCCGTCGTGCATGTAGGGTGCGGTTTGAGCGACTCCACGTAGGCTGGGAGTCTTGAACCGGTATCGATCTTGCGGGTCGTGCGTGATGTCCGCCCGACCGAGATCCCGCGCGGAGCTGCCGAAACTAACGCCGGTGTTGTGGAACTGCTCGTCGGAGAAATTATCCCCTGAATGGCATTGCCAACAGCGACCTCGGCTCTCGAAAATCCACAATCCTTGGCGTGCTTCCATCGACAGTTCTTTGACGTCCGCCGCTCGAAATCGATCGACGGGCGAATCGGCAATTATCAGACAACGCTGGAAAGCGGCCAGGGCCGTGGCCAATCGCTCGGCTGAAACACTCGTTGCTGTTGCTGTCGAACTTGGCTCGAGAGCCCCTTCGGCCGGCGCAAAAGCAGCCGCGAATTCTGCCCGGTATTCGGCATTTTCTTGCAAGCGGCGCAAGATCCGCTCGAGATCATCCCCCATCTCGTCGGGGTTCGAAATCGGCTGCAATGCTTGCTGTTCCAGGGATGCCGCGCGGCCATCCCAAAACTGCGACTTGCCATACCCTCGATTGAATAGAGAAGGCGCATTGCGGCGCCCCGTTTTGCCCTTGATTCCGATTGCCACCGCGTCGGGGCTGGCCATGCCGTGGTCCGGCTGATGACAGGTTGCACAAGAAACGGTCTGGTCGCTCGATAGAATAGGGTCAAAAAACAAACGCCGCCCCAAATTTACTTGGAGCTCCGACAAGGAACCGGTCGGATACTCCGCAGGCAACGACGCAAACCCTAACGGCGGTTGGCTGCGCAATAAATCAGCCGTAGGCGGTAAGGTATCGGTGGGCAATGCGAGGACAACCGAGTTTGAACTCGCCGACGGTTCTTGCCATCTGCCGCTGCTGAACGACACGTTCAAGGGCAGCAGCAACACCAGAATTCCAAACACCAAGCGGCGAGGTGCCATCATCAGACCGTTGACCATAACACTCATCCACTCACGTATTCACTCACTGACCCGCTCAACAATTTACCTACTCACTCAATTGAACAAGAAATCGTTCGATCAGTTGCCGACCGAGGGCTTCGTCCGAATGCGTAAATTTCAACGCGAGGTCGATGTCCAAGAGCCAATGATGCAGACAATCCAAACGCCTGCGGCCGAGTCGCTTCAAGCGTGCCGCTGCTTTTTCCACTTCGGAGCCCCAACTGTGAAATCCTGCCAACAACAACGACTCTTTCATGTCGGCGCGGCCGAGCCCACGAAGTCGAACTTCGTTGTAATGGTCGTACGCCACGGAATAACGTCTTAGGGACCACGACAATTGGCCCATGATGCTTAGCGGATGTTCGCCCGCGTGAAAAATCGGATGCAGGGTTTCGATGGCCTTCATCACTTGGCCGTCCATGGCTTGGTCGATCGCTTGCCAAACGGTTTCGGCCTTCCAACCGCCGACATGAGTTCGAATGTCCGCCAGCGTGATCGAAGTGCCCGGAGTAAATAACAAACTTAGTTTCGACAAACTGGTGTCGACCATTCCAAAGGAATCTTGTGAAAAATCCCACAACAAAGTGGCCACTTCGCTGGGGACTTCCAATTGGTAATGCTGCTTGGCCCAATGGGTGATCCATTTGGCAATTTGCTTGACATCGACCGCTTTGCTTTTGGCACTGGTCGTGGGCGGGTCGCATAAAACCAGCACGCCATGTTGCTGCACCAGTTTGTAAAGCTTGGTCGTTGCCTGCCAGGTCTCGGTCACCATCACCAGGGTGTTGGACGAGGTTGGTTTGGCGACCCACGATTCCAACTCGGGGCGATGCTTGCTAATAAACGAATCGGCATCGATTACCACCACGGGTTGCGAATGACCATGCGAAAACAAAGAGCCCGTTGCCAGCTCGGCATCCAGATCCGTCCAACGAAGATGGTCGCCGTCAAGTTTTGGTGGCGGCAACACGTCCGCGTCGCCGCCCGCCAAACAGCGGAATGTATGCCGCAACGACACGTCAATCAGGAAATTGTCCTTGCCAAACAGGACCACCGTCGACGGTAGATCGACCAGGTTTGCCGGCCACTCGAGGGCATGCCAAGTTTGGACATTCTTCGTCATTCGAATAAACCTACTGCTTTGGTCAAAACCCGTTTTTCGAGTGTCGATGGTGTTCTGTTTTTGACGGTTGCGTTTTACCGCGATGCGAAGCAATGCTGAACGGGGCCCCACTTTGTCCGATGGTTTATATCTGTCGCCCAGCATTGCGTCGAGCGATTGGGAGGCGGAATTAGTCCCTCGTTGAACCGTCTTGAGGTTAAACGATCAAGCGACTGGGGTTCTCGCAAGTCCACTTTAGGACTCGGTCCAGTGGCCAACCTTGTTCTTGAACCAACCAAGTCGCCATTTGGGACAGAATCCCCGTCGAACCCGCCATGTGTTTCCCGATAGCCGCCCAGGCTCTCCCGAGTTCATCCACTTGAATCGACTGTCCCCCCAGTGGATACGTGCCCGGCCCCAACCCTGCCGCACTAATCGAGTCGGACACGATGATGACATTGTGGTCGGGAATGAAGTCCAAGTACAGTCGGAGCACGAAGTCCG
>JAEUIP010000087.1:7187-17878 GCA_016795075.1 Planctomycetaceae bacterium | reverse complement strand
TGATTGTGATTTCGCTCAGTTGGAGTTGGTATCAATTGGATCTCATCAAAGGATGGCCGCATACTTTATTGGGACTGGTAATCTTTGCGATTTCAGCGGCCGTCATTTTCTCGGTCGATCGGTTCCTAGTGGCTTTGTTGGCGCCGATCCGGCAGCGAGAAAGCGAAACAGAATCTCGAAAAAGTTGGACGGTCGGGCAAGCTCTTGTATTCGGCTGGAATTGGGCGATCGCTTCGGGACCGGAATTGGACGAAGCAGCCATGGATGAAGAATCAATTGACGAGAGCGAAACCTCAAAAGCGGCATGGTCCAAAAGCGTCACCGGGTTTCTTTCACCTCGCTCCGTATTTGGTTTCCCAGCGACCATTGGTTTTGCTGTCATGGGATTGGCGTACTTCGCTTTTTTTCTACCCCAGGAAGAGTCACAGACATCCAATGTCCGCCGGGCGATGAAGAACGCATTGGATCTGGATGCTACAGCGCCAATCGTTCCGGCCGACTGGGAGCTGGTTAGTTTCAGTAGCGATCGTCGGTCGGATTTGTTTCGCTGGGACAATTGGGGACAATACTCGCGAACCTATGAATTGAAAGATAAAGATGGGTTCATCTATTTGTTGTCTTGCGATTTTATGTTCGGACCCCATTGGCACGACCTGCGCGTTTGTTACCGCGGAACCGGCTGGAAGATCCACGACGAACGAGTTTTGGAATTCGACAAGCTGCCACTTGGACCACAAGAATCGGTGGTCGTAGAAAGCTCATTAACTTCGCCACCCGTCGTGGAGCAGTTTACCATACGGCGAGTTCCCGACGTGCGTGATGGATTGATCACCTACGGAGCGTTCCGCGCGAACGGGCTCTGGTTCAATCGTCCGCGCGGACGCGGATTGTGGCAAGATTTCGTCGCCCATGTGGTGCAGGGACGCGATCGCGCGGACCAAGCAGACTACTTCCAGATTCAAGTAACCACATTTTACGAGGGGACGATTAGTCCCGTTCAAAAAGAACGTTCCGAGTGGCTCCTGCATCATGGAGTCAAATGGTTTCGCGAGCATCTGGCAAAGTCCCCAAGCACTTGATTGCCCGCCACCCTGGTCGACTCGTGTGCCAGCAGCCACAACCGTTCACGTCTCTCCAGAACGGCGAGCGGATCCGTGTTGATTAGCCGCTATCTCTTTCAATAAATCGCAGGCATAGTCCGTGTGCCGCCGGCTATCCGCAAAAAACGAGTGCTTTTTTGATGGTCGCGGCACATGGAATGTGTCTACCACCGTCCTTCGTTGAACGGTACTTCGTAAAGTCGCGACGCAGAGGAATCCTGGGCGAGGTCCTTCTGTGGCCCATGGTTTAGACACACTGCCCGGCATTGGGTCGCCGCGCAATTTAGAAGCGAAAGACGTCCTTCGTTAATCGGTCTTGCGGTTAACGTATGGCATTTTAATCGCACAACCAACGCATTAGATTTTCGACAGCTGGATATTTCCGACGATCCAACCAACTAAAGAATAGGTAACAGGCCACCAGGAACAACGTCGCCAAGAACAAAGCCGTGCTCAAGTCGGTCGCCTGTCGCCAGTAATAAGTCGGCTCTTGGCCCTGCCAAACCGCGTACAGCCACAGCGGCCACAAATGCACCACGTGATGCAACAGATAAGCCGTCAATGAGCGACGGCTAAATTGCTCCGTCACATTTCGCAAGCTTTTGAAGCTGTCCGGTGGCATCTTCAAATCGACCAGCCAGTAGGCACCACCAAACGCAAACAAGACCCAACCGATCGTTCCGGTGAGGTATTCTAAACTTGGCGGAAACATCGTCCAACTCTTGGGCCACGTTGCCGGGAATTGATCGGCCAACAAGTAACGGGTCGCCACCGCCAAGGCAGCCAAGCCCATCAATGCGAAACCGACGCCACATGTCCGCAACAACACTGACGATTTGGGCGGATTCGATTTTTCGCCAAACGTTAGGGTCCCCACCGAAAAACCCAACAGGGGAAACAACAACCAGGGAAAAACTGGAAAGTAGCCCACCGCCAAAAAGCCTTGCCACAAATCTCGCATGGTGAAGTCGGGATCAAAATAGCCGTTCGCCCAATAGGCCTCCCAATCAGCCAATTGCCGCAAAACGGGACTAATTAAAAAAATCATGCCACACGCGAACCAAATCAAAAAGGGCGGTGACTGCCGGACCATCCCAAGGCAAACCATCCCAGTCCCAATCAACGTGAGAACGTCCCAATTGAAAACGTCTTCCGGCATCCAGACCAAGACATTGAACAGAAAGCCCAAGCCAATCAGAAACAACCCGCGCCGAGTCGTTATCTTGTTGATCGAGTCACTACTCAATTGCCGAGTCGTGCGTCCGTTTAACCAGAGACGGTAACTGACGCCGGACAGGAACATGAACATCGGAGCGCCAATGCCGGCGACCTTGGGAGTGATCCCCGCCAGATTCTCGCAGAAGTGGACCACGACCATGATCACAATCGACAAGGTCCGCAGAATATCGATGGAAGAATATCGCATGACTTATGGACTCGTCGTGGAAAGTAGGTCCACGATCCACATCAGGGTCTGAAATCCCAACAGGATGATGATGACCCACTCCAGGTGATGCCCCGTCCGTGCCACCATGAACTCACTGGCGCGGTGACTACACAATTCGTACACGTGTTCTTGCACTTCCAGTTTGCCATCGACCAAATCTAGTCGTTCTTCCATGCGTAGTCGTTCCCGCAAACGCTCGCCAATTTGGCTCGCCAATGTCGGTGGGTACACGTGGGGTACGATGATAAAGGAGGTCAACCTCGCATAGCGAGTTCGTAGATTCAGAACGTCACGAAATCGCTGAGCTAGTTCCTCGCGGCGCGAGATCGCGGTCGCATTGAACTCGAATCCCAGCGGAGCATCCGCCAGGGTTCCGTCCCAGTTCGCTTCCAACGTGCTTTCCAGCGAACGAAGTTGTGATTCGAAAAAGTAGCCCTCGAGTACCGCTTGGCAAACCGTTTCAAGACGATTCGGCGACACCATGACGACCAAACACTGCGGATGCCAGACAATTTGAGCACCTTGCAGCGCCAGCAATTGCGAGCGAATAGCTGTCGTAGGATCAGAATTATCCAACCACTCTTGTAGCTTTTGCACTGTCGCCAAACCATTTGCCGGATCGTCCGGGACAACAATTAGCGTCAAAGACCGTCCAGAGATCGCGACCCGCGAGACTTGTTTCGTCGTCGCAACACTTGTTCGGACGATCTGGTGTTGCTGTCGCTCACCAAACCGACGCCCGAACGCTTGTGGGTGAGCTTCGGCTTGTTGAACAAAGCCGACCTCCCAAATTTCGAGTTCCAGATCACTCACCAAATTCGACATGGTTCGATGATCCTGGACGACGGGGTGACTTTTGTCCTTCGTATTTGTATCAGTTGTTGGCACGGATTGAGGTTCCTAGCTATTGATGGATATCTTCGACTTGGTTCGTTGTGAACGTCGCTACGAAATTCATTGATCAACGGTTCGAAAGTTGGGCGTTTTCTCAACGAGGTCTTACTCGGTCAAGTCACGCCTTATTGTTTGAAATTTTGCCTGCCCGCCAAAGGTTCTGTCCCTCTTCGGTCAGAGCCTCGTACTTTCCCTCCGGTTGCGGGGCAGACAGGAGGATCGGTCGCACCTCAGTCCCGATGGACCGCAGCGGTTATGCCGTCCGAAGCATATTCGGCGGAATCGAGCACACCATTCAAGGTGGCGTCGTACAAGTAGTCGCCTACCACAAACAGTTCGCGATGTTCGAATTGCTCGGGACAATGTCGTTGATGAATCGGAACAGTGGTCCGACCGCCAGGAATGGCATTGACCGCATTCAACCAACGGTGGACCCGACCCTCCAAGAAATGGGCTCGGGCATCGCCGAGAAACTTTGGCACACTATCTAATGCCAATTCGAACAGGTCCTCGTTGGACAGTTTGGAGTATTCGATTGCCGCCGCTCCGCCTAACAACCACCCCAACACTCCGTATTCGGGTTCGACCAATCGCGATGACTCGTCATAAAGGCAACAGCCACCAAAATTATCCAGCATGCAATACGATTCGTTCAACTTACCTTGCCAGAAAGGACGGCGAAACAACAAGGTCAAACGCAGGTAATGGGCGGGGTGATGATAGTGGTCGAAGTGATTTTTCATGGCCGGTTGCAAACGGGAGCCTTCAAAGCTCACATGCGGCAAAGCGTCGTGCGGCAACGCCACCACGACGTAGTCGAACCACTCGCGCTGTTCGCAGTCGTCCGCCATCACCTGGATTTCGTATTGTCCAGCATGCGGACCCACCCAAATTTTACGGACGGAACGAACCTGATGCTGCAACCGGATATCGGCTTGGCAACGTCGAGCTAGTTCTTCCGGCAAGCGCTGGTTACCGCCATCGATTCCGTACAACTGCATATAAGCAGGATCGTTCATCACATAGTTCTGAAGACCGTAGTCGACGTTGGTGTGGTCGGGTTCTGTCGCCAGATCACTATGAATTTGAACTTGGACAAACTGCTGCAACGCAGCGGACTGCAAACCTGCTAAACACTGGGCAAAAGAGTCGCGGCCACCCGATCGATCCTCCGAAGGTGTGGACTCGTCGCTGCCCGACAAATAGAAATCGGTGGGCGACATTCGATTGCGAGCTTGTTGATGAAATCGAATCCACTCTTGTTTTGCCGCCGCGCCCAAATGCGTTTCGATATCGTCCAAGTTACTAATGAGTTGCCCGTTGATAAAAACGGCATTTCCACCCATTTTGGAAATCGGAAGACCAAGTTCTTCGATCAAGTTCTTGAGTGGATCGTCCCCAACAGGTGAATAGTCGTAGAATTCCGCCGCTCCGGCCTCGTAGCCCACCGGTGCCAAGGAAAATTGAGGAGTCAGGATTTTACCACCCAATCGCTTCCCGGCCTCATAAATCGTGACTGCCAACGAGCGTCCCGCCTTCTTCTGCAACAGATAGGCCGTCATCAACCCACCAGGCCCACCGCCGATGATGGCGATCCTTGGGCATTGGCTGCGGACTTCCGGATTTCCAAAATCAACTACTTTTCGTTCGTCAACTTGTGTTTCGGTCTGCAAGACCGGGGGTGTAGCCAAACAATTCATATCACTTGTCACATTTAGAGGAGTTATTCTGCGAATTATTCACAGAAATCCGTGTACCAGGCGTTATCCCAAAATGTGCCTGCCCATTCGCTGGGCAAGCAAAATTCCGGACATAAAGACGCGGCCGGAGAGGGTCAGACCCCTTTTTGGACTAGCCTGGGAAAAGTCGCGTCAACTCGAGGCAAACGACGCGTGCCAAGGGCTCCCTTAGTATGCACCGAAATCTCCGTTTTGTTCAGGCCTGTGACGATTTCTTCATTCCGCAACCGTTCATCCCGTTCAAAACTTCCACCTCGGTCGTCTGACGCCCGCGTCCCTGCCTGGTAGAATACGCGAGATTGGGGTGGGAAAGCTGACAGTTTTTTTTGAAAAAGGCAAATCCCGTGTGTTTGGCAATCCCAGGGCAAATCGTCCGCTGGCTGCGTCGGGACCCACCCTTTTGTGAAGCCGAGATCGATTTTCTGGGGGTGCGGCGTGTTTGCAACCTGTCATGTGTCCCCGAAGCACAGGTCGCCGAATATGTGATCGTACACGCCGGCGTTGCCATAAGCGTGATGGATTCCGCCGTCGCCCACCTTCTCTTGAGCGAATTGAGATCCCATGAGCACGAAGTGAACGGGGCCGGACTGGGAGAACTCCACGAATGAAGTTGATCGACGAGTTCCGCGACCCGGCGTTGGCTCAGCAGTTGGTCGAGTCCATTCGCGGCGTTGCCACGAGGCGCTGGACGATCATGGAAGTATGTGGCGGCCAAACACACGGGCTGTTGCGACACGGCATCGACGAAGAATTACGGGACGTCGTCGAACTACTTCACGGTCCGGGTTGCCCGGTCTGCGTGACCCCAACGACCGTCATAGATCATGCGATCGAATTGGCTTTGCGGCCCGGTGTGTTGTTGACAACCTTTGGAGACATGCTGCGAGTTCCTGGGAAACATCGGAGTTTGATGCAGGCACAAGCTGAAGGCGCGAACATTCAAATGGTCTACTCGCCGTTGGATGCCGTGAAGTTGGCGCAAGAACTACCTTCGACTCAAGTTGTCTTCTTTGCTGTAGGCTTTGAAACGACCGCTCCCGCAACCGCGATTGCCGTGTCTCAAGCCGAAGCACTGGACTTGCCAAATTTTTCGGTGTTGACTGCCCATGTTCGAGTCGAACCGGCCATGGAGGCGATTGCCCAAGCCGAAGATTGTCGTGTGAACGGATTTTTGGCAGCCGGACACGTTTGCACGATTACTGGTTACGAACAATATCACAAACTCGCCCAACGCTATCGGATGCCCATTGTCGTGACCGGATTCGAGCCGATCGATTTATTGGTGGGCATCTATCGCTGCCTTCAACTACTGGAACAAGGTTCATTCGACGTTGTCAACGCCTACACCCGAAGTGTTCGACCCGCCGGAAATCTTGCCGCCCAAGAAATACTGCAACAGGTTTTTGTCGTAGCTGATCAACCGTGGCGTGGATTGGGTGAAGTCCCGCTAGGCGGATTGATTTTGGCCTCCAAGTTCCGCGGCTTTGATGCCGTCGATCGATTTGCCTTGGAACGAACGACTGTCGCGGTTGAAGACGAATGCCAGAGCGGCGCCGTAATGAGCGGGCGAATTCGACCGACCCAGTGCCCGCATTTTGGGTCACGCTGTACTCCGCAATCTCCTTTGGGAGCTCCAATGGTTTCCACCGAGGGAGCGTGCAGCGCGTATTATCGCTACAGCAATCTCGTTCCCCTCAACACCTCGCCCGCGAGTTGATCGATTCATGAACCCAGGCCCCACATGGCATTGCCCGACAAATACCGGTGTCGGGTCCGATCGCGTGTCCTTGCTTCATGGCGAAGGTGGTCGCGGAAGTCGCGATTTTCTGCGGCAACAAATCGCTGCTCGATTCCCCCAAATCAACGCAACCTTTGCCGATGCAGTTCACTTGCCCAATGTTCCTGGACGGTTGGCATTTACGACCGATTCGTTTGTCGTTTCGCCGCTGTTTTTCCCGGGCGGAGACATTGGAAAATTGGCCATCATTGGGACCGCCAATGATCTGGCCGTGTCCGGTGCCAAGCCGCGCTGGCTGAGTTTATCGCTCATCATCGAAGAAGGCTTCTCGATTAAGGTCCTGGAACAAGTTCTCGACAGCATCGCTACGACCGCAGAATGGGTGGGCGTGCAAGTGGTGACCGGTGACACCAAAGTTGTTCCCGTGGGTTGCGCCGATGGACTTTTTATCAACACCAGCGGCATCGGCGAGTGCATTCCTGGGTTTGTTAGCAACGCGAACACACTTGTACCGGGTGACGCACTATTGGTAAGTGGCCCAATCGCTCAACACGGCCTGGCGGTCTTGGCAACGCGGGAACGATTCCAAATGCACTCGCCCTTGGTCAGTGATTGTGGCTCTTTGTGGCCAGCCGTCCAAACATTGATCGACGCCCAGATTCCTTGCAAAGCCTTGCGAGACGCGACCCGAGGTGGCATCGCTGCCGTGCTCCACGAATGGGCGACCGATTGTGGGCATTCCTTATGCGTCGAGCAAAATCAATTTCCCATGACCGCTGAAGTGCGCGGGCTGAGTGAATTGTTGGGAATAGATCCTTTGTTTGTCGCCAACGAAGGGACCATGTTGGTGGCAGTGCCCGAAGTTTATGTCGAGCCAGCGCTGACCGCTTTGCGGTCGGTACCCATCAGTCAGAACGCGGCGCGAGTTGGTCGTGTTGAACCAAAGAGCATCGTCCCAGTCAGTGTCAGACGAACATTGTCGCGACCGGTCCCCTTGGACGAACCAATGGGGGCCCTGTTACCTCGCATCTGCTAAGGATTTGTCGCGAAGTAAGTTTCGGATTTCGAACGTCGAAAGCTTCGAAATGACCCTCGCTGGCGCTGGCGTGGGAATGTCTAATGATTATTGAAGAATGAAAAATTCAAAAGGTACCAAACGTCTAGTTTCAGGCATTCCGCGAGCAAACGATGGCTGTCAGCATTTTGCATTTTTCAATTTCCATTTTTCAATACTCGTTTCTTAGCCGTGTCTGAACCAAAGACGAGCATTTGCCTAGCACGCGGACTTCCCACATTCACAGGCTCCCAAGTCGCAGTCAGGCCTCACGTTTGCGCAACATGGTTGGTCACCGCGAGCGGTAGAAACGCGGAAACTTGTAACCCACGGGGAACTTGCGGTTGAAACTCCAACCATCCGGAATGGGCTTCAACAATACGAAGCGACTTGGCAAGCCCAAAACCCAGTCCACGTCCGGCCTCACGCCCGGAATGAAAGGGATCGCACATCACCGCAAGGTTCTCGAACCGTACGGTTGGACCGTTGTCCGTAACACGAATGACAGCCCATTCAGCGGTGTCAGAGTCCTTCGGGGTTTTCTCCACCGTCACGTTGATGATTCCCTCGCTGTCGCAAGCTTCTCCGGCGTTTCGCAATAAAGCTTGAACCAAGACGGCCACTTGTTGTGGATCGACATGAGCCCGGATGGGGCCACTGTCGCCGTACCATTTTGGAGCGAGACGCTGGACGACATGTGATTGAATTTCGGATAGACAACGTTTCACCAACGCCACAAGATCCACGCTTTGTGGCGTCGCGAGCGGCGGAGCGGCATAGTGCATCAGGTTCGCCAACATGTCGAAGGCGCGAAAAGCCTGAGCGTTGATGGTTTCCAAAACTTGCCGGCGTTGCAGATTGTCTTCGTCCCGTTGCAACGTCTGGGCACGAGTGGCAATGTTGGCTAACGGGTTATTGATCTCGTGGCTTGCACCGTACGCCAATCGCTTTAAGGAAGCCAACTTCTCTTCTTGAACACGGTCTTCCCAAGTGAATCGACACAGAATCAATTCGATCCGGCGGACCAAACCAAGCTGTAGGCTTCGATATCGCGGGTCAGCTAGATCTCCGCCCGACACCGACAACGCGATGCGTGTGGGTCGCTGGTTGAGCGTACGACAATGCTCCCACATTTGCATCCAGCGTTCACGAGTACCAGCCGGTACAGGAACCGCTGCCCCCTCCGGCAAATCCACCAGACGATTGGGATCCGTCCAATCACTGATCGCATCGTGTATCGGATCTCGAGCTTCTTCGAGTCCCGATAAAACTTGATGCAAAGCCATCCACCAAGCTTGACGGTTTCGTCGCAACTGACGAGATTCCGCGGGCAACAAAAGCCCATCCGAGACCGAAGTCTCGGGGAAAACCAGGGGGCTGGAGTCGACTTCTCGGCCAGAATCAACTTGAGCGACAAGACATGCAGCCGCGGCCAACACCCAGTGCGTCGAGCAAACGTTGTTTTGCGTCTCGTTTAGTAGAGGTGCCGCGATCGCTGCGTTGGCGTTGGTTCCACGACCGGGCACTGGCGAAACTGCCAGCGGGAGACTGTCGAGTAGGGCGTCGAACACAGCAGCCAAACTTAGCTGCTGTGCTTGAGACCAGGGAATCAACAGTTCACGATCAGAAATAGAAACCACGCCATCAGGTTCCGGTGGCTGCCCGCTCCATATCCAACAACTCGCAGCAACGCCCCAGCAGTTCTTCAACCGCAAAAGGTTTGTTCATGAAGTCGTTGGCGCCGGCTGCGCGAAGATCGTTGATCTTTTCTTGTTCGATCATGCCGGAAATACACATGATCTTGACGGCTTCCAAGCCACTGTCGCCGCGAACCCGTGCACAAACCTCACGGCCATTGATGTCCGGCAACATCACATCCAACACCACCAGATCTGGCTCGAACTCCAAAATCATCATTCCCGCGTTAAAGCCGTTGTTGGCCGTTCGGATTTCAAACCGCCCGTCCCGCGCAAAGACGTCCTGCATCAATTCGACCAATTCGACATCGTCATCGACCAACAAGACCTTGCGTTTCCCGCTCTCCAACGCATCGGTTGGAATCCCGTTGTCCCGCATGAATGTGTACAACTGGTCGCGGGGAATCCGGCGGAAACGACTGCCGGGCACGCGGAATCCCTTCAGGGTACCGTTGTCAAAACAACGAATGATCGTCTGTTGACTGACCTTGCAAATTTTCGCCGCTTCACCCGTGGTAAAAACCGTTTTTTTCGACATGGAATCTTCCTTTCCGAACGCCAACGAATCCTGAACCTGACGAGGCTTCTTCAGGTCTGCAGAATGTCAATCCATTTGTGTAGGCGACTTCCCCTGAGCCTTGCAAGCAATCCATGATGAGTTCCGAACCACCATGGTCGTGGCAAATGACGATGGAGTTTGGCAGCTTCACTATCCCATGAACCTTACGCTGCAATTGCAAAACCCTTCGACTTCCTTGTATTCCGGCCTTTGCTGGATTACAAGTTTGCCAAGCTTGCCTCTACCACCGGAATATAGCCCAATATCCCAAATTGGGTCAACATGAATTTGTTTGACGTAAATTGATGAATCTACACAACTTGTGAATGCCCCCCAAATGTTCTGCAATTTTTTTCACGAGCCATCATTCGGCTCCAAATGCTAGCAGAAGCCTTCGCGTTGCGACCATGGATTGTATAGGTCAATACGATGAGGTGACGCATGGCCAGAAAGCGAATGGGCT
>JAEUIP010000087.1:0-7177 GCA_016795075.1 Planctomycetaceae bacterium | reverse complement strand
AAACGGAAATCGGCAACGCGGCCAGCGTTTGACATGGACCGACAAAGATGACTTATCGACGTTCCGTCGGCAGGGAACTACCGCCGTTCGTACTGCCAGCTCCATCGTTGCCAGCGCCGTTGTTTTCAGCGCCGTTGTTACCGGCGCCATTGTTGCCATTCCCTGTGTTGCCATCGCCAATACCCGCGACGATGGCATTCGAATTTTTGCCGCCTGGTTCCGATTGGCCGTTAGCGACATTTTCCAAGTTAGCTTTTGGCAAATACGTTTGAGAAATGAGGTAGGGAGGGATCGTTTGTTGCGCGGCCGTCGCGGACCATACGTTGGCCAGACGGTTAAATCCACCCATTTTCTTGTCGCGATAGATGGAGCCCTTTTGGAACGGGCCAATCCCCATCACCCACGTGTCGCGACTCGTTGCCGTTGACCGAGCCACACCGGATTGCCACACGGCAGATCGATCGTCTGCCCGGTACGCGAACACGTTTACCTTGGCAAATCCTTGGCGGTACTCGCTTTTTCCGACGGCAAGTTCGGGAATCAGTGGCAAGACAAACCCAGTATTGCTGGCCGCACCCAACGCCGCGGCGGCTTCGCTGCGTGGCAGGCCATACACAATGTTGTAATCATCGGTACCTAATGAACCGACCCGAGGTTCGATGATGATATCGGCATCATCGCGTCGATCTTTCAGCTGGCAGCCCGACGCCAAGATCTGATGCCGGAGGCTACTTAAAACATAATCCGCGTTTACAAAGCCCAATGGTTTCACGGTCCGAATGTACTCGGCATCCAAATAGACGTCTTGGCCCTCCAAGGGAGAAAAGTCGATTTGTCCAACTGCCTGATCGATCGCGTCCGAGACGAGTAGCTGTTCCATCGCCCCACGCTGCGCAGTCGTCCCGCAACCGACTCCAAACGCGGTTAAAAGCACGAACAACAGAAAAATGATCCCACGCATCGTATCCACATCCTGGCCAACCTGTCCGCGCGGAGCTTAGCAAGGTTTTCGAATCTCGAAAACCTGAATTTGCCGAAGAAGGTCCAGTTCGAATCGACCGGCAGATTCGGATGGACCTTGGCGCTTGGCCCCTTTGCCATCTAACATGTACGGGCGTTTTCCCCCCATTTTTCCTCCGCGAAGCCACTCGATTATGAGCGTTTTGATTCAAGTCACTGGTGCCTACAAGAGTTATGGCGAACAGGTTCTATTGGATGACGCCGAATTCACCATGCACGAAGGGATGAAAATCGGCTTTGTGGGCCGGAATGGGGCCGGCAAATCCACCTTACTACGTGTCATGCTGGGCGAGGAGGAATTGGACGCCGGGCAAGTTCAACTCAACTCCCGACTGCGTGTGGGTTATTTGCGCCAGCATGACCCATTCCTCCCGGACGAATCGGCCCTGGATTTTTTGATGCGCGACAGTGACCAACCGGATTGGAAATGCGGCGAAGTCGCTGGTCGGTTCGAAATCAAAGGGGCCTATTTGAACGGTCCCGTCCGCGCGTTATCTGGCGGTTGGCAGACCCGTGTGAAGCTAGCGGCCCTCCTTCTACATGAACCCACTCTCCTGTTGCTTGACGAACCAACGAACTTCTTGGACCTCCGTACACAAATTCTGTTGGAACATTTTCTTCGCAGTTTCAAGGAAGCCTGCTTGATCGTCTCGCACGACCGGCACTTTCTTAAAGCGACATGCCACCAGACTTTGGACCTATCGCGGGGCAAGTTGACATTGTATCCCGGCCAAGTGGACGCGTTTTTGACCTATCAAGAAGAGCGATTGGAACACGATCGACGCGTCAACGCGGCCGTCATCTCCAAACAGCAACAGTTGCAAAAGTTTATCGATAAGAATAAAGCGCGGGCCTCGACCGCGACCCAAGCCCGCTCCAAGAGCAAGCAATTGGAAAAGCTGCAAACCATCGACATCGTCGCCGATTTGCCAACGGCCAACATCCGCGCTCCCCGCGTCAAGCCGCGTGGGGGTCCCGCAGTTCGTTGCGAAGATCTGGCAATTGGTTATCCGGATCATCAAGTCGCCGGCGACATCCGCTTGGAAATCGAACATGGCCAACGAGTCGCCATTGTGGGTGACAACGGCCAAGGCAAGACCACTCTCTTGCGTACACTCGTCGGTTCGTTGGAGCCCAAAGCTGGCAATGTTCGCTGGGGACATGGTTGCGAAGTGGGTGTCTACGCCCAACATGTCTACACGAGCCTACCGGAGCGCTTCACGGTCCTGGAATTCTTGGAACGAGAAGCACTGCCAGGAACGACCAATCAAGAAATATTGGCCCAGGCCGGTGCGTTGCTGTTCCGCGGCGAAGCGGTCGAAAAGAAGATCAAGGTCTTGTCGGGTGGTGAACGAGCCCGGCTCTGTTTGGCCGGTTTGATGTTGGGCAATTCGAACATTCTGGTACTGGACGAACCAGGTAACCACTTGGATGTTGAAACCATCGAAAGTTTGGCCGAAGCGTTAATCCAATACGAGGGCACCGTGATCTTTACCAGCCACGATCGCCACTTCATGAAACGCATCGCCACCTCGATTATCGAAGTGGGACGAGGGACCGCGCGCACGTACGCTGGGGATTACGACGCTTATCTCTATTACATCAATCAAGAAATTGAAGATGGCCGCCGTTTGGAAGCCGGACCAAACACCAGTCCAACGGACCGCAAAGCGCCCAAAGTGGTCCAACCCACAGAACAAGTCGATGAACGAAAACTGCGCAAAGAACTTTCGAACCTCGAAAAGAAGATCGCGCGATTGGACGACGAAAAACGCGCAAAAGAATCGCAGTTGATGACCGAGTCGAACGCAACCGTCGCGCTGCGTCTCCACGAAGACGCCACGAAGCTAAAAGCGGAACTGGCCGAACTTGAAATTCGATGGTTGGAGCTACAAGAGCTCCTGGGTTACAACTACTAACCACCACGCAAGCGACTCTAATCCACCGTGGGCTTGTCCATGTGGCGGCCGGATACAAACCGGTTCGCGATCGGCGACAAGAAAACAATCGCCATGATTGCACCTTGGACTTAAGCACCCAGATTTTGACGCTTCTCGTTTGTCGCCGGGGGCTTATCGCCGCAGAATGGTAATCGTACTCGTGATTTTTGCCAGTTTCGAGCTCGAGCACGAGTACCGCCGAACGAGGAGTACGAGTCGGAAAACTCTGAGCTGGCGGGTCATTTTTGTTTAGTCGATACTGGCGATCAGCGAGTGATCGATCGTTTCCACTGCCGCTAAAACGCTAGACATTTCGGATCACTTCTTAAGACGTCAAGCAAGTGGAACAAGGACACCACGCTTAGACGATTCTTTCCAACTTCCCTTTTCGCTTGACGATGTTCTTGTAGTCCCATTGAATCGTGACGGCTTTCTTTAACCAACGTCGCAGAGCCGATTTCTTAATCTCCGTGACGTCGGTATAGAAAATGGAAGCGTCTTTGAACTTCGAACCAACAACATCCAGTTCCGCTTCGGCAAAATCAGCACCACTCCAAAACATCAAGCGAATGCCGCGTTTCTGTTTGCTGTAGCCGACAATCGGATTGCCATCCAAGAACCAAACCGGATGAGCATGCCAGATCTTACTCTCGGCCTTCGGCAAACCACAATCGATTTCGTTGGCCAACACGTTGCAAATCGCTTGGTCGCTCGATTCGTGACGTTCATTATAAACTTGGATTTCGGGGTTCATCACACGCTCTACGCCATCGAATGAAAGCCAATCATGTTGCCCTCGGTGTCGCGCGCCAACGCGCAGAAACCGTGTTCACCGATCGCTGTCTTCCCTTGGAACAAGCTACCACCAAACTCTACTACCCGAGCCGCCTGGACCGCACAGTCTTCGCAGCCAAAGTAAACCACTGTACCACTGCCGCCTGGCGTGAAGCCGTCCATCTTGACCAACATTCCTCCGGCCCCATATTGGCTCATGCCATTCTCCCGATCCATCGGAAAGACCCACATGTCCATATCCAGATCAGGCGTGGGGGAGGGCATTTGCTCAAGCACGATTCCCAAGACCGATTCGTAAAAGGCTTTGGCACGAACCATGTCGTGAACGTAGATCTCGAAGTGGACAACGGTGTTACTCGGCATGAGAACTCATCCTCAGGTCTTGGTTGATTTCAGTGATTGTAGCAAACAGCACTTCGCGAGTCTGCTGTTGCTGTGATTCCCGGCTGATAGTTGCTGTGCGGTCCATCAGTTGATGTCCATAATGGCCAAATTGCGAGTGATTGGCGCCTTCGATTTCCACCCACCGAGTATGTGCTGGGAGCAGATGGGCGTTGGCAACCACGTCGTTGGAGGTGGCAATTCCATCCGAGTTCCCATAAACCTTGGTCACAGGAATCTTCAGGTACGACAAATTATCCTGCTTGGGATGGGTCGTGCCAACCAAGACCATTGCATCAAACGAGCCCGCGTCAGTCCGAACGACGCGACACGCCAGTGCCCCTCCCAAGGAATGACCCGCGACCACCCAACGTGTGTACTCCGGGTGTTGCTTGGGCAAAGCCCGGACGATATCCACCGCTTGCTGCTTGTGAGATTCGAATGGCGCAAATCGATAGGGCAACCTCACCACAAAAACCGAAACTCCCTCGTCCGCCAATGGTCGTAGCAAAGGAGCATAGGCTTCCGCGGCGATTCCGGAACCGCAAACGAACACCAGGGCCGTCTCCGATGTTCCAGCCGTTGGCAAGAACTCCAACGTTGTCGACCGATCCACCACCTCAACACGCGCGTCACTCTTGAGCAAATGGGGTTCAACCCCTTGAGTCCGAACCGAATTCGCCAACCAGAGGCTCGAGAACAACGCCCAACTCAGAAAAGCAATACGAACCCATCGTCTCCAGGCCGGCTTTGTTCGAACCTGGGGGTCTTTCTCGGCAATCATTGGCTCTCCCCGTTCGCTCGAATTCGCTCAACCATCGACAAATACGCTTTCAGTGGGACAATCCGACGCATCCGCAAACTGGAATGCTCGCAGCAAAACCACATTCGCCAGCCCTGTCGGTCTCTTGGACGAAAACAGTCCAACGGTCAAGAACATTCTACTTACGACGCAGCGGTTCTTGCTCCAAGCTTCGCGCGGGGCCAAGCTTTTGAATGAACTGATCGAGTTTTTTCAAATACGCAGCGGTCATCCAATTATTGTGATCCGCCGATTCGATGGTTACAAATTCTTTGGGTTCATTGGCATTCTTGAATATTTTCTCGCCGGACGAAAAGGGAATCGTTTGATCGACGGATCCATGACTTTGCAACAAAGCTCCCTTGAATTTGGAGATGTCTTCTGCCGAGTTGAGCTTGTCCGCTGGAACTAGCCAAGACAATTGTGGATAGTGGAAATCGGCGACGTCGCGCAACGAAGAAAACGTACTTTGCAGAATCAGCCCACGTGGAGCCGACTTTTTTGCTAGTTGGACCACGATGGCGCCACCCAGCGACTCACCCATCAATAGCATCTCGTCTTCTTGGATACGCGCCAACTCGCAGAGCTTCGCGCGGGCGGCGGTCGCGTCTTGGATCACCCCCTCCACCGTTGGAATCCCCTCGCTGCGGCCATACCCTCGGTAGTCGAACATAAAGACCGACACCTTCAGTTGCTGCTGCAGATACCTCAACCACGAGGCCCGTGATGCCACATGCCCCGCGTTTCCGTGAGCAACCAAGACGACCGCCCGCGGATTTTCCGCTGGGCAATACCAACCATGAAGTTTCGTGCCGTCTTCAGCCGTGAAATACACGTCTTCGAACTTCAGATCTTTGGGTTCCCAATCACCTTCTGGGAACTTGGCCGGGAAGAACAGTAAGCGTTCATCGAGTGACGGGGACTTGGTCACGGTCGTTGGCTTGGGCTGCGTGGGGACCTGCCCCCGGCAGCTAACGGCACCGACCATCAAAAAGATTATCACAACGAAAGACATAATCGTACGAGGCATGAGCATCCTTCCACGGCCATTATTCGCGTGAATCGCAAAACCAGCAAGATGAATCGACCGCCCCGAAACGACCAAAATCACCCGGTTGCCGCCGAGAGACTCTGATTTGTGGAAACGCCCGTTCGGTATCTCGCGTGTTTTTTTCGTCAGGTTTCTGTGGTGGGTTCGTACGCTTACTCAGTCCCGATGAATCGGAACTAAGTAAGAGTGCGACTGCCCGGACGAACCTGGATTGCCACTCGCCTCCACCACCGTCGGGCGACGGTAGCGACGATTCAGTAACCGCATTTCAGACCGTATCTATCTTCACCAGAAAGCGGATGATTGCTGGGATGATTCGGATTAAGGAAACGCGGACTGTACGAAGCTCCATACCAGTTTCGCCATGCGCTGATGTCCCGTCGGCGTTAAATGAATCGTATCCACGGTCGAATCATCGGCCGCAATGGCAGACAATAAAACACGTTTGGGAACCAGTGCCACGTTGTGTTTTCGCGCGAGCGTTCGTTGGATTCGCCCAAATTCGTTCCGAAACGGCGGCAGTGGTAACTCGAACATGATTAACTGCCGCCCCGGCACAGCAAGCTGCGAAAGTAGGGCATCCAAATCGCGAGCATACTCCTCCGATGTTGTGTCGCCCAAGACATCATTGCCACCGATCTCCAGCACGACGACTGGGGCTGTGATCGGCTGCGCCTGCACGGTTTTCAGCGCCGTAGCCGTCGTCGCACCCGGTTGCGAAAGATCTTGCACACGAATGTGATGCTCGGCAGCAAACAACGTCGGCCAACGAACGGACCGATTCGATTGTAGCGGTTCGCTCTGCAAAGCATCTTCAGATCGCGGAGCAATCCGTGACGATGAGCGTTCGATCATGCCCATACCGGCCGTGATCGAGTCTCCGACGATGGTCATGGAGCGGGTCGAAACGGGTTCCAAAGTTGGGGTAAATTGGAACGGCACTTCCATAGCGATCGCCACAGACCAAGTTGCGATAACCGCGATCTGAGAGCAACATTGCCACCGGGCGACATAAACCGAGACTAACCAGCCCATGGTGATCAGCCCGGCCAGGCCATAGTACCAGTACGGAAGAGGTGTTGATGAAATCGCAATCGCGATGACTCCCATCAAAAACGCGACCGATGTGAGTCGCTTCGCAATCAACCCCGAGCGGGCTGACAGGAGCGTTGCGAAGACAACTAAAGC